>NZ_JAUSYK010000001.1:300813-601626 GCF_030816855.1 Arthrobacter sp. B3I4 | reverse complement strand
GCCCAGCACCCGGTCCAGCTCGTCCACGCCGGTCGGCAGGAATGCTGCCGTGGTGGCATCGACGTCGGCAATCCGGCGGGCGGGCTCCAGCACGGTGGACGCCGCCGTCGTGCGGGCCACAGCAGCGCCGGTTTCCTCGACGGTGCCCCACGCCTGGCACTCGCCGCACCGGCCTACCCATTTCGCCGTGGTCCAGCCGCATTCCGCGCACTTATAGCCCGGCGCCTTGGCGGCTCGGGAAGTCTTTGTTGCCATTGCTCAACCCTAACCGGGAGCTACGACATCCGGCCGCGGGGCGATGCGGGCGCTTCTGGCCTGCCCTTGACCCGGGCCTATGCTCTGACCATGCTGGTCTGACCTGCATAGGCGCAACCGGAAGGCCGACGATGTCCGTTCATATTCCAGCCGCCTGCCGAAAGCGCGTCCGGTCGGTTTTGGCCGCTGCCGCCGCAGCGCTTCTGACGTTTGCAGCCGCGCCGGCCGAAGCAGCCACGGGGCCGGGTCCCGGCAACGACGTGTCGTGGCCGCAGTGTGGCAAGGCGCTGCCGAAAGGGCAGTCCTTCGGCATTGTCGGCGTGAATGATGGGCTGGCCAGCAACACGAACCCATGCCTTGGCACCCAGCTGACCTGGGCCGGCACGTCGACGGGCGGGACGGGCCAGCCGCTCGTCGCCCTCTACGTCAACACCGGAAACCCCGGCGCTGCAGGGTCATGGTGGCCCAGCAGCAACACCTACCGCGGAACCGCCGTCGCCAACCCGTACGGGGACTGCACGGCGGGATCCTACGGGGCCGCCTGCTCCTACATGTACGGCTACGCGAAGGCCTACGACGACGCCACCATCCGGGGAATCAGCAACCCGGCGTCCTACCTCTGGTGGCTGGACGTCGAGACCGGCAACAGCTGGTCTGCGGATACGCTGGCGAACCGCGCGGATCTGGAGGGCATGGCAGCCTACTTCGCCAGCATCGGTGCGCGGACCGGCCTCTACTCCGCCCGAAGCCAGTGGGACCAGATCGTCGGAACAGTCCCCTCAACCAGCAACCTCTACCGGCTGCCGAGCTGGCTGGCCGGGTCCCGGTCTCTGGCCACGGCCAAGCGCAAATGTGATGACGCCCCGCTCACCGCCGGCGGCCACGTCACCCTCACCCAGTACGTCTCAGGCGGGTTCGACTACGACCACTCCTGCATTTAGCAGCTGCCGCGCCGTGCGGGTTGGGCGCGGTTTCGCCGTCGGCTCCCGCTACTGTTTCAGCACACGGCTGATGTCCCCCCGTCCGTACGCCAGCCGCCTCATGCGGCTGACGGTTGCCAGCAAGTAGGGGAAGAATATTCGGGTTGACCCTCAAGCAGGTCGAGGCGGGAGAGTGCAGATATGGAGAACGAACTGCTCGGCATCGGCCGGCTGGCATCACTTAGTGGACTGCCCGTAAGTGCGCTGCGCTTCTACGACGGCGCTGGTGTGTTGCCGCCGTCGGTGGTCGACCCGTCTTCCGGGTATCGCTTCTATCATCCGAATCAGGTGATTCACGCTCGGCTCGCGGCGCACCTGCGGCGGGTCGGCCTTCCGCTGGATGACATCCGGACGATCCTGTCTGAACCGTCCCGGGCCCGGTCGATCGTGGCAACTCATCTCGGACGGCTGGAAGCGGGTCTGGCCGACGCCCGCAGGGAGATCTCCATCGTTCATCAGCTACTAGAACACGAGGAGACCACCATGACCCGATGCACGTTGGCTGCCGCCGAACTCATTCGAGCACTCGGAGAAGTCCGGTATGCGATCAGTGACGACCCGGATCAGCCGCGCCTGAACGGGGTTTTCCTCGACAGCGAGCCCGGCCGGCTGCGTGTGGTTGCGACGGATCGGTACCGACTCGCCGCCAGCTCAGTAATAATGTCGCAGCAAGCCGAACTGCATGTGCTGCTGCCCGTGGCAGCGGTTGATGAATTGCTCGCCAGTAACCACACGGGGTTTCTGGATGTCGTCGTGACCGGCGACACGATCACCCTGACCGGTGATGACGGCACCATCCAGACGGAGGTCGTCGACGTCGACTTCCCGTCGTATCGCAGCTGGCTCGAACTCGGCGACCGCAAAGTCCCCGTCGATGCCGCGGCTTTGAGGGCCGCACTCCATGCAGGTACGACCGAGACCTTCACCCGAGACAACGACGGTGTCGCCTACGAAGTGAGCCGGCTCAGCATCACCTCAAGGGGAGTGGAGGTCGGCGCATCCGAAGACCCTGACGCGCTCGTAATCGGCGTCAACCGCGCGTTCCTCCTGGAGGCGCTCGGGACCGGCGACCACCAGCTCACCCTCGGCCTGGACGATCCGATCGCGCCGCTGGCAATCCGCAACCCAGACCGGGACGGCACACTGTCAATCCTGATGCCCGTCCGCCTCGACCAGCCGGTCTGAATCAAGCATCTCCCATCTGTCTCATTCGGGACGCGCCGAACTATCGTCCGGCGCGTCCCAGAGACCGCCCTACAGCGCGGGAAGGATGTCCCGGGCTTCGCGCGGGTCCACTCCGGCGGCTTCGAGCAGGTCCACCATGAGCGGGCGGAAGAGCATCACCACGGTTTCGCCTTCCAGCCGCTGCACGTCCAGCAGGCGCGGGTGCAGCCTGCCAGCCGTCTCGCTCAGCTCCACCCTGGCGGTGCGCAAATGGGCGCGCCGCACGCCGTCGTGCACCTCCGCCAGGCCCAGGCCCAGTTCGTCGATCGCGGCGGCAGTCTCCTGCAGGACCTCGGCAATGTTCTCGGTGGCCTCGTCGGAAAGCGCGGCGTGGTTGATCGCGCTGGTCAGCCGGCGCGCGAACACCCGGCTGTTACGCAGGGCCAAATCGATGAAGTCCAGCGACTGCGCCAGCTGGTCCAGCTCATCCCGGTAACGCCGGTACGCAGGGGCCAGCGCGGCGACCTCACCGGAAGAGCGCAGCGTCTGGCGCATCGCATCGACCAGCGGCTGGCAGTTCCGTCCCCGGATCAAGGCGTGCCACGCCTGGGTGGAGTCGCTGTCAGTCAGCGCCGAGGAGCACTCGCGCAGCACCTCAGCGAGCTCGTGCAGCAACTTCTTGACGTCGTTGCGGGGCTCCCGGCGTGGATCCTTGGGGATCAGGAACGTCACGAGCAGCGCAAACACACCGCCAACCACGGCGTCTATGCTGCGGGTAAAGGGCCCGCCGGCGGGCGCGGGCAGCAGCACCACCAGCAGCGACTGCAGGCCCAGCTGGGTGGTGAAAATTGTCCCGCTGTCCAGAAAGCGGGCCAGTAAAATCGAGAAAAGAAGCACGACGGCGGCCGTCCAGATTCCCGGTCCCAGCCAGTGCAGCAGCAGGTCGCCCACGGCAATGCCGATGGTGCAGCCCAGGCCCACTTCCACCACCCGGCGCAGCCGCGGTTCGCGGGAGAAGCCCAGGGCGATCAGGGAGGAGGTCGCGGCGAACAACGGCCCGGTGTGGCCCAGGACGTACTCGGCGAAAGCGTAGGCTCCAACGGCGCAGGCCGTCATCTGAATGGCCGGCACGATCGACTTGCGGCTCCGGACGAACCCGGTGCGGACCCTGCCGCGGAGGAATCGTGCGCTTGCGTCGAATCCAGTAGCGGCGGCCATGCCCACCAGTCTATTTGGTCCCCGCAGTGCAGTGGCCGGAGGCTGCGACCCTTACGACTGTGAGAAAGACAACGCAACAGCAAACCGTGGGATGTCAGGAGATGGCCGGGAGTCGTTAACCCGCCGTTCACCTTGGACCGCAATTCTCTTCATCTGGGGCGCTTAACTTCGACAGAGGTACAAACCGTACCCACCGTCTTTCTGTTCGGACGTCTCCGGTCCGGCACGCATCTGAATAACCCTGGAAGGGGTACATCTAGTGAAGGCATCACGCTTCGGCCGCAACGCGGCCATCGCTGTCATCGCAGCCGGCGCTCTCGCGCTCACCGCTTGCGGTTCCGACAACGCAACCGGCACTGCTGCGGGCAGCCAGACTGCCACGGGCCCGAAAGTCGCCGGCACGCTGACCGGCATCGGTTCCTCCGCGCAGGGCGCAGCCATGGACGTGTGGAAGACCAACTTCGCCTCCGCCAACCAGGGCGCCAACGTTCAGTACTCCCCGGACGGCTCCGGCGCGGGCCGCAAGGCGATCATCGACGGCTCGGCCCAGTTCGCCGGCTCCGACGCGTATCTGAAGGATGAGGAACTCGCCGCTTCCAAGGCCAAGTGCGGCCCCGACGGTGCGCTGAACATCCCGGTGTACATTTCCCCGATCGCCGTGGCCTTCAACCTCCCGGACCTCAAGGAGCTCAAGCTCGACGCGCCCACCGTCGCCAAGATCTTCCGCGGCGAGATCGCCAAGTGGAACGACCCGGCCATCGCGGCGCTGAACCCCGACGCCAAACTGCCGGACCTCAAGGTCACCCCGGTCAACCGCTCCGATGACTCGGGCACCACGCAGAACTTCACCGATTACCTGGCCGCCGCCGCGCCCGAGGCCTGGACCGACAAGGCCTCCGGCGTCTGGCCGGCGTCGCTGAAGGGCGAGAACGCCAAGGGAACCTCCGGTGTCGTCAAGACCGTCACGGACACCCCCGGCGCCGTCACCTACGCCGACGACTCCGCCGTCAGCGGCAAGCTGGGCATCGCCCAGATCAAGGTCGGCAACTCCTTCACCAAGATCTCCGCCGAGGCCGCCGCCAAGGCCGTCGACGCCGGCAAGCCGGTCGAGGGCCGCAGTGCGAACGACCTCTCCATCAAGCTGGACCGCAAAACCACGATCGAAGGCGCCTACCCGGTCGTTCTCGTCTCCTTCCACGTCGTGTGCAGCACCTATGACACCAAGGAAACCGCGGACCTGGTCAAGGCCTTCGAGAGCTACGTAGTCTCCGACGCCGGCCAGCAGGCCGCCGCCGAGGCTGCCAAGTCTGCGCCGCTGTCCAAGACCCTGCAGGACAAGGCGAAGAAGTCCATCGAATCCATCAAGGCCAAGTCCTAGGGATACGTTTTGCCGCCAGGCATAGTGGAAACACGAGCCTGGGCCAGGTTCCCTGTCGTGGAAAAGGCGGTCGCCGACCGTCCACCCGGGACAGGGAACCTAGGCGTTTATTCCAAGTACCCGTAGATTCACCGCCCGCCAGCCCCGTAGCGAGCCGCCGGCCGCCGGTGCAGATCGAAGTTGAAGGACCAGAAAGTGACCACCACCTCCCTGACCAAGTCCCGGGGCGCAGGCCCCGCCGGTGACAAGGTCTTTTCCGCAGCCACCTTGGCCGCCGGGTGCCTGATCCTTGCCGTGCTCTTCGGCGTGGCGCTCTTCCTTGTCATCCAGTCGGTTCCTGCCCTGGTCGCGTCTCCGGACAAGATCCAGGGAGGTGAGGGCTTCTTCGCCTACATCTGGCCGATTGTTATCGGCACGCTGATCGCCGCCGTGATCGCCCTGGTCATCGCGACGCCGGTCGCGATCGGCGTCGCCCTCTTCATCTCGCACTTCGCCCCCCGCGGCCTGGCGTCGGCCCTGGGCTATGTGATCGACCTGCTGGCCGCCATCCCGTCCGTGGTTTACGGCGCCTGGGGTGCCGCGTTCCTGGCCCAGGAAATATCCCCGGCCTACAACTGGCTGGCCGGCAACCTGGGCTGGCTGCCGATCTTCCAGGGCCCCGCCTCGGCGACCGGCAAGACCATCCTGACGGCCGGAATCGTGCTGGCGGTCATGGTGCTGCCGATCATCACCTCGCTCTCGCGCGAAATCTTCCTGCAGACCCCCAAGCTGCACGAGGAGGCCGCGCTCGCCCTCGGCGCCACCCGCTGGGAAATGATCCGGATGACCGTGCTGCCATTCGGCCGCCCGGGCATCATCAGCGCCGTGATGCTGGGCCTGGGCCGCGCCCTGGGCGAGACCATGGCCGTCGCGCTGGTGCTCTCCTCGGGCGCCCTCACCGCGAGCCTGATCCAGTCGGGCAACCAGACGATTGCAGCCGAAATCGCGTTGAACTTCCCCGAAGCCAGCGGACTGAAGGTCAGCACGCTGATCGCCGCCGGACTGGTGCTGTTCGTCATCACGTTGGGCGTGAACATGATTGCCCGGTGGATCATCACCCGGCACAAAGACTTCTCGGGAGCCAACTAATGACTACCACTTTGACCCCCGTGCGCAAGCGCTCGGCCCTGACCAAGGGGCAGCTGCCTAAGGCCGCGCCGTACATCGTTCTGGCCATTGCCCTGGTCGCGGGCGCGGCCATCCTGGCCCTGATCGGGTTCAATGCTGTGGGCTGGGGCTTCGTCTCGGCCGTCTTGTTCACTGCCGGACTGGTCGGCTGGAGTGCCGCGGTCGAAGGCTCCCGCAAGGCCAAAGACAAGCTGGCTACCTGCCTGGTTGTCGGGGCTTTCCTGATCTCCCTGCTGCCGTTGATCTCGGTGATCTGGACCGTGCTGGTCAAGGGCCTGCCGGGCCTGCTGGATCCCGGTTTCCTCAGCACGTCCATGAATGGCGTGACCGGGGCGTTCGATAACAAAACCGTCGAAGCCGGTGCCCCCGTGGTGGGCGGCATCTACCACGCGTTGGTGGGCACCGTGCAGATCACTTTGCTCGCCACCGTTATTTCCGTTCCGGTGGGCCTGCTCACCTCGATCTACCTCGTCGAGTACGGCGAGGACCGTCCGCTGGCCCGGGCCATCACGTTCTTTGTCGACGTGATGACCGGCATCCCCTCGATCGTGGCAGGCCTCTTCGCCGCGGCGTTCTTCTTCGCCGTGGTCGGCCCGGGCACCAAAACCGGTGCCGTCGCCGCCGTCGCCCTCTCCGTGCTGATGATCCCGGTGGTGGTCCGCTCCAGCGAGGAAATGCTCAAGATCGTGCCGAACGAACTCCGCGAAGCCGCCTACGCACTCGGGGTGCGCAAATGGCGCACCATCCTCAAGGTGGTCATCCCGACGGCGATTTCGGGCATCGCTTCCGGCGTCACGCTGGCCATCGCCCGTGTCATCGGTGAGACGGCGCCGATCCTGGTCACCGCCGGTTTTGCCACATCCATCAACAACAACGTCTTCGGCGGCTGGATGGCTTCGTTGCCGACGTTCATTTACACCCAGATCCTCAACCCGACCTCGCCGTCCAACCCCGGCCCCTCCGACCAGCGCGCGTGGGGCGCGGCCTTGGTCCTCATCATCCTGGTGATGCTGCTCAACCTGGGCGCCCGCCTGGTGGCGCGCATCTTCGCCCCAAAGGTCGGCCGCTAGGCCGCCGCCGCACCGGTAACCACCGCTCCAAGTGAAGGAACAGCATGTCTAAGCGCATCGACGTCAAAGACCTCAACGTCTACTACAGCAAATTCCTCGCTGTCGAGGACGTCAACATCACCATCGACGCCAAGTCCGTGACCGCCTTCATCGGTCCCTCAGGCTGCGGCAAATCCACCTTCCTGCGCACCTTGAACCGGATGCACGAAGTTATCCCCGGGGCCCGTGTGGAGGGTGAAGTGCTGCTCGACGGCGACAACCTGTACGGCCCCGGAGTAGACCCGGTGACGGTTCGCTCGCAGATCGGCATGGTCTTCCAGCGGCCCAACCCGTTCCCCACCATGTCCATCCGGGACAACGTGCTGGCCGGCGTGAAGTTGAACAACCAGAAGATCTCCAAGGGTGAGGCTGACTCGCTCGTGGAACGTTCACTGCGCGGCGCGAACCTCTGGAACGAGGTCAAGGACCGGCTGGCCAAGCCCGGCTCGGGACTGTCCGGCGGCCAGCAGCAGCGCTTGTGCATCGCCCGCGCCATCGCCGTCGAGCCGCAGGTGATCCTGATGGATGAGCCGTGCTCAGCGCTGGATCCCATCTCCACCCTCGCGATCGAGGACCTCATCAGCGAACTCAAGGACGACTACACCGTCGTCATCGTGACCCACAACATGCAGCAGGCCGCCCGGGTCTCGGACAAGACGGCGTTCTTCAACATCGCGGGCACCGGCAAGCCCGGGAAGCTGATTGAGTACGGCGACACGCACACCATCTTCAGCAACCCCACGGTGAAGGCCACCGAGGACTACGTCTCCGGCCGCTTCGGATAGGCCCGGCCCGCGCCCAGCCGATGGGTCCTAGAGCCCTGCGAGGGGGGACAAGGCGAGCTCCAGCACGAAGGCCGATGCGGCGGTGGCGACCGGCGTCAGTCCCCAGAAGGCCAGGATCCGCAGCACCAGACGGCGATTGGTGGCCGTGTAGCTTTGGTTGGCGCCCGCCCCCAGCGCGGCCGAGGTGACGGTGTGCGTAGTGGAGACCGGCCAGTGCAAGCCGATCGCGCCCACCAGCAGGATGGCGCTGCTGAACAACTGTGCGATGAACCCGCGGAGCGGGTCGACCCGGACCAGCCGGTACCCGATGGTGTAGGAAATCCGCCAGCCGCCGGCCAGCGTTCCCGCCGTCAGCATCCCGGCCGTCAGCAAAGCGACCCACACCGGGATGGAACCGCCGTCGGGCAACCCCGCTGCCACCATTGCCAGGATCAGCACCGCGCTGGTGCGCTGGCCGTCCTGCAGGCCGTGGCCGAAAGCGACGGCGCCGGCAGCGACCGCTTGCGCCCGCCGTGACCTGCTGTTCACGACGCTGGGCGGGGTGTAGCGGGCGGCCCAGGTGGCGGGCCAGACCAGCAGGTACGCTCCGGCAAAGGCGATGACCGGCGAGAGCAGCAGGGGCAGCACCACCTGGACCAGCAGTGATTGGTCCACGCCTGCCACCGGGTGGCCGCCCACAGCGACACTGGCGACGCCGGCGCCGGCCAGGCCGCCGACAAGGGCGTGCGTCGAGGAGGACGGGATGCCGCGCCACCAGGTGTAGATGCCCCACAGCACGGCGCTGAGCAATCCCGCGATCAGGATGGTGAGGCCGTTCCCGCCAGCAGGGAGAACCACCCAAGTCCGGCTGATTTCCATCGCCCACGCCGCGCTGAGGCCGGCGCCGACAAAATTAAACAGTCCGGCCAGGAGCACAGCGACGGTGGGGGTCAGCGACCGGGTACGGACCGCGAGGGCCACCGAGGACGAAGCGTCCCGGAAGCCGTTGAGAAACGCGAACGCCGCGGCGCAGACGACCACCAGGGCAAAGAAGAAGAGGGACACCTCAGGATTCCTTGACGATAATGCTGCCCACCTGGGTGGCGATCCGCCGCATGTCCTTGGTTACTTCCACGAGCTGGTCGGCGATGTCCCGGTTGCGGGCGTACTGGGCGGACTTCATCTCTTTGAGCATGTCCGCCACCCAGACCCGGTGGGTGCGCTCTGCGCGCTTGGTGAGCCGAAGGACCTCGATCCAGTAGTCCTCGAGCTCGTCCAGATTGTTCAGCTGGCGCATCGCCTCGACGGTGAGCTCGGCCTGCCGGCTGATAATTTCGAGCTGGTCGGCCGCACGTTTGGGCAGCCGCTCCAGCTTGTAGAGGAAGACCAGGTCAGCGGCGGCGTCCAGCTTCTCCATCGCCTCGTTGAGGTAGCGGGACAGCGCATACATGTCCTCGCGGGGCAGCGGGTTCAGGAAGCTGCTGCGCATGTGCGTCAGAAGCGCAAAATGCAGCTCCGCGGACTTGGCCTCGTGGTCGTGCATGTCCTCCACCAGCCGCGAGTGCTCGCTGGCGGGGGCGCCGAGTATTTCCGAAAGTGTTCCCGTGGCCAGGGTGATCTGCCGGGCCATCTGGGACAGCAGGTTCAGCCCTGCGGGCTCCTGGGGGAAAAGGCGCAGCTTCACGAGGGGTTACCGGTCTCCGGACGGGGCGTACTCTGGCGTTTGCCGGCCCTGGATCGTGAGAATGGCCCGCGCATGGGGATTACTTTACCGCCCGGACTTGGGTTGCAAGGAAGCGCGGCTGACGGCGGCCTGGGGCCACCATCCCTGTGCGCCCCGCCGCCTCCCGGCAGCGGACATGAAGATGGTGCCGAACCGGATACGCCTCTCGGCGGTAGGCCGCTCTAGGCGGCTAATTGTTGAAGCCCGGGGGTTTCGCGGTTCGGCACCGCTTTTAGTTTTCTACGCCGGGAGAACCAAGTCAACATTGACAGCCGGCCCCGGGAGTGCCTACCGGACCGGCGCGGCGGGACGCTCAGTCAAGCTCGCCCAGCCGCCAGGCATTCGCAGCGTGTTCCAGATCCTCGGCGGTTTTGACCAGCAGGTGGGAGTTCCGCGTGAGCCTGCTGGCGTGGCTGGCATTGCTGTGCTCCGCGCCGTCGGCGAGCGTCGCCTGGCCCAGCGCCACGACCCGGCAGAAGGCCGCCGACCGTTCAAGCGCGACGTCGAACTCGCCGTCGAACGCGCCGGAGAGGATGGCGTCCGCCATTGACGTCATTTCCTCGGCGCCCGGCGGTTCAGCGGCGCCGGCGACGACGTGGGAAACCTGGGCGGTGTCCTTGCCTGCCCGGAAGTAGACCGACATCCGCTCCGGATCCCGGACCGTCGCGGCACGGAGGGCGTAGAGCCGCCACAGAGCGCCAGGGAGGGATCGGGCGGGGCTTTCGGCCCACATTTCCGCGATCGCGTCGAGCCCTTGTTCGTCGGCAAGTTTGACCAGGCGCCGGGTCACCGTGGGATCATCGCTGTCCCTGCCGCGGCGGACGAGCGCCTGCGCCGCGAGGTGGGCCGCCTCCGATACCCGGGCGGGATCCGCGCCGCCAGCGAACGGCTCGAAGTCGACCGGCGCAAAAGGTTTCGGCTTGTGGTGGCGGTGTGCTCCCGGGCTGCTGGCTCCTGCTTGCTCGCTCATGCCACCACGCTACTCCTGTGCATTCCCGGAATCGAGCGCAGCACCAATGCCGGAAGGGCGCTTGCAGCGGCGCCGACGACGGCGCGTCAGCCCGGGTGAATAAGGGCAGGCCATCTCTGGGGTACAGTGTTAAACGTCCAGAAATGGACTGGGCCGGCTTGCCCTTTTGCGGAGGAGATTCTCCGTGCCGAAGCAGCCGGCGGGGGCCTTTAGCTCAGTTGGTAGAGCATCGGACTTTTAATCCGTGGGTCGTGGGTTCGAGCCCCACAGGGCCCACTCTTTTAGCGAAGAGTGGAAAACCCCCGGCATCCTGGCAACAGGGCGCCGGGGGTTTTTTTGCGTGCCGCAGTCGCCGCTCCGGCCCTGGCCGGGAGAGTCGGCTTAGCAATTCCAGAAGTACGGTGATCTAGTATTCAGGCGGGCTAGGATTGCCGAGTGAACTTGGACAGCGCCACAGGCTCAGGGTACTGGTACGGGCCTGACGGACCCCTGGGCACTCCGACTGCAGTGCTGCACGCCTTGCGGGACTACCGGAGCGCGGAGGTCGCAACGCGGCGGTCCACCCGGGACTCCATGGGGATGGGGGAGACCGATCTGCTGGCCCTGCGCTACCTGCTCCGCGCCCAGGCCTCGGGGGAGCGGGTGGGACCCAAGGACCTGAGCCGGATCCTGGGGATCACCACGGCCTCCACCACTTCGTTGATTGACCGGCTCGTCGGCAGCGGGCACGTCCGCCGGGAACCGCACCCTACCGACCGGCGATCCCTGGTGATTGTTCCCACCGCCGTTACCGACGCCGAAGTCCGGGCCACCCTGGGTGCCATGCACGGCAGGATGCTCTCGGTGGCGGAGCAGCTCAGCGCTGAAGAAAGCCGGATCATCGTGGGCTTCCTGCGCCGGATGGCCGAAGCCCTGGAGCAGCGCCCCGAGGACCATCCGCAGCCCTGAGACGCCCCGGTTTCGTGCCGGATCAGCCCCGGGGCGCGGGTCTCGCCCGTCCCCGATAGCTGCCGGAAATCGAAACTAGCTAGTTGGCCTAGTGATATGTATGCTTACTACTTGTCCCAGACAATCGTATGCATGGAGGAGCAATGGCCCAGTTGTTGACGACGACCGGAACCCCGGGAGCCGGCGTCGTTCCGCGTGCCGCGCCTCTGCCTGCCGCCGACCCCGGAGCCCCCGGCCGGCCGCTGAACCCGCCCAGCCAGGCGCCGAGCCATTGCGGGCTGCCCATGGAGTGGACCGCCCCCGCGCAAAACGCGGTCTTCGCCTACTCGTTCGACGCCGGCCGCAGTGCAGAACTGCCGCCCGTCTGGCGCTGTGGTTGCGGGTTCCAGCTCGACGGCATCGTGCATACCTCCAACGCCCTGGCAGCGCTTTCGTGAGCGCCGCGCCGGTGATCGCCCTGGCGGAGGGTCCCGCTGCCGCCACGGCTTCCGGCCTTGATGCCAAAATCCTCGCGCTGCAGGACGCCCCGGAGGGCCGGTTCTTGGTGCACGGACTTCTCGGGCGGGGCGGGACAGCTACCGTTTTCCGGGGCACCGACCTCACCAACGACCGTCCGGTGGCCATCAAGGTCGCCGAAGGGCCGGCCGAGAAGCATGCCAGCCGGATCCATGCCGAAGCCCGCGTGCTCGCTTCCCTGGACCATCCCGCCGTCGTCGGCTTCATCGCGGCCGGTACGGTTCCGGGCGGTGACCAGTGGGCCGGCCGGCCGTTCCTCGTGGAGGAGTTTGCGTTCGGCGGAAGCCTTGCCGAACGGATCCGCGGCGGTGCTTGCCCACCGGAGGAAGTGGCGGGCTGGGCTGCCGCCGCACTGTCCGGCCTCGAGCATGTCCACTCGCGCGGCCTGGTCCACCGCGACATTAAGCCGGCAAACATCCTGCTCAGTTCGCTTCGGCGCTGCTCGGTGCGAATCGCGGACTTCGGCATCAGCACCCCGGCCGGTGCCAACCCGGAAACCGGGGAGTCGTCCGGTACGGTGCACTACATGAGCCCGGAGCAGGCAGAGGGACGGCCGCTCCACACAGCCACTGACATATACGCGCTCGGTCTGGTGCTCCTGGAGTGCCTGACCGGGTCGAAGGCCTACCCCGGAACTCCGGTGGAGTCGCTAGTGGCCCGCACCCTGCGGGGACCGGTGATCCCGGAGCGCCTCGGTGCCCGCTGGGTGTCCCTGCTGACGGCCATGACGGCGATGGATCCCGCCGCTCGGCCCTCGGCGGCGGCAGCCCGGAAGCTCGCCGCCAAGCTCGCTCCGGCGAGGACCAGCCCTCCACTGCGCCTGGTCAGCTAAGCCTGCCTTATTTCCGAACGTTCGGCAGAAGGCCGGCGTGCCCCCATGCGGGCATGCCGGCCTTCTGCTGTCAGTGCTAACCGGCGCTGATCACGTGCGTGAAGTGGTCGTACCGGAAGGTCACCGGCCCGCCCCCGTGCACCAGGCTGATGTTGCCACCGCCCGCAGCTCCGCCCGCGCCGTAGTTCTCGGCCCAGGAACGATTGAGCGCGGCCTTGAAGGAGTAACTGCCGGCCGGCAGGTCGGGGACCGTCAGCTTCCAGACCAGGTCCGCCGGGTCCAGGATGAGCTGTGCCTGCTGGCAGTCCGGCATCCAGTCGCCCGCACAGCCGAGTTCCGAGTCAAGGTCCCCGGCCGCCGCAACAGCGGCCGGTTGCTGGGACGGGTAGACCGGGCTCATCACATGGGTGCTGTGGTCGTAGCGGAAGGTCACGGCGCCGCCGGGGTGGTTCAGTACGATGTTGCTCCCGTTGGCCCCGCCTCCGGCGCCGTAGTTCTCGTCCCAGGTGCCGTTGATCGCGGCTTTGAACTCGTAGCTGCCGGCTGGCAGCTCGGGGACGGTCAGCCGCCAGGCTTTGTCAGCCGGGTCGAGCTTCAGGAAGGCCGCGGCGCAGCCCGGCTGCCAGTCCCCGGGGCAGCCGAGTTCCGAATCGAGGCTGCCGGCTATGGTCACAGAGTCCGGCTGCGGAAGGTCCCCAGCGACCACCGTGCGGATCCCGCTGACGACCTCTCCGGCGCCTGGTACAGGCATCAGGGCGCGGTAGCGCAGTTGAGCGCCCTCCGGCAGGGACAAGGCGGCCAGGTCATCGACCGCGGTGTAGGCAGGGGAGGAGCTGTCCTCGCCGAACTTCGTCCAGTCTCCGCCGTTGATGCTGCGCTCGAACCGGACCACGTAGTCGGCTTTGTCCGGGCTGGCGACGGCGCTGACCTCGACCTTGCCGTTGACGCTGCTGCCTTCCTTGGGATTGACGATGCTCAGCACCGGGGCGGGGACGGTCCCGCTGCGCGGCTGGCTGGCCGAGGTGTGCGCGCCGTTGTCCAGAACGACGGCGCGGTACTCCACGGGGGTGCCGGCCTGCAGGCCGGAGACGTCGTGGAAGACCTGGTACGGTGCCGTGTCGTCCGTGCCGATTGAGGCCCACGGGCCGCCTGCAGTGCGGGCCTGGAAGGTGACCTCGGCTGGCTGGCCGAGGTGTGCGCGCCGTTGTCCAGAACGACGGCGCGGTACTCCACGGGGGTGCCGGCCTGCAGGCCGGAGACGTCGTGGAAGACCTGGTACGGTGCCGTGTCGTCCGTGCCGATTGAGGCCCACGGGCCGCCTGCAGTGCGGGCCTGGAAGGTGACCTCATAGAAGGAAGTGCCGGCGACGTCGGCCGCCACCCGGATGCGGCTGTTGTCCGCGGCCGAGACTGCCGGCTGCTGCAGCGTCACGGCGGGCGCGGCCTTGGAGTGCGGGATCCTCCCGGAGGACTCATAGACCACGGCGGACAGCGGCGGCACCGTCACCGCCAGGGTTCCGTCCGCCGCGGTCTTGACCTCCGCGGCAGCGTCGCCGTAGATCCGGCTGTAGGTCCGCTTGCCCACATAAGTTGGGACGGCGGCCGTCTGCGCCTGGGCGCTGTTATTGATGGACACCACGTACTCACGCTGGTCTTTGGCATCGGTGCGCGAGAAGGCGTAGATGCCGGGACCGTCGGAGGCGTAGCGGTTCTGGTGGGCACCGTTGCGCAGCGCAGGGTGCTCCGCGGTCAGGGCGGCCAGGGCGCTGATGTCGCGGTAGAGCCGGTGCGCCGTGTTGAAGTTGTCGGCCGCGTGGGTGGCGGTGGTGCCGAGAAGGTCGTCGTCCAGGTAGTCCGGGACCTTGCTGGCAAACATCGTCTGGCGTGCGTCCTGGTCTCCGCCGGGCCCGGTGAAGCCCTGTTCGTCGCCGTAGTAGACCACCGGGTTGCCGCGGGAGAAGTACATCAGCTCGTGGGCTAGCCGGTCCCGGGCGACGCGTTCGGCGTCGTCGGCGTCCGGGTTGTCCGCGGTGATGAAGCTGCCGATCCGGCCCATGTCGTGGTTGCCGAGGAAGGTGGGCAGTTCGTACACGTTTGAATCGGCGTCGGTGTACCAGTCATCGGCGGCGAAGAAGGATTCGAGATTTTTGGCACCCTGGCCGCGGGAGGCGAAGTTGCGCGCGGCCTCTTGGAACGGGAAGTCCAGCACGGCCTGCATCTTGTTGCGGGTGGTGAACTGGGAGGTGAAGCTCCGGGACGTGTCGAAGACCTCGCCGAACATGAAGAACTCGTCCTTGCCGTGCTCCTTGGCGTAGGTCAGCACCCGGGGCCCGAACTGTTGCCAGAACTCGTCGTTGACGTGCTTCATGGTGTCGATCCGGAAACCGTCCACGCCCAAGTCCCCGATCCACTTCTCGTAGATGTCGACCATGCCGTTGACCACGGTGGGATGTTCGGTGAAAAGGTCGTCCAGGCCGAAAAAGTCCCCGTACGAGGAGTTCTCGCCCTCAAAGGTCGTGTCGCCGCGGTTGTGGTAGAGCGTGGGGTCGTTGAGCCAGGCCGGGACTTTCAGGTTCTCCTCGCCCGGCGCCAGCTTGGGCGTGTACGGGAACGAGGTGGCCGGATCCAGCGCCGGGAAAGTCCCGGTGCCGGCGTAGTCGCGGTCATCGAACGGTTCCCCGGCGGCAGAGCGGTAGGGCGCGGCATCCTTGGACTTGTAGGCGGTGCGGTCGCCCTGCTCGTAGCCGATGACGTCGGCGGTGTGGTTGGTGATGATGTCGAAGTAGACCTTCATGCCGCGAGCGTGAGCCTCGTCGATGAGCGTCTTCAGCTCGGCGTTGGTGCCCAGGTGGGGATCGATCTGGGTGAAGTCGGTGACCCAGTAGCCGTGGTAGCCGGCTGAGCCGTCCTCCGGCTGGACGGCCTTGTTCTTAAAGCTTGGCGTCAGCCAGATCGAGGTGGTGCCCAGGCCCTGGATGTAATCGATCTTGTCCCGAAGGCCCTTGAGGTCGCCGCCGTTATAGAAGCCCTTTTTCGTCGGATCAAAGCCCGAAACCAGGGGATCCGAGCCGAGGCCGCCGTCGTCGTTGGCGGTGCTGCCGTTGCTGAAGCGGTCCGCCATCACGAAGTAGAACCGCTCATCGGTGACCGGTCCGCGCAGGGAGTGCGCAGCAGGCGGGGTGCCAGGATCCGGGGCCGGCGGGACCGCGTGGGCGGGGACAAGGCCGACGGCGGCGGCGGCCAGGGCTGCTGTGAGGGCCGTGCCCACACGTGCGGCGCTGGAAAGCCGGCTGCGTAGACGCGGGCGTCGCCGCCCGGGCAGGCTGAAGCTGCTAATGGACACGATGAAAACCTTCCGGGTAAGCGACGTTGCCTCGACGAAGGGGGCTGCGGGAGACCGACTACTGAGAGTCAGGTCACACTGTAAGCGCTTGCACCGGAAACTTCCAGCCGATCTCCCAGGGGACGGGACTAGCGGCGGTTTGCCCCGCCGGCTCGGAAGTTTACTCGAGAGTCCCGCCCTCGTGGCCCCCCTTTGGCTAGCATGGGTTTTCCAGACCAACGGCGGAAAGGGCGTGACTTCGTGCAGCCGCTCGCCAATCCGGGGCCCCAGGTGGTCGCGCAACTCCGCGCGGCCGGCTGCGTGTTCGCAGAAGAAGAGGCTGCCCTGCTGCTGGCGGCGGCTGCAGACGCCGGGGAACTGGACATGCTCGTCAGCCGGCGCGCCTCGGGCCTCCCCCTGGAGCATGTTCTGGGGTGGGCGGAATTTTGCGGCCTCCGCATCGCCGTGGACCCCTTGGTTTTCGTGCCCCGCCGCCGCACCCAATACCTCGTCCGGCGGGCCGCGCGGCTGCTTCAGGACCGGCCGGCGGGAGTACGGCCGATCGTTCTGGACCTGTGCTGCGGCTCGGGTGCGGTCGGTGCCGCGATCGCTGCCGTCGCCGGTCCGGTTGAGCTCCACGCCGCCGACAGCGACCCGGCCGCCACGGCCTGCGCGCGGCGCAACCTCGGCCCTCTGGGCGGTGAGGTCCATGAGGGCGATCTGTACGCCCCGCTGCCGGATCGGCTCCGCGGCCGCGTGGACCTATTGGCGGTGAACGCGCCCTACGTTCCTTCCGCGCTGATCGGCACCATGCCCCCGGAAGCACGGCTGCACGAGCCTCGGGCTTCCCTAGACGGCGGGCCCGACGGCTTGGCGCTGCAACGACGAGTGGCCGCCGCGGCGCCAGCATGGCTGGCACCGGGCGGCCACCTTTTAATCGAGACCAGCCGGCGGCAGGCGCCGCAGACGGTCGAGATCCTTGCCGGCTACGGGATAGCCGGCCGGGTGTTCAGCTCCCGGAAACTGGATGCCACCGTGGTGCAGGGCATCCTCGGTGCTGACCCCGGTTCCGATCCCCTGGCTAGAAAGCCCGGGGGACGGCTCCGTTAGTTCTTGTTCGGCTCGGCGTCGGGGGTTGCGTCGAGGTCCGTGTGAACGCCGCCGGAGGTGCCCAGGTTGGCCGTTCCGGGGTGGCTGCTGTGTGCCGGGATGGCACTGTCTGCGGACGTGCCCTCGTCAGAGGGAGCCGACGTGGAGGCCGGAGCGCCGGATGTTGCGTCGTCGCGGCGGACGGCCGAGCCGATGACGGTGCCCGCGCGGCGGGCGGCCTCGGTGAGCTGGCCGGAAACTTCCGGTGCCTTTTCCTTGACGGCTTCAGTAGCGGCCGCCACCTTGTCCTGGACGGGCTTGCTTTCCCAAAGGCCGGTTGCCTGGGTCTTCAGTTTTTCGTAGGCTGCCCGTCCCGAACGGGATCCGAGGACATAGCCTGCGGCGAGGCCGGTAGCTAGAAGAAGTTTGGCTTTCATGCGGTACTCCTGTTCTAAGTGCTCTGAGAGTTCGGTATGGGGGTGCCCGGTACCAAAAAACCGGCCCCAGGAAATAATCCCCGGGACCGGTTTTCCGGTCACTCCGACTTAGCGGTGCGAGCGCTTGGTGATCATGCCGTAGATCAGCAGTACGATGATCGCACCACCGATTGCGAGCAGCCACGTGGTCAGCGAGAAGAATTCCTGCAGTCCGGTGCCGAAGAGCGCGCTGCCGATGAGGCCGCCCAGCAGTGCACCTACGACGCCGAGGATCAGCGTGATGACCCAGCCACCGCCCTGGTGTCCCGGCAGGATAGCCTTAGCGATTGCGCCGGCAATAAGACCCAGAATAAGAAATGCGAAAAAACCCATTTTATTGGCCCTTCTCTTTCATTGAGGAGACACCCGGGTTGCCGGGTGCGCTTCGTCCTTCTGGGTTAATACTAATCATGCTTACTATCAAAACGCCACTCGACGCGCACAGAAGTTTGGAAAAACACTGAACGGCAAGAAATTTCTGGAGAATCGGGCCGGCTGAATTTGACGTCAAATAGCGGCAGAGCTGGCGCCTTCACCGGGCGCAGGTCGCAGCAGGGACCGCCAGCGTGTACTGCCAACGCCGTCGGCTGCCTGCCGCCGCGGTGTCAGCGCTCCAGCTTGAACCCGAGCTTGATCGTCACCTGCCAGTCGGCAACCTCGCCGTTCTCGAGGTGCCCCCGGATCTCCTTCACTTCGAACCAGTCGAGGTTCCGCAGCGGTCTTCGATGCCTCGGAGATACCGTTCCGGATGGCGGCGTCTACGCCTTCGTTCGAGGTCCCGACAATCTCAGAAATGCTGTAGGTGTGATTAGACATCTTCGCTCCTCGTGGTCGTCATCGGTCTCCGGCGGAGGGCCGTCCCTGCAGATTAGCCGACGGACCCAGCGCCGACTAGGGCTGGGCTGCCTGCCCCAGTACGCCAAAGACGGGGCCCGCCTCTGGGCGCTTCGGGGCGGCCGGGCCGTTCCCGGCGCGCGGCCGGGCGCGGTGCACCATCCAGGGCAACAAGTAGTGCGTGGCCCAGGCCAGGTCGCTGGCCCTGGTCTCCCGCCAATTCCGGTCCGGCAGAGGTTTTGGCTGCAGGGGCCGCAGGCTGTGCGGCACGTGCAGGGTGTCCAGCACCATGCCGGCAATCGTGTGGTGCCCCAGTGGCGAAAAATGCAGCCGGTCCGGGTCCCACATCCGCGGGTCGCTGAGCTGCCGCATCGTCCACAGGTCAGCGATGACCCCGTGATGCCGGGCCGCAATGGTCCGGATGTTCTCGTTGAATACGGCCACCTTGCCGCGGATGTGGCCGAAGACCGGGGTCTCGCCCCAGTCCGGCCCGGTGAAGAGCACGATGGTGGCTCCGGTTGCTGCGAGCACCGCCACCGCTTCATCCAGGGCCGCCGCGAGGCGGTCCGGATCGCGACGGTGGAAGACCAGGTCATTGCCGCCGGCAGAAAGGGTGATGAGATCCGGCTTCAGGGCGATCGCCGGGCCAAGCTGCTGGTCCACGATCTGTTGCAGCACGAGGCCGCTGATCGCCAGATTGGCGTAAGCGAAATCCCCGCGGGCTGCGCTGAGCTCTTCGGCAATCCGATCCGCCCAGCCCCGCATGCCGCCCGGGTTTCGCGGTTCAGGGTCGCCGAGACCGGCTGTGAAGGAGTCGCCCAGGGCGACGAGGCGTTGCCAGGGCCCGGGCTTGGCGCTGGTCGCGCCTTTCCGGCCGGGAGCCGGGTTCAGGAAGCTTGTGGCGTTCACAGCCCTAGCAATACGCCCGATTCTTGGGCGCCGGTAGGTACGAAGGCCCCGTTCCGCTGACCGCTCCCCAAGGCCCTCCCGTCGGCGGCCGTCCGGTCGGCGGCGCGGGCCGCAGGGAAAGCCTTACCTCCCATTACGGGGGTATACCGAGGGGGGTATACCATAGTAGAAACCACTTACTCCGGAGGCCACGCATGGAACTCGATCCCACCGACATGAAGTCTGTCATCAACCGCCTTCGCCGCGCCCAAGGCCAGCTTGCTGCGGTGACGCGCATGATCGAAGAAGGCCGGGACTGTAAGAGCGTCGTAACACAGCTTGCCGCGGTTTCGAGCGCCCTGGACAAGGCCGGATTCTCCATCATCGCGACGGGACTGCAGCAGTGCATGCAGCAGGAAGACCCGAGCCTGGACCGGGCCGAGCTGGAGAAACTCTTCCTCTCCCTCGCCTAGGCACGACGGCACGGGGGGGCCATTGCCACGCCGGGGGTTTAGTGCCACTGTCGAACCATGACTGGGAAGTCGGCAGGCCTTGAAGACACGTTCGGTCCGGACGTCTCGACCGTCCGCAATGACGCGTTGCACCGCTATGAGCTGCACGTCGGCAGCGTGCTCGCGGTGCAGGTGCGCTACGTTGACCGGCCGGGCCACGTGGATTTCATCCACACTGAGACCGCTGAGCAGTACAAGGGCAAGGGACTTGCCCGGGTGCTGGTGCATTTTGCCCTGGACGACGCGGTGGCCGCAGGCAAACGCATCATCCCGCACTGCCCGTACATTTACCGGTACCTCCGGGAACACGACGCCTACACCCAGTGCATAGACTGGCCGGAGCAGCCGCCGGACGGCTTGTGAGCAGGGCGACGAGACCGTATGGTTTAGCTTGAGTTATGCAGCTGGCTCATGGACGTGTCTTTTGGAGAACCCATGAATCACAAACTTCGCGTGCTAGTCCGTGTGGATGCAGACCCCGGCCAGGTAACCCTCGAAGTCGCCGGCTGCCTGACCCAGGCAAGCTACCCCGCCCTGTTGCACATCATGCGGCGCGCCAGCCGTCTTGCCGCCGGCTCGGACATCAGCATCGACCTGCACGGGGCCTCGCACCTCGACCCCGAGATTTTGCTCTACCTCCGGCAGCTGTCAGCATCCCAAACGGAGGACTTCCCGGTCCTGCTCCGGGAGCCGGCCGAGCTGCCCATTTGCTTGTTCCACGTCGGGTCCGATGGGGAGGTCCTCGCCGGCCTGGAAGGCGACATCCCCGCAGGGGTCCACGGAACTCTCATCTCGGAGGTGGACGAACTCGCCGGAGCTGAAGCCACCCTGGCGATGCAGGGTGACGGCTTGACCGCTGCATGCGACCCGGAGCTGATCGAGGGCTTGGAGCTGTCCGATTACTTCGAGGGGACCCTAGACCCGGCCGCCACGGTGCAGGCCCTGTCTGATGCCGCGCTCGGACAGTTGGCCGACGCGCTCTACCGCCACCTGGATACCCCCAACCCCTCCTTTGGCGCCCACACCTGGTACGAGCTCGCCGCGGAAGAGCTGCAGCAGCGCTACCGCGGTGCCGACGCCAACCACTCGATGCTGGCCGGTCTGGGCCTGGACGACGCGGGGCTGTCCGGCCCGGGCGTGACAGGCGTGGAGACGGGCAACGTGGACGCGGGGAACGTGGATGCGGGCAACGCGGCGGCGGGCAGCCCGGCTGCCTGCGTGGCCGCGGACGGCTCCGCCGGAGGAGAACTCGCCGCGGGACCGGCACTGGCCTAAGTCCCCGCCAGCGGCGCCATTAGGCTGTGGCTATGAACATGCCTGTACACGGATCGCCAGCCGCTCCCGCCACCGCCCTGGTCACGGGCGCCACCGCCGGCCTCGGGGCCGAGTTTGCCCGGCAGCTCGCGGAGCAGGGACACAACGTGGTCCTGGTGGCCCGTGATGCCAGGCGCCTGCGCGCCACCGCGGAGGAACTGGAGAAGAGCTACGGCGTCCAGGCGGAGGTACTGGCCGCCGACCTGACGGACGACGGCGGGGTGGCCGCCGTCGTCGAACGCCTGAGCGATCCCGCGCGGCCGGTGGAGATCCTGGTCAACAACGCGGGCATGGGGCTGCTGCGCTCCTTTGCGGACAACGACATCGCCGAGGAAAAGCAGCACCTGAAGCTGCACGTCGAGTCGGCGATGGAACTCACACACGCCGCACTGCAGGGCATGCTGCAACGGCATTCCGGACGCGTCATCAACGTGGCGTCGGTGGCAGCGTTCCTGCCGCGGGAAACCTATTCCGCGGCGAAGTCCTGGCTGCTCAGCTTCAGCCGCTGGGCGAACATCGCCTACGCCGGGCGCGGGGTGCAGGTGACGGCGGTCTGCCCGGGGTTCACGCACACCGAATTCCACGACCGGATGGGCATGGACAAGGAAGTGGCTCCCCGCTGGATGTGGCTAAGGGCCGAACAGGTCGTTCGCGAAGGCCTCGCCGATAACTCCAAGGGCAAAGCGGTCTCCATTCCAAGCAAACGGTACAAGCTGCTCATCGCCGCGGCACGGGTGCTGCCCGCCCGGCTCGTCGCAGGGCCGCCGCGCCGCGCTAAGTAGCCCCGGACTCCCTACCGGGGCCAGGCGGCCGTACCGGGCGGCGCCGCCGGATCAGGAGTACGACAACGATGCCGGTGCACGCGCCCAGCAGGGTCTCGGCCGCCCGCTCCGCCACCAAAACGTGCGGGTCGGCGGGGAATGCCAGTTGCGTCATCAGCAGGATGACGGGAGTAAAGGACACCATGGCGAGGCCGTAGTGCCGGGTCATGAACAATTCTGTGGTGAACTGCAGGACAATCACCAGCACCGCGACGGCGGCGGTTTCGTGGCCCGGGAAGGCTCGTAGCGGGGACCCTGCCCAGGGGAACAGCACCAACGCAACCACCACCAGGCCCAGCAGTGTGCCCACGATCCGGTGCAGCCCGCGGTAGACACTGCTCGGCAGGTCCGCCCCGGCCAGCGGAACAGCGGCCGAGGCCATCGCCCAGTGCGGGTGCCCGCTGCCGCTGAGCACGCCGATGCTGCCGGCAGCCGAGACGGCGGCAAGATACCGTGCCGCATGGATCCAGGCTGCCCGGCGGCGGGCCCCGCGCAACGGCGGCACGCCGCGACCGGCCCCGCGTTCCCAGGTCCGGTGGCGCAGCCAGCCGCCAAAGCCGACGGCGATGGAAAACGCCGCAGACGCCGCGCCGACCAGCACTGCCACGAACCATGGAACTGCGGTGGGGATGGAGGCGCACGCCCCCAGGGCGAAGATGCCGAAGAACGGGCCGTTGGGCCTCAACCCGACCTTGTCCGCAAACAACGACCCGGCGACGGCCAGCACCGCCTCGACAGCCACGAGCGCCCAGGAGTGGATCTGGTTTACCGAGAGCAGGACGCCGACGGAGAGCCCGCCGACCAGGACCAGGGCCGCGTGAAGTTGATGCCTGAGCCTGAGCTGGTGCGGCTCTGACCGGCCGTACATGCCCGTGAGCGCGCCGAACACAGCGTAGATGATGAGGTCAGCGCGCCCGGCCGCAAGCAACGCCAGCGAGGGCACGGCCACACTGACGGCAACGCGCAGGGCCGAGACGTGGTCGCGGTTTGACGGGCCAAGGCGGTGCAGGGAGCGCGCGTGCCGCCGCAGGGACTGCATGCGGACCTCCTAAAACTCCGGGCTGGGACGGGCGGGACCCGCCAAAGGCCCGCCGCGCGTGCTTCCCCCAACGGAAAAGCATGCGCGACGGGCCTCTGAGAGCGGGGCGCTGGGGAACGGGCGCCGGACGGGCACTGGATGGGCGCGACCGTCCAGTGGCGCCGCCGTCCAGCGGCCGGGCGGGACTAGGCCGGCGTCGGGACCTTGTCGCTGCCGCCGTCGTGCCCGGGAGCCGCGGTCAGCGGCATGTCCATGTGCTCGAGGTCGATCAGCGGGTTTTCGTCCTGCGTCGCAACCAGTTCCCGGGCCTCGGCCTCGGTATCCACGCTCGGCATGGAGCCGGGCAGCGGCATCTTGGCCGATTCCTTCAGGAAGTAGATGGCGACCGCACCGATCGCCGACGTGGCCATCAGGTAGTAGGCGGGCATCATGTCGTTGCCGGTGGCGTTGATCAGGGCGGCCACGATGAACGGGGTCGTGCCGCCGAAGATGGCGACCGAGAAGTTGTACGCGATGCCCATGGCGCCGTAACGGCTGGCCGTCGGGAACTGGGCCGGCAGGGCCGAGGCGAGGTTGGCCACGTAGAACGTCACCGGGAAGGCAATCAGCGCGAGGCCGGCCAGGGTGGACCAGATCTCGCCGATGCCGATCAGCAGGAACGCCGGGGTGGCCAGGACGACGGTGCTGATGGCACCGATCCAGAGCACCGGCCGGCGGCCGATCCGGTCGGAGAGCTTGCCGGTCAGCGGAATGCAGAGGCTCATGATGACCAGCACGGGGATGGTCAGCAGGGTGCCGTGCAGCTCGTCGTAGCCCTTGGACTCCGTGAGGTAGGTCGGCATGTACGACGTCAGGGCGTAGCCTGCGGTGTTGGCTGCGGCAACCAGGATCATCGCCACGATGATGGAGCGCCAGTAGGCCTTCACGATCCCGACCGGGCCCTTGGACGCGGCGCTGTCGGCGGAGCTGGCGTCCTTTGCCAGGTTCTCCTGGGCATCCAGCGTGGCCTGGAACTGCGGCGATTCCTCGATCTTGCTCCGGAAGTAAACGGCGATCAGGCCGAGCGGCCCGGCAACGAGGAACGGTATCCGCCAGCCCCACTGCTCCATGGTGTCCTGGCCGAGGGTCAGCTGCAGTACCGAGACGAGGGCGGCGCCGAGGGCGAAGCCAAGGTAGCTGCCCATGTCCAGGAAGCTTGCGAAGAATCCGCGCCGTTTGTCCGGGGCGTACTCGCTCACGAAGGTGGTGGCACCGGCGTACTCGCCGCCGGTGGAGAAGCCTTGGATGACCTTGAACAGGACCAGCAGGACCGCGGCCCAGATTCCGATCTGGGCGTAACCGGGCAGCAGGCCGACGGCGAAGGTGCTGGCCGCCATGATCATGAGGGTCGCGGCGAGGACTTTCTGGCGGCCGATCTTGTCGCCAAGCCAGCCGAAGATGACGCCGCCGAGGGGCCGGGCGATGAAGGTGGCGGCGAAGGTGCCGAGCAGGAAGAGGGTCTGGACGGACTTGTCCGCCTCGGGCAGGAACACCGGCCCCATGGTGGTGATCAGGTAGCCGAACACCCCGACGTCGTACCATTCCATGGTGTTGCCCACGATGGTGCCGCCAAGGGCCTTCTTGAGCATCGGCTGGTCGACGACGTTGACGTCGGACTCGCGGAGCCGGCGGCGGCGAAGCCTGGGTTTTCTAACGCCACTGGGTGCGCCTGGGTTGGTTCCGGCGGCGTTCACAACGCCAGCGGAAGAGTCGGTCGTGCTTCGGTCTTTGGGCATTTTGGCAACTCCTGTGGAGGGCATTTGCTTGCGACTTGTAGCTGCCCCGCTCCGGGCAGGCCTTCAATTTTACGCGACTTCCGTGGCTTTTCCGATTTTCGTGCACTATGATCGCCCGTTTCAGCCCCTAAAGCGGGCCACATCGCGGCGCCTCGATGCCCGATTTATCCGCGTCATTCTTGGGAAGAAGGCAGTTCCCTTGGTTTTCCGCCAAAATTTTTCGGATCGGGGCCCGCCGCGGTGCATTTTTGGGGACTTTTGGCCCTTTTCAGGACGGTTCTCGGCCCGGTTTCCAGCGCCGCGCGCCAGACCTGACGAGACGGATCTCGGGCAGGTCGGACCACTCCGCCGGCAGCAGTTTGCGTTCCCCGTCGGGCCGGAAGCCGTGCTTGGCGTAGAAGGCCCGGGCGCGGGGGTTGTCTTCGAGCACCCAGAGGTAGGCGGCCGAGTTCCCGAGGGCGGTGTTCAGCATCGCGCTGCCGAGCCCGCTGCCGTAGGCGCGTGCCAGGGTGTAGAGGGAGTACAGCTCCAGGTCGCGGGGCCGGTCGTCGTCCCGTCCGGGCCCGGCGTCGGCGAACCCAACGATCTCGCCGCTCGCGTCCAGCGCGATGATCCGCGGTTCGCTGCTGTCCAGGTAGGGCCTGCGTCGTTCCGTCCGCTCCTGGATGCTGGCGCGCCGGGCGGCAAAGAACGCCGCGGGCAGAACATGCCCGTAACACTCCTCGTGGACGGCTGTGTGCATCCGGACCAGGGCATCGGCGTCCCCGGGAGCTGCCTGCCGAATCGTGTAGTCCATGCCCCCAGCCTAGAGACATCCCCGGGCGGCGGACCTACGATTGTGGAACGCTTCATTTCACCGGAGAAAGGAAGGGCCATGGCGGATCACCACCCGAAGGAAGAGATTGAGCCCGAGATCGCCAGTCACCTTGCGGAGTCCATGGACGAGGTCCCCGGGCCGGAGAGCAAGCGCCCGGAGCCGCCGTCGCCTGAGGACGGCCACCCGTGGCCGGACGGCAGCGGCAAGCACCGCCATCCCAAGGACCGGGACGTGGTCCACGGGCAGCAGGCCCAGCAGGTTACCGAGGCGGCCATGCACCGGCAAAGCCGGCCCCAGGTTCCGCATCACGACTGACTGCCGGGAGGCGCCGCGGCGGCAGCGTCAGTGCCCTGCGCCGGCCGGCCGGTACGACTCTGTCCTTCGCGGGCATGCTATTCAACGACGACGTCGCCGGGTGCCTTGTCCAGTCGCCAGCCGCGCCAGACCGGGTGGCGGAGCTTGCCGCTGCCGGTCCATTCGCCGAACGTGACCTCGCCGACCAGCTTGGCGGAAACCCACCGCGCGTCGGAGGCATCGGCGGCCGGGACGTCGGCGAAGGGTGAGGTCTTGCGCGGGAGGGCGTCCAGCTGCCGGCGCAGTTCCTCCAGTTCACGGGTGCTGAACCCGGTGCCGACGCGGCCTACATAGCGCAGCTTTGGTCCGTCCGGGATGCCCAGCAGCAGTGAACCCACGGAGTCGCTGCGCCCGCCTTTGCCCGGCCTCCAGCCGCCCACCACTACCTCCTGGGTCTTTTCGAACTTCAGCTTGAGCCAGGACCTGCTGCGTTGCCCGACGTAGCGCCCCTCGGTGCGCTTGGCCATGACACCTTCCAGGCCCAGTTCCTCGGCGCTTTCCAGGATGTGCCCGACGTCGGCGTCGATCACCTGCGACAGGTCTACCGGGCAGTCCCCGCCGAGGCCGGAGCCGAAAAACGCTTCAAGGCGGTCCCGCCGCGCCCGGAGCGGCCGCCGGCGAAGGTCAATCCCGGACTCGGTGAGGAGATCGAAGAGCATCAAACGCACCGGGGTGGCGGCTTGTGCCTTGGCGACGTCGGCGGCCTTGGTCAGCTTCATCCGTCCCTGCAGCAGCCCGAAGTCGGGCCGGCCGGACGGACCGACGGCGATGATCTCGCCGTCGGCGGCGAAGTCCTGCGGCGGCCAGCAGGAGCGGTCGGTGAGCTCCGGGTAACTGGCGGACATGTCGTTGCCATTGCGGCTGATCAGCCGGATCCGCTGCTCGTCGGCCAGGACAAGGGCCCGGACGCCGTCCCATTTGAGCTCGAACTGCCAGTCGCTGTCCGTCAGGTCCGCTCTGGTCCCTGAACTTGCCAGCATCGGCGCGAGCTCCGCCGGGTCCGGGGCGGGAGCGCCGGACGGAGGGCCGGTGGCTGCGCTGCCGGCTGCGGGATTTTCCTCCGCAGAATCTTCCTTCGAATTCGCGTCCGCCGGGGCTTCCTTGCTTGACGGCCGGGCATTGGGGCTGTCCATGAGGTGGATCAGCCACTGGTCGTTGGCCTGGCCGGTGTGGATGAGGGCGAACCTCCGGATGCCGCCCAGGCCCCCTTTCTCCTGCCCGGTGAGCGTGGCGATGACTTCTTTTCCGGCGATCCACTTCTCGCATTCGTAGTGGCCGCGGTCCCAGATGGTCATCGTCCCCGCACCGTACTGGCCCTTCGGGATGGTGCCCTCGAAGTCCGCATAGTCCATCGGGTGGTCTTCGGTCTGCACCGCCAGGTGGTTTTTAGCCTTGCTGGTGGGGACGCCCTTGGGCAGCGCCCATGACACCAGCACACCGTCGCGTTCGAGGCGGAGGTCGTAATGAAGCCGGCTCGCGTGGTGTTCCTGGATGACGAAGCTTTCGCGAAGGGTGCCGCCGTCGTTCCTGCTGCGGTGCTGTTCGGCGGTGAAAGGCTCCGGGGTCTCCGCAGCGTCCCGTTTCGTGCGGTATTTCTCGAGCCGCGGGTCATTGTTGCCGCCGTCGCCCTCACTGTCGCTGCGGCCGCCGGCTTTCCGGGAAGCCGGCGCGGCACCGTCGGAGGGCGCGGGAGCCGTGGTGTGGGCGCCGCCGGAGATGACAGCGAACGGATCCTCGCCTTCCTTCACCCGCTGCACCACCTCCTGGTACTCAAGGTGCTGCAACGACGGGGAGGCTAGCTCCTCCCAGGTCCTCGGGGTCGCGACCGTAGGCCGGTGCCGGCCGCGCAGCGAGTAAGGAACGATCGTGGTCTTGGCAGAGCTGTTCTGGCTCCAATCCACCAGCACCTTGCCGGTGCGCAAGGTTTTCTTCATGTCACTCACGGCCAGGTCAGGATGGTCCGCCTCCAGCGCCCGGGCCAGTTCATGCGCAAACGCCGAAATCTGGTCTGAGCTTTGCGTCCCGTCCAGCGTGGCGTAGAGGTGGATGCCCTTGCTGCCGCTCGTTACCGGCACCGGTTCCAGGCCAACGTCCTGGAGAATGCTGCGCGCCAGTGTGGCGACCTCCACGCATTCGGGCAGGCCGGCACCCTCGCCGGGGTCCAAGTCCAGCACCAGCCGGTCAGGCGGCAGCGCGTTCCCGTGGGAATCCACCCGCCACTGCGGCACATGGATCTCCAGCGAGGCGATTTGGGCCAGCCAGGCGAGGGTGGCTGCGTCATTGACCAGCGGGTACTGGATGGTGCGTTCCTTGTGCGTGATTGACGCGCGCGGCACCCAGCCCGGAGCGGAGTGGTCGAGGTTCTTCTGGAAAAACATCTCGCCGGGCGCATCGGCCGTCCCCACGCCGTGCACCCAGCGCTTCCGGGTGGCTGGCCGGTTAGCCGCGGCCGGGATCAGCACCGGCGCCACCGCGGCGTAGTAGGCCAGGACGTCGGCCTTGGTGGTTCCGGTCTCCGGGTACAGAACTTTGTCCAGGTTGGTCAGCACCAGTTCCCGGCCGTCGACGCGGACGCGCTCCTTCCTATCGGGCATAGCGCTTCACCTCTGTGCGGCTCTGGTGTTCACTTGAGGCATGAGAGCCATTTGGAAAGGCGCGATAGCGTTCGGGCTGGTCAACGTGCCGGTCAAGGTCTACAGCGCCACCGAGGACCACGACATCAGCCTGCATCAGGTCCACAACGCCGACGGCGGCCGGATCCGCTACCAGCGCCGGTGCGAGATCTGCGGCAAGGTCATCGACTACGAAGACATCGACAAGGCCTATGAGGACGACGGCCGCACGGTCGTGCTGAGCCGCGAGGAGCTTAAATCCATCCCGGCGGAGAACAGTCACGAGATTGAGGTCGTGCAGTTCGTTCCGGCCGAGCAGCTGGATCCGATGATGTTCGAGAAGAGCTACTATCTTGAACCGGACTCCAAGTCGCCCAAGGCGTACGTGCTCTTGCGCCGCGCCCTGGAGGACACCGACCGGGTGGCTGTGGTGCAGTTCGCGCTGCGGGACAAGACCAGGCTGGGGGCACTGCGCATCCGCGGGGATGTGCTGGTGCTGCAGGGCCTCCTCTGGGCCGACGAGGTGCGGGAGGCGGCTTTTCCCGCGCTGGAGACCAGCGTGCGCGTCTCGGCGCAGGAGCGCGAAATGTCTGCAGCCCTGGTGGACTCGATGGCCGCCGATTTCGATCCGGGGCAGTTCACCGACGACTACCAGCTTCAGCTGCGGCAACTGATCGACGCCAAGATCGAACAGGGCGAGGCCCTCGACACCGAAGAGACCTTCGGTACGACGGCCGCCGAAGCGGGGACCGGGTGAGGTCATCGATTTGATGGACGCACTGAAGCGCAGCATCGAACGCAAGCGCGGCGGGGGAACCGGCAGCGCCTCCGGCTCGGCCACGAAAGCAGCCGACGCCGACGAGGGTCAAGCGGCCGACAGCAAAGCCGACTCGGCTCCTGCCAAGCCGCGGGCTAAGGCGGCCGCGAAGACGTCCGCCAAGCCCAGCACGAAGGCCTCGGGCAGTAAGGACGGGACCGGCGCAGCGGCCAAAGCCGGGACGAAGACTGCCTCCCCGGCAGAGTCCAAGACCGCCGCCAGGAAGCCGGCCGCCAAGACCGCGGCGACGAAGGGGGCCGCGCGAAAAGGCGCCTAAGCCCCCGGCCACGGTGCCCGCCTGCTCCCCTCCCGTCATGGGCTAGGAGTTCCGCAAAGCGGAGATCAGTTCGCTCTTCTTCTTTCCGGAATAACCCGTGAGCCCGATCTCCTTGGCTTTTTCCTTCAGCTGCGGAACAGTCCAGTCCTCGTAATCGCCGGACTTGCCGCCTTTGTGGCCCACGGAGGACCGGCCGCGCTTGGCGGCGGCGTTGGAAATGCGCGCGGCCTTCTGCTTGGAGGCACCGTCGTCGAGCAGTGCTTCGTAAAGTTCGGGGTCTTTGATGCTGGGGTTCTCCGACCCCTGCGGGGCACCCTTCCTGGTGGGCATGGCTAGCTCAGCTCCCCGGCTGCGGCGCGGACGTTCTCTTGCACGCTTGTCATAGTTCGTCTCCTCAAGTCCGGAACTTTCCCTTCGGGGTAAGAGCCACGATTTCCAAGCTATAGACGCCCGGGGGCGAAAACAAGTGTTTACTAAGCCAGCTGATCGAACTGGAGGGGCGCCCGGACGGTGGCCCTGTCGTCGTACACTGCTGCAGTGGAAGCAACGGCGCAGAACGGGATGACGGGCACGTCGGTGGAGTCGCTGATGGCGGAGTTGTCTGCGCTTGAGGTGGCCGCCGTGCGCGCAGCAAATGAGCGCCGGGGCGATGACCACGGTGTCAATTTGGCCGCGCTGCGGGCGATAGCGAAGCGGCTCAAGACCCAGCCGGACCTGGCCCGGGATTTGTGGGCGACAGGGGACAGGGCGGCAAGGCTGCTGGCCCTTTTGATCTGCAAACCCAGAGTCTTTGAACACGGCGAGTTGGATTCCATGCTGCGACAGGCGCGCGCGCCGAAGGTCCACGACTGGCTGGTCAACTACGTGGTCAAGAAAAGCCCCCACGCCGAACAGCTGCGGGTCGCCTGGACGGCGGACCCGGACCCGGCGGTCGCCAGCGCCGGCTGGGCGCTGACGACGGAACGGGTGGCAAAGAAACCGGACGGACTCGATCTGTCAGGCCTGCTAACCACGATCGAAGCCGAGTTGACGGATGCACCCGACCGCTTGCAGTGGGCCATGAACCACACCCTCGCGCAGATCGGAATCGACCACCCGGAGCATCGGGCCCGGGCCCTTGCAATCGGGAAGCGGTTAGGCGTGCTCAAGGAATATCCGACCCCGCCGGGATGCACCTCCCCGTACGCGCCGAGTTGGATCAACGCGATGGTGGCCCGGCAGCGCGGAGCGGAGTAGCAGGTCCAGTCTGAGGCCCACCTGGTCGCGCGGTATTAACGACGAAGGGCCGCCGTCCCGCTCCCTCCGAGGGAGTCGGGCGGCGGCCGTCCGGGTGGAGCTACTCGGCGTCGTGGTCCGTTTCGAGGATCTGCACAAGGCGCTCAAGGGCGGCGTCGGCGCCGTCGCCCTCGGCGCGCAGTACCACGACCTCGCCGTGCGATGCGCCCAGGCTCATCAGGGACAGGATGCTGGCAGCGTCCATGGCCTCGTCTTCGGGTTCGCCGAGCCGGGCGATGGTGATATCGAGATCGAACTCGCCTGCAGCCTCGGCAAAGATGGCGGCCGGGCGGGCGTGCAGCCCGACGCGGCTGGCAATGGTGGCGTTACGTTCGGTCATTGTTGCTCCTTGATTTCAGCTTCGGATTAGCTTGGAAAGGTGTTGCGGACCGGCTCAGACGGTTACGGGGACCGGTTCAACCGTATCAACGGTCTTCTTGACTGCCCAGCGTTTCAGCGCGATCACCGACAGGGCCGTGATCACCGTGCCGACGGCGATGGCGACGACGAACATCAGGAAGTTGTCGATTGCGAAGAAGACGAAGAGGCCACCGTGCGGAGCCTTGGAGCCGACGCCGAATGCCATCGAGATCGCACCGGTTGCGGCGCCGCCCAGCATAGTTGCCGGGATGACGCGCAGCGGGTCGGCGGCGGCGAACGGGATCGCGCCTTCAGAGATGAAGGACGCACCCAGCAACCAGGCCGCCTTGCCGTTTTCCTGCTCTGCGAGGCTGAAGAGCTTCTTGTTCAGGACGGTGGAGGCGAGGGCCATGGCCAGCGGCGGCACCATGCCGGACGCCATGACGGCGGCCATGATCAGCCACGGAGCCTGGTTGTCCATGCTTGCGGCGCCGAGGCCGGCGACGGCGAAGGAATACGCAACCTTGTTGACCGGTCCGCCAAGGTCGAAGCACATCATCAGGCCCAGGATCACGCCGAGGGCAATCGCCCCGGCGCCGGTGAGACCGGAGAGCCAGGCGTTCAGGCCGTTCGTGATGGCGACGATCGGACCGCCCAGGATCACGAACATCAGTCCGGAGGCGACCAGGGAGGCGACCAGCGGGATGATCACCACCGGCATCAGGCCTCGCAGCCACCGCGCCACCTGGAGACGGCCGATCACGTGGGCAATGTAGCCGGCCAGCAAGCCGCCGACGATGCCGCCAAGGAAGCCTGCGCCCATAAAGCCGGCAACCGCACCGGCGACAAAGCCCGGCGCGATACCGGGGCGGTCAGCGATCGCGTAGGCGATGTACCCGGCCAAGGCCGGGACCAGGAAGCCCAGCGAGAGTGCGCCGATCTTGAACAGGACCGCGCCGAGGTAGGCGCCCAGCGGACCCCAGGCGTTGTCCGGGAACTGGGTGGGGAGGTTGAACAGGCTGTTTTGCAGGACGATAGTGTCCGCGTACTTGGTGATCAGGTAGCCGCCCATCAGGAACCCGAGGGCGATCAGCAGCCCGCCGCCGGCCACGAACGGGATCATGTAGCTGACACCGGTGAGCAGGGCCTTCTTGAGCTTCTGCCCGATGTGCTCGCCCTTCTCCTCGGCCTCATGTTCGGCCTGCTCCTCCGCACCGAAGTGCGGGACGCGCCGGGCGTGCGGGTTCTCCGCCGCGGCGAGGGCTTCCTGGACCATCTTGTCCGGCTCATCGATGCCGCGCTTGACCGGGGCGTTGATAACCGGCATGCCGGCGAAGCGCTCCTTGCCGCGGACGTCGACGTCGACGGCGAAGATGACCGCGTCGGCTGCCGCAATCACGGCCGGGTCCAGGGCTTTAGCTCCCGAGGAGCCCTGCGTTTCGACCTGCAGGTCCACGCCCATCTCTTTGGCGGCCGCCACGAGGGAGTCTGCGGCCATGTAAGTGTGGGCAATCCCCGTCGGGCAGGCGGTGACGGCAACGAGGCGTTTCGCCCGCGGGGCATCGGCCCCCGCAGTAGCGTCAGCCGGGGAAATGCCGGCCGACGGCGCACCGGTGGCGGACCCGCCGGCCGCTGCGGCGGTGGCACCTGCGGGGACGGCAGCAGCATGGCTGGCGGGCTTGTCCGCAAGGGCGCCCTCAACCAGTTCGACGACCTCAGCCTGCGTGGCCGCCGCGCGGAGAGCGGCAGTAAAGTCCTTTTTGATCAAGGAGCGGGCCAGTTTGGAGAGCAGTTTCAGGTGCTCCTGGTCCGCGCCCTCCGGCGCCGCGATGAAGAAAATCAGGTCCGCCGGGCCGTCCTTGGCCCCGAAGTTGACCGGCTGGGACAGCCGCGCCATGGCAAGCGTTGCCTCCGTGACCGCCGTCGAACGGCAGTGCGGGATGGCGATGCCGCCGGGCACACCGGTTGCTGTCTTGGATTCGCGGGCGAAGGCGTCGGCGAAGAGGCCTTCTACTTCGGTGGCGCGTCCGTTGGCTGCAACTCTGCCTGCCAGGTGCCGGATCACGTCCTCGGGTGACGTGCCGAGATTCTGGTCGAGCTCGACCAAGTCGGGAGTAATGAGCTGGGTCACTGTCAATCCTTTTTCAGGGCCGTGATGGTTACGGCTTCGGGGGTGGTTTGCTGAACTGCCGGAACGGTGGAACCGGGCAGCGAGGCAGCGGCGGCACCGTGGGCCACCGCCTGACGCAGGCAGTCAACCGGGGCGGCGCCCTGGCTGGAGGCGAGAAGGTATCCGGCCAGCGAGGAATCGCCCGCGCCGACCGTGCTGACCGCGGTGACCGGCGGGTGGGTGGCAAGCCACGCGCCGTCGGCCGTTACGAGGACCGCGCCTTTGGAACCGAGGGTCGCGAGTACGGCCCCAACTCCGGAACGCACGACGGCGGCGGCAGCGGCCGCGGCAGCCTCCGGATCGCCCTCGAGCTCCTCAGCGGACATGCTTGTTGCGAAGCCGGCTGCGGCAGCCAGTTCCGTCAGTTCCTCGGCGTTGGGTTTGAGCAGGTCCGGTCTGCCGAGGGCATCGCCGGAGATCGCTGCGGCGAGCGGTTCGCCGGAGGAGTCGACGGCGATGAGGGGTGACTCTGTGCCGTCGTGCAGGGAGCGCAGCCGCCGGGTGACGGTGGCGTAGAAGTCGGCCGGGACTCCGGGCGGGAGGGAACCGGCCAGGACGACCCAGCTGGCGCCGCGGGCGGAATCCAGCAACAGCCCGATCAGGGCTTCCTGCTGCTCTCCGCTTAGAACCGGGCCGGGTTCGTTGATCTTGGTGGTGACCCCGCCTGGTTCGGTGAGGGCCACGTTGCTGCGCAGCGGCCCACCGATGGGCAGGGCCGCAAAAGGCACCTCGGTGTCCCGCAGGCCCGCGAGGACGGGGTCTGCGTCAGCGCCGGGCAGGACAGCCAGGGTCTTGAGCCCGGAGGCCACGAGGGCGCGGGAGACATTGACTCCCTTGCCGCCGGATTCCTGCCGGACTGAAAGCGCACGCTGCACTTCGCCGCGGAGCAGGGGACCGGGCAGTGCCACGGTGCGGTCCAGGCTTGGGTTGGCTGTGAGGGTGACGATCATGCGACCATCACCTCAACTCCGGCGTCGGCGAGGGCCGCGGCCAGCGCCGGGCTTGGTGTCGAGTCTGTGATCACGGTGTCCAGATCTTTCAGGGAGGCGAACTGGACCAGTGTTTCCGCATCCAGTTTTGAGGAGTCAGCCAGCACCACGATGCGGCGGGCTGAATGGACGAAGGCGGCCTTCACGGCAGCTTCTTCAGGATCGGGAGTGCTCAGGCCGAAGGCTGCAGAGATGCCGTTGGTGCCGATGAAGGCGATGTCGGGCCGGATCCGCCCTGCGGCTTCGACGGTGGACTGTCCGACGGCGGCCTGCGTCAGTCCGCGGACCCTCCCACCGAGCAGGTGCAGCGCGATGCCGGGTTCCCCGGAGAGCGCAGCCGCGATGGGCAGTGCGTGGGTGATGACGACGAGTTCCGCGTCGCCGCTGGTCCCGCTGGACGATCCGGGCGTCCGTGCGGCGAGCATTCCAGCCAGCGCCTCGGTGGTGGACCCGGCGTCGATCAGGATGCTGCCCGAGCGGCCCTGGGGGACGAGCGCGAGAGCCGCCTCGGCGATGCGGGTCTTCTCCGGCTGCCGCTGCACGGTGCGTTCGAGGATGCTTTCCTCAGTGGTGCTGATCCGCTCCGGCGAGACAGCGCCGCCGTGGACCCGGCGGACGGTGCCGGCGGTTTCGAGGGCGGCAAGGTCGCGGCGGACGGTTTCGGTGGTGATGCTGAACCGTTCGGCAAGATCGGTGACGCTGGCCCGGCCGCTGGCGGCGACGAGTTCCACAATCAATTGCTGGCGTTCCTGGGCGAACACTTGCCCTCCAGTGCGACGTTGACTCGGCTGCTGCGGTTTGTGGTCCTGCGGTGATCCCCATCACACGGGGTGGGAATAATTGACTTTATCTTTGTTCATGTTGCTTTGTCAATGAAAAGCAACATGAACGCAGAAGGGGCGGGCGCCGGGCGGGGATAGTTGCCCGGCGGGACCGAACGGCGCGGACAGTAGCCAGTTAAACGCCGAACGCCGAGCCTGACCTTTGACGGTCCGGCCCGGCGTTCGGGTCAGTTACGGGTGCAGTTGCATCCGGCGATCAGATGCCGGCGTCGCGGCTCTCGTTTCGGGTGATGGTCTCACCGGTGTTGGGGTCGACGACGGAGCGGGTTTCGCTGACGCGGCGGGTGCGGCCGCGGCCAGGGGAAGCCAGGATTAGGGACGCAATCAGCCCGATCACACCGACCACCATGAGGATGTAGCCGATCATGGTCTGGTCGACGTTGGGGATCAGGTTGGGGGCGATTGCCCAGGCCAGGATGGCGCCGAGGGCGATAAGGAAAATAGAGGAACCGATTCTCATGACTTGCTCCTTGTTGTCCAGTGGACCGATAGGTAGTGCTAAGCATGCTGTCCAGCGTCACGCTACAACCCGGTAGGTGTCGTTTCAACGTTTTAGGCCCCGCCCCGCCGAACATTCGTGCGTGAACGTCAGGTTCTGCCGGCCGGGGCGGCCCGGTGACGACGGCGTCGCAGGTGGCTGGCTACGCTGGTTCCATGGAAACTGTCGCCTGGTCGAAACCGGAACCTGAACGCGCCGGCACGCCGCTGCTGGTGATGCTGCACGGCTACGGAACGGACGAGACCCGGATGGCACGGCTGTTCGACAGCTTGCCGCACGAATTCACCTGCGCCGCCCCACGGGCTCCCAAAGTGATCGGTGACGACTACGGCTGGTTCCTGCTGGACTACTTCCTCACCCACGACTTCGCTGACGTCATCAGCGCCACCAACTCAGTCTTCACGTGGATCGACTCGGTGAAGGGACAGCACAGCAGTGTCTCCCTGCTGGGTTACTCGCAGGGCATGGCGATGGCGAGTACGCTGTTGCGGCTGCACCCCGAGGCGTTCCGTGCAGTCGTCGGGTTGTCCGGCTTCGTGCTGGACAATGAGTTGCTGGCAATGAGCGAGTCCTTTGATGCGCGGCCGCCGTTCTTCTGGGGGCGGGACAAGAACGACGCCGTGATCAACGATGCCGCCACCGCCCACACCGAGGAATGGCTGCACGCTCACACCCAGCTCACCGCCCGCAGCTATCCGGGAATTGGCCATTCCATTTCCAAAGCGGAACTCGTGGACGTCAGTGCTTTCCTGCGGCACTACGTGCTGCGCTGACCCCAAGCCGTCGCCGGAAAGTAACAGCCGGGAAAGGGCTGCAAGTCCATTCGATGGGGAACCGCAACCACTTGCGCAGCCATTTTGTAAGCGCTTACACTCGATGGTGGCCCACTCTGATCGGCCCACTACTGCTGGGGGAAGAAAGGTCTAGGCTCGTGCCACATGGCTAGGGTTTCGCGCGTTACGATTCAAGCCTCCGCCGCACAATCAGGACTCGCGGTCCACGCCGGTTCCCAAGCTTCCCTGCGCCTGCCGACCATGTCCGAAAGTACCCGGAACAGCGCCGCGGCCGGGAACCTGGGCCGCACGCAATTCTCCTCCGCCGCCGGACCCGCTCCCTCCGCCTCATCCGCCACCGCTGCCCGGGGTGGCACCCACCCTGCCGCCGCCGGACGCCAGCGGGACCGCTCCGCACTCCATCACCACCGCTCCGCCCCGGTCTGAAAGGACTCCCGACCCATGACTGCGAATTCCAATGCCGCCCCCGCGGCGGCCGAGGTGCTTTCAGGCGCCTCCGCCATCCTTTTCGATCTGGACGGAGTCCTGACCCCCACCGCGGTGGTGCACGAGCGCGCCTGGCAGGAACTCTTCGACGGTTTCCTCCAGAACGTGCCTGAAGCGCAGGGCTACCGGGAGAGCGACTACTTCGACCACATCGACGGCAAGCCCCGCTTCGACGGGGTCCGCGACTTCCTGGCCTCGCGGAACATCGTGCTACCCGAGGGCCCCCTGAACGATGACCCCGCCCACGACACGGTCCATGGCCTCGGCAACCGCAAGAACAAGGTCTTCAATGACATCGTGGCATCGGGCGTCACGCCCTATGAAGGCTCTGTCCGGTTCATCGAAGCCGCGCTCAAACGCGGGCTCAAGGTCGCCGTCGTCTCCTCCTCCCGCAACGCCGTCCCGGTACTGAAGGCGGCAGGGCTCTCCGATTACTTCCCGGTCGTGGTTGACGGCGTCGTCGCGGTGTCCGAAGGCCTGCCGGGCAAGCCCAGCCCGGCCACCTACCAGTACGCGGCGCGCCTGCTCGGCCTGCCCAGCGAAGCCTGCGTCGTTGTCGAGGATGCCGTCTCAGGTGTCCAGGCCGGAAGCGCGGGAAGCTTCCACTCGGTCATCGGCGTGGACAGGGGAGCGGGCCGCCAGACCCTGCTCGACGCCGGCGCCACGATCGTGGTCAACGACCTGGCCGAACTGCTCTAACTGCGCCTCCGCAGCGCAGCACCATCCTCATCGCCCGCACCCGCCCAAGGACCACACCATGGCTCTCATCACCTCGGACCGCGACAGGTTCCCCAACGACCCCTGGCAGCTTGTCGAAACCGCTCACGAACCGGGCAACACCGGCACCCTGGAAACTCTCTTCACCCTCGGCAACGGCCACCTCGGTATCCGGGGTGCCCACTGGGCCGCCGCTGACGCCGAGCTTCCGGGCAGCTTCATTAACGGCTTCCACGAGATCTGGGACATTAAGCACGCGGAAAACGCGTACGGCTTTGCCCGCACCGGCCAGCGCATCCTCTACATACCGGATGCCAACAACTTCGTGGTGATCATCGACGGTGAGATGCTCAGCCTGGAGGAGTCGACGGTACTGGACTACCGGCGGAGCGTGGACTTCGCCACCGGCTTCTACGAATGCCGGATCGTCTGGCAGTGCCGCTCCGGCGCCATCGTGACCACCAGGGAACGCCGCGCGGTGGGGTACCAGGCACGGGGTGCCCTCGGGATCTCACTGCAGGTGGCGGCCGACCGGGACATCTCCGCCGATGTGACCTCCGCCGTCGTCAACAGGCAGGACCAGCCGGTCGAGGACCACTCGGCCCACGACCCGCGCCGCGCAGGCCGGCACGCCGGGCGGGTTCTGCTCCCGGTACGGCTCGACGGCGGCGACGGCTCGCTCCGCCTGTCCTGGGAAGCGGCCGAATCCAAGCAACGGCTCGGCGTGGCCGTGGACCACTGGACCTCCGCCGGCGTCCAGCCGTTCGACACCCAGGTGGACGCCGACGACAGCAGCGTCCGCTACGTCCTCGCCGTCAGCGCGGACGAACCGTTCCTGCTCGAAAAGAGCGTCAGCTACGCGATGGCCCGGTCCGTGGACGAGGATCCGGCCGAAACCGCCGAGGCGGCCCTGCTGCCGGTGGCCGAGATCTTCACCCAAAGCGAAGCCCATTACCGCGACTACTGGACCACCAGCGACATCGTGGTGGGCGGCCAGGCGGGCCTGCAGCAGGCGATCCGGTGGAACCTCTTCCAGCTCGCCCAGGCCACGGCCTGCGCCGATGTGGCCGGGATCCCGGCCAAGGGCGTGTCCGGGTCCGGTTACGACGGGCACTACTTCTGGGACCAGGAGGTGTACCTGCTGCCCTATCTGACGTACACCAACCCGGGCAACGCGCGGCAGGTCCTGGAGTTCCGCCACGAAATGCTCCCCGACGCCCGGGCCCGCGCCAAGGAACTCAGCGTGGACGGCGCGTTGTTCCCGTGGCGCACCATCAACGGTCTGGAAGCCAGCGCCTATTACGCCGCCGGCACCGCCCAGTTCCACATCGCAGCCGCCGTCGCGTTCGCGAGCAACCGCTACGCGTGGGCCAGCGGGGACGCAGAGTTTCAGCGGTCCCTCGGCTCAGAGCTGCTGATTGAGACGGCCCGGATGTGGGCCTCGCTGGGGTTCTTCGGCAAGGACGGGCTGTTCCACCTGCACGGCGTCACCGGCCCCGACGAGTACACCGCCGTCGTCAATGACAACCTCTACACCAACGTCATGGCCCGCTTTAATCTGCGCGCCGCAGCGGCGCTGGACCATGCGGGCATCGACGACGCCGAGCGTGAGTTCTGGGGGCACGCCGCCAGCCGGATGGTGGTGCCCTATGACGAGGACCTCCAGGTCCACTCGCAGGACAACGACTTCATGGCCCTCGAGCCCTGGGACTGGAGCACCCCGCGATCCAAGTACCCGCTGCTGCTGCATTTCCACCCGCTGGTGATCTACCGGCACCAGGTCCTCAAGCAGGCTGACACCGTACTGGCGATGTTCCTGCAGTGGCAGGACTTCACCGCGGAGGAGAAGCGAAGGGCCTTCGATTTTTACGACCCGATCACCACCGGCGACTCGACGCTGTCGGCGTGCGTGCAGGGCATCATGGCCGCCGAAGTGGGCTACGGCAAGGAGGCGCTGGACCATTTCATCCACGCGCTCTACATCGACCTGGACGATACCCACAGCAACACGATCGACGGAGTGCATATCGCTTCTGCCGGCGGCGTGTGGAGCTCGCTGGTCAGCGGTTTCGCCGGGTTGCGCGACCAGGGCGAGGTGCCCTACTTCGATCCGCGGCTGCCGGCCGAATGGGGCTCGCTGGCCTTCCACCTGAAACTGCGGGGCGGGGTGCTGCACGTCGAGCTGGATCATGCGGCGCTCCGGCTGACCTTCCAAGGCGGTGCACCGCTGGACGTCGACGTGCGGGGGGAGCGGTTCTCGGTCGGCAACCAGCCGGTGGCCGTGACGCTGCCGACCGTGATGGCTCCGCAGCCCACCGTCTTTCCGGGGCCGACGACGGCGTCCATCCCGTTGGTGCGCGCCCTCAACTGATCGCGGTGGGAGTTCCCAGTTCCGCGCAAGGAAAAAGGTCCGGGGCGAGAGTGTCAGCTCTCGCCCCGGACCTTTCTATGCGGCTATGCCGGGCGGACTGCCTTAGCGGCGGGTGCCGTGGTCGCCGTCGGTGTCGATGCGTTCCTTGCGGACTTCCTCATCGACGGTGACTTCGTCGGTCACCACGTCCTTGTCGAGGCGGACGCGCTCGACCGGGACGGTTTCCTTGTCCACGACCGGGCGCTCCTCGTGCAGGATGACCTCGTGCTCTTCATCGCTGAGGTCCGGGCCGGACATCGCGTCGCCGCGGTTGGCCTCGGTGATCGGCTCGCGCTCGAGCCGGACTTCCTCGCGCTGGACCGGAACGGTCTTGGTCACGTTTTCCGTGGTGACGTACTTGCGCAACCGGACGCGGGCCGCTTCCTGCTTCTCGGTGCCAACGTTGAGCCGCTCTTCCGAGCGGGTCATGGCATCGTCCGTGGTCGGGCCCGAGGTGTCATGGCCGACGGTTCCGCGCTCCTCGAAGCGCTCGGTGCCTGCAACACCGGCGGTGCCGGCGTTGTGGCCGGAGGTGGCGTCGGTGTAGGTCCGGCCCCCGCCAAGCTGGTAGTGCTGGTAGAGCCGCTCTTCTTCAGCGGGCTCAAGGTGGCCGTCAGTGTCGACGCGTGGAGCGTCCTTGACCTGGTCCTTGGTGTACGGGACAACGACGTCGTCCCCCTCCACCCGGGCCCCTTCCAGCGGAACGAAGCTCTCCGAGCTGCCGAACAGGCCGGTCTTGGCAGTAACCCAGCTGGGCTGGCCGCTCTCGTCGTCGGCGTAGACCTGGCCGACCGAGCCGATCTTGTCCCCGTCGGTGGAAACGATGTTGCCCTTGCGGTTCAGCAGGTCGTCGATGTGTTCCTTGGTGATCATGGTGCCTCCTTGGATCTCAATCATTTACTGCGGTCACAACAACGTAACGATAAGCATGCTTAGCAGTCAAGGCGCTGCCCAATGTTGGACGAAAATCGCCCAGCCGCAGCGCGTCGGGCTGGGCTAGCCCGCCAGGTCAGTATGGTGGAGCGCGGCGACATTGGGGTGGGCCCGCAGCCGGTACCGGAGCGCGTTGTCTCCGTAGGTTTCCAGGATCGGGCTGTTGGTGGGGTCCACCGACAGGCCGCGGGCTTTGGCCCGAAACTCGTTGCTCATCGCGAGCTGCGGCATGGTCGCGTCCAGCGCCGGGTTGTAGAAGAAGGGCAGCGAGATCCTGTCGGTGCCCCGGGCCGGTGAGATCACCCGGTGCAGGGTCGCCTTGAGGTAGCCGTTCGTGGCCAGTTCAAGCATCTCGCCGATGTTGACGACGAACGTTCCGGGCACCTGGGGCGCGTCAATCCACTTTCCCTGGTACTCGACCTGCAGGCCGCCCTTGCCGGGCTCGACGAGGAGCAGCGTGATCACGCCGCCGTCGCGGTGGGACCCGACACCTTGTTTCGGCTCCTCACCGGATTCCCCCGGGTAGCGCACGATTTTGAGCATGGGGAAGGCGTGCTCGCCGAAGGCGGCGTCAAAACTGTCCTCGGGTGCGCCGAGGGACACGGCCAGCGCCCGCAAAAGGTCCAGGGAGATGGCACTCAGCCGCTCCGTCCACTCGGACACGATCTGCTGCATCTCCGGCAGGCCGGCCGGCCAAAGGTTCGGACCTTCCAGCCGCCAGTAGTCGGCTACGCCGGGCCCGGGCTGCACGGCATCCCGCTCGACGCCGATGTCGATCTGCTCGCGCCAGTCGACCGCCCGGTCAGTGAGCTCGGCCCCCATCCGGGTGTAGCCCCGGAACTGCGGGCTGTGGATGTTCTCGACCGCCAGCTTTTGCTCCTCCGGCAGTTCGAAGAAACGGCGGGAAGCATCGAGCATCGCGTCAGTCAGCTCCTGCGGGATGCCATGGCCGGCCAGGTAGAGGAATCCGACATTGTGCATGGCGTTGCGAAGATCGTCGCGGAACCGCGACGCTTCCTCCGGGCCTGCGCTCAGCCGGGAGTAGTCCAATACGGGCAATGATTCGAGTGACAAGGTCCTATAGTCCTTTGCAGCCATTTTGGGAAACCGAAGTCCTTATTTCCTTCAACGTTACGGTCCGCGCCGTCCGGGTGAAGGGTTCCGTGTCGAAATGTGTCACTACGGTGCCGGGCAGCTCGAAAATCGAATGTGGGGTACGGTGCCAGCACACACCATGGAGGGAGAAATTATGAATGGCACACCTTCGGTCATCGTTTTCGACGTCAACGAAACGCTCTCCGACATGTCGCCCATGGCGGACCACTTCGCCGAGGTCGGCGCACCCGCCGAGCTCGCGAAACTGTGGTTCGCCGGGCTGCTGCGTGACGGGTTCGCCATCACCGCCGCCGGCGGCAACGGCACCTTCGCCGACATCGCCGCGGGCGCTCTGCGCGGGCTGTTACCCGCTGCGGGCGTCGGCCGCGATCTCGACGGTGCTGTGGAGCGCATCATGGCGGGGCTGGCCGGTCTCGGCGTCCACGCCGATGTGCCGGCAGGAGTGCGGGGGCTCCGGACGGCGGGGTACCGGCTGGCCACCCTGAGCAACGGCTCCGCCGAGATCGCGGACCGGCTCTTCACGACGGCCGGAATTCGGGACCAGTTTGAGAGACTGCTCTCCGTCGACGGCGCCCCGGGATGGAAGCCCGCCAAAGCCGCCTACGATTATGCGGCCGCTGCCTGTGGGGTGGCGCCGGAGCGGATGCTGCTGGTCGCGGTCCACCCCTGGGACATCGATGGTGCCGCCCGGGCCGGTCTGGCCACTGCCTGGATCAACCGGACAGGGTCAAGGTACCCGGACTACTTCACTGCTCCCGACTACACCGCCGCGTCTGTTGCAGAACTCCCGGAAGTGCTCGGGCCAGCGGGAGACTGACCCCTCAGCAGGTCTTCGAGGGTTCCCGCGTCGCTGGGCTTGCCGAACAGATAGCCTTGCGCGCGCTGGCATCCCATGGCTCGCAATGCCTCAAGCTGGCTGCTTGTTTCCACGCCCTCGGCAACGACGCGCAATCCGAGTCCGTGGCCCAGCCCGATAATTGCGGCAACGAATGCCGAGGACGGCTCCGGCTTGTCGTCCAGCCGCTTGGTGAAGGACTTGTCGATTTTGACTTCAGTTACCGGCAGCCTGTGCAGCTGAGCCAGGGACGAATACCCGGTGCCGAAGTCGTCGATGGACAGGCCGACGCCGAGCGCCCGGAGTTCGTGCAGGTTGCCGTCATTCGCTGCGTCTTCCGACACCGCCTGTGACTCGGTGATTTCCAGGGTGAGGGATGCGGCGGGAAAACCGGTGCCGGCCAAGATGTCCGCGACAAGGGCAGTGAACCCGGGGCTGCCGAGCTGGACCGCGGACACGTTAACCGACATCTCGATCGAGCGGCCCAGAGCATGCATCGTGGCCCCTGCGTGGCAGGCTTCCCTGAGAACGTGCGAGCCGACCTGGGTGATCAGGGCGCTGTCCTCGGCCAACGGAATGAACTCGCTCGGCGGAAGAAGACCCAACTGGGGGTGCTGCCAGCGGACCAGCGCCTCGGCGCCGACGAGGGCGTTCGTTGCCACGTCAAATTGCGGCTGGTACAGCACGCGCAGTTCCCCCCGGCCGGCGGCTCCTCGCAGGTCGGTTTCCAGCCGTAGGGCATTTTCGGGCGTCACGTCCGGCGGGACTTGGCCGCGGGCGCGGGCTCTTGTTCGGTACATCTCAACATCTGCCTCCTCGATGAGCCGCCGGGCGATGCCCGCCAAGTCGTCAGCCGAGTTCCGGCTTTCGCGGGGGAGCGGCCCGCTGATGCTGCTGCCGATGGCGACGTCAACGAAGATCCTCCTGCCGTTGACGTCCAAGCCAGCGGTGAGGCCGGTCCGGATGCGACCGGCCACCCGGTCGACCTCCGCGGCGCACTCGAGGTCGCGGAGGAGTATGACAAATTCGTCTCCGCTGTAGCGGGCCACAGTGTCGCCACTCCGCACGGCTGCGGTGAGCTGTGCTGCGACATGGCGGAGAGCCGTGTCCCCGGCTGCGTGGCCCAGACTGTCATTGATTCGTTTGAACCGGTTTATGTCGCAGAAGAGCAGGGCCACCTGGTGTCCGTTGCGGGCCGCGAGTGCCAGGGCTTCTTCGAGCCGGTTCTCCAGCAACGCCCGGTTCGGAAGGCCGGTAAGCGGGTCGTGCAGCGCTTGGCGTCTGGTGTCCTCCAAGAGCCGGACATTGTCCAGCGCCACGGCGGCCAGGCTGGCCAGGCCGGCCAGGCGCTCGGTCAGTGCCCCCTCCAGGGTTTCGGGGGCCGGACGGTCGGCCCAGTGGGCCAGCACCAGGCCGGTGAGCTCCTTGCTGGCGAGGACAGGGACAGCCGCAAAAGCTGAGACCCCAAATTCCTCTAACAACGCGACAGCCCAGTCGGAGCCGTTCCGGTCCACCAACAACGGGGCGCCGTGCCTCAATATCTCCGCCAGCTCCGGGCTGTCGTGGGCTGTGGTGGCGTAGCAGGCGAGCTTATCCTTAAGCTCGCCGCTCCAGCCGCTCATGCCGGCGATCCGGACTTTTCCGCACTGGGCGTCCCAGATGGCGACGGCGGAGCGGTCCGCGCCGGACAGTGCGGGAATGGCGTCGGCTACTGCAGTTGCCACGGTTCCAACGGTGGCTTGCTCCGCTAAGGTCTGGGCGAGCTGGAGCAGCAGTCTCGAAGTGTCGCTGCTTTCCCGGGCTTCGGCCAGGGCCGCCGCAACATCAAGGGCCACCGCAGTGTGACGGGCATAAGCGGCCAGGGCTTCTGCATCCTGTGGTGAGAAGTCCTGTCCGGGGTGGGCTGCGGCCGCCAGCGTGCCGTAACACTGCCGCTTCGACACCACCGGCACACTGAGCACCGTTAGGCCGGTGAGGGACACAGCCATCGCATCCAACTCGACCCCGTGATCGCCCAGTGCCTGGGCAAGGGCGACGCCGGTTCCCCGGACCTGCAGGTGGCGCCCGCCGCCGGGCAGCCGCACCGCCAGTAACTGCCCAGGAGCGCCTAGGGCGCTGTGGGCCCGGACGGCGATCCGGTCGAGCAGTTCCGGGGTTGGCGGGTGGCTCGCCAGATCAGCGGCAGCACCTTCCAGAGTCCGCAGCCGTTGCTCCGCCGGCAACGTTCTCTGAAGTTGCGGCCTGATTCCCCTGATCCGGTTCAGCAGCCGCCCGCGGGCTATCGAGGGGCGCAAGGGATGCTGAGGGACATGAGGGACCTTTGCTGTTCGGCGGCCCGGCTGACCGCGTGGGTCCCGTGGCTTTGCGTCCCCGGCTCGCGCCGGGTTTGCCCTTATCGAGGAGCGGCTGCTCAGGCGTCACTATAACAAAGCTGCACCAGGGCGCACCCAGCTGGCCGTCCGCGGGACCGCGGCGGGCCGGCGGCGGTCCTGCGGGCCGGAGAACCTGGCGTCCAGGTTTGTGCAGTGCCAATGGAATAGTCAGCCCTGGGTGCGGGTTGGCACCTACGGGACCGGCCGCGCTTTCCGAGCAAAGACGGGCCCCACGCACTGGACGGGATTGCGCCCGACGCCTGCGGGCGTCGCCCGCGGCCCCGCCCGAACCGGCTCAACCCAGCCAGAAACGGAGATGGTGGATTAATGACTGCCTACAAGACAGTGAACCCCGCAACCGGAGAAACGTTGAAGGAATTCCCGCTCGCCACCGCGAGCGAAGTGGAAGGAGCGCTCGCCGCCGCGCAGCAGGCCTTCCAGGACTGGCGCGCGGCCCCGGTCGAAGCGCGCACCAAGGTGATCGCCCGGGTCGCCGAGCTCTACCGCGAACGCCAGGACGAACTGGCCCGGCTGATTGCGACCGAAATGGGCAAGCCCGTCATGCAGGCGCGCGGCGAAGTGTTGCTCGTCGCCGATATCTACGACTACTACGCGGCAGAGGGCCCGCGCTTCCTCCAGGATGAGCCGCTGGACGTCAAGGGCGGCGGCTCCGCCGTCGTCCGCTCTACACCCATCGGCCCGCTGCTGGGCATCATGCCGTGGAACTACCCCTACTACCAGGTGGCACGGTTTGCTGCGCCGAACCTGGTCCTGGGAAACACGATCCTGCTCAAACACGCCGGTAACTGCCCCCAGTCGGCTCTCGCCATTGAAGCGATTTTCAAGGACGCAGGCCTCCCCGAAGGCGCCTACACCAACCTGTTCATCGACAACGACCAGGTCGCCGAAGTCATCGCCGACCCCCGCGTCCAGGGCGTTTCCCTCACCGGCAGCGAGCGGGCGGGCTCGGCCGTCGCCGAAGTGGCAGGGCGGAACCTGAAGAAGTACGTCCTGGAGCTCGGTGGCAGCGACCCCTTCATCGTGCTGGATGCCGACGATCTCGATGCCACCGTCAAGGCTGCCGTCGGCGGCAGGATGGGCAACGCCGGCCAGGCCTGCACCGCGTCCAAGCGGTTCATCGTGCTCGAGGACCTCTACGAGCCCTTTGTGGAGCAGTTCACCGCAAAGATGGCCAAGATCAAGCCGGGCGACCCGCTCAAGGACGACACCCGGTTCGGCCCGCTTTCCTCACAGAGCGCCGCGGACGGCCTGATCGAGCAGATCCAGGACGCCGTGGACAAGGGTGCCACCCTCCGCACCGGCGGCCACCAGGTGGATGGCCCCGGCGCCTTTGTGGAACCGACCGTGCTGACCGACGTCACCCCGGAGATGCGTGCCTTCTCCGAGGAGCTGTTCGGACCGGCGGCAGTCATTTACAAGGTGGCCAGCGTCGAGGAGGCCATCGAGTTGGCGAACGGCTCCCCGTACGGCCTCGGCGGCTCGGTGTTCAGCACCGACGTCGAGAAGGCCCAGGAGGTCGCGGACCGGCTGGACACCGGCATGGTGTTCATCAACTCGATCGCCGAGACCCAGGCGGACCTGCCGTTCGGCGGGGTCAAGCGCTCCGGTGTCGGCCGTGAGCTTGGCCGGTTCGGCATGGACGAGTTCGTTAACAAGAAGCTGATCCGCATCCCGCGCTAGGCGCCACTGCGCCGGCCCCATGCGGGCAGCGGAACCCTGCACCAGGACACGGCTGTGGCCGGAGGCAACGAGCTTCCGGTCGCAGCCGTTGCCGTCCCCCGGACACTGCCGAACGGCCCGTGGCCTAGTGTTAAGACCGGACGAAGTTCAGCACCCTTATGGTTCACGGAGAGGCGATGATGGCCAAGCGCAGCAACCCGGCAATGAAAATTGCCCAGAAGACCGCCCACAATGCGATGTTCGACGCCGAGGGCAAGCCCAAGCCCGGCGTCCACAACCTGCTCCTGCGCGCTGTGGAAATCCAGCGCCCGCTGGTCCTGGCGAACCTGCGCCGGCTTCAGCGGAAACACCCGCACGCCAGCGCGGCGCAGCTCGCCGCGGTCCTGGAACGGAACTACCTTGCCGCCGTCACCGGCGGCGGCGCGCTCGTGGGCGGCTCCGCCGTGATCCCCGGCGTCGGCACCGTGGCCGCGCTGGGCCTCTCCGCGGCCGCGACCGCCGGTTTCCTGGAAGCGACCGCGCTGTTCGCTACGTCGCTGGCGGAACTCCACGGCGTGCGGATGGAAGATCCGGAGAAGGCCAGCACCCTGGTCATGGCCATCATGCTCGGCGAGGAAGGCACCACACTGCTGAGTTCCCTCAGCGGCCAGGCCTCCGGCCAGGGCAGGGGCCCCACCCAGGCCTGGGGCTCACTCTTTTCACGACGGACACCGCTGGCCGGCTTCGGCTCGGTCCGGGAGCAGATCCAGCGGGCCTTCCTGCGGAACATCCTCAAACGCCAGGGCACCGCGCTGCTGGGGCGGGCACTGCCCTTCGGAGTCGGCGCGGTCGTGGGCGGCGTGGGAAACCGGATGATGGGCCAGGCCGTCATTGAGAATGCCAAGCACGCGTTCGGCCCCATGCCGATCACCATTCCCGGAGACCTGAATGCCGGAACGCAGACCGGCGCCGGACTGAGAGGCAGATTCTTTGGACCTCAACGCTGACCTGGGGGAGTCGTTCGGCTCCTGGACCATGGGTGATGACGCCGCAATGTTCCCCCTCGTCACCAGCGCCAGCGTCGCCTGCGGCCTGCACGCCGGGGATCCAGTCACCATGCTGGACACCTGCCGCGCAGCCTACGAACTCGACGTCCGCGTCGGCGCGCACCTCGGCTACCCCGATCTGGCGGGCTTTGGCCTCCGCGCGATGGACATGACTTTCGATGACCTGTTCGGCGCAGTCCTCTACCAACTCGGGGCCCTCGACGGCGTGGCCCACGCGGTCGGCGCCTCCGTGGACTACGTGAAGGTGCACGGCGGGCTTTACGAACGCACCGTTCACGACGGCGAACAGGCCGCTGCGGTGGTCGCCGCCATCCAGGCCTACGACCCGGGACTTCCGGTCCTGGGCCTGGAGGGTTCGGCGCTGCTGAGGCTCGCCAGGGATTCCGGACATCCGGTGTTCCATGAGGCCTTCGCGGACCGCGCCTACCTCCCCGACGGCACGCTCGTGCCGCAGCTGGAAGAAGCTTCGGTCATTGACGACCCGGAGGAGATCGTCCAGCGGGCACTGCGCCTGGCGCTGAAGGGCGAAGTCGTGGCGGTTGACGGCACCGTCATCACGCGCACGCCCCATTCCCTGTGCCTGCACGGCGAGACCCCCGGCTCCGTGGCGGTGGCCGCCGCCGTCCGTGCCGCGCTGGAACGGGCCGGCGTCGAGCTGGAGTCCTTCGCCTAGGGCGGCGCCCGACGCACCCGGCGGCCATGACGGCCCTGTACCTGCCCGGGGCCGGTCGGCCCTTGCTGAACTTCCCGCTGGTCCCTAGCGTGGGTCCATCGGGGCCCGGCCTCGTAGAGGCCGGGCAGTGATGGGGGCAGGGGAGAACATGCGCGGTCATCGGATCCGAGCTTCTGGACGGCGTCTTGCGCTCGCAGGCGCGCTGGTGCTCCTCGTCGGCGGATGCGCGCAGGGTGGTACGTCGCCGTCGGGCCCGCCGTCGTCGGGCCCCGCGTCGTCGCCAGGCTCGGGCAACCCGGCCTGCGATCTCATCACGCCGGAGATTGCAGCCAAGGTGGACCCGTCCTTCAGGGGCACAGGCGTGAACCAGGCGGCCAAGCCTCCGGGGAGCCCCGCCTACCTGTGCAGCTATATGAGCAAGTCGGACCGGGGGATGAACGCCCTGTCCGTGGCACTTACCTCGCCAGCATCGACGGCCGACATTGCGGCTGCGAAGAAGACCCCGGATTGCTCGCCGGTTGCCGGCATCGGGGACTTCGCCTGCTTCCAGTGGACCGGGTGGTTCCGCGGCGAGGCCGGCGGGGCGTCGGCCAACACGGTTCTCAAAGCGGTCCACGGTAATGAATCGCTCGACCTGCGGGTCGTGGCGGCGCCGCCAGGGTCTTCAGGAGCCCCCGTCCCGGACGGCACCATCACAGCCCGGGCCCTCGCCGACGCCGCGGTCGAAGCGGGCTGGGGCAACGGGAGCGCGCTCAGCATCCCCTCCGCACCGCCGGTGGGTCCGCAAGGAACGACCAACAATCCCGTCTGCGCTCTGGTCAGCGCCGATGAGCTCAAGCAGGCCTTCGGTGCCACAACCGAGCCGCAGGTCCTCCCCGGCGAGGGCAACTGCCGGTACACCTTCGGTGCGCTGGGCACACCCGGACCGGACTCGCTCATCTTCTCCATCGAACATCATCCCGGCGGCGCTTCGTTGCTATCCCGGCCGATCCCGGACGGCCGGAAGATTCAAGGCGTCGGAGACAGCGCGATCCTCATCGTCCGATCTGAGCCTGGCGGAGCGAAGTCTCTGCGGCCCGCCAGCGACGTATTGCTCACGTATATGTCCCTCATGGTGGCCCGGGGTCCAAACATGGCGATCTTCACCGCGCAGATCCTCATCTCCCCGGCCGGCTCGACAGTTGATCAGACGCAAGAGCAGTTGATCACGCTGGTCAAAGGAATCAGTTTCTGACCCGGGGGCTGCCGGCCAGTGCCATAAGGCCCTGTCCGGGCCAGATTGTGGCCCATAGCTTTGGGGGCATGACTGCCGGAGGAGCCGCGGGGTTAGATGGACCCGCCTCGGATGCGATGCTCAAGCTGGGCCGATTCTTTACGAAGTGGGACGAGACCGACGACGGCCGGGCCGTGTTCCGGGACGGCGGCCGCAAGGGCGACGTCTTCTACCGCGACCGCTGGAGCCACGACAAAGTGGTCCGCTCCACCCATGGAGTGAACTGCACCGGATCCTGCTCCTGGAAGGTGTACGTCAAGGACGGCATCATCACCTGGGAATCCCAGCAGACCGACTACCCCTCCGTTGGCCCGGACAGCCCAGAATACGAACCCCGCGGCTGCCCGCGCGGTGCGGCGTTCTCCTGGTACACCTACTCGCCCACCCGGGTCCGGTTCCCTTACGCCCGGGGCGTGCTCGTGGAAATGTACCGCGAGGCCAAGGCCCGGCTGGGCGATCCGGTGCTGGCCTTCGCCGACGTGGTGGGGGACCCGGAGCGGCGGCGCCGCTACCAGCAGGCCCGCGGCAAAGGCGGCCTGGTCCGCGTCTCCTGGCAGGAGGCGATCGAGATCGCCGCTGCGGCGCACGTCAACACGGTCAAAACCTACGGACCGGACCGCTGTGCCGGGTTCTCGCCGATTCCCGCGATGTCCATGGTTTCGCACGCGGTGGGCAACCGCTTCATCCAGCTCATCGGCGGCGTGATGACGTCCTTCTACGACTGGTACGCGGACCTGCCCGTTGCCAGCCCGCAGGTCTTCGGCGACCAGACCGACGTTCCCGAATCCGGCGACTGGTGGGACGCCCGCTACCTGATGATGTGGGGCTCCAACGTTCCCGTCACCCGGACCCCGGACGCGCACTGGATGACCGAGGTGCGCTACCGCGGCACCAAGGTGGTCACTGTCAGCCCGGACTACGCTGACAATACGAAGTTTGCGGACGAATGGCTCCCGGCACAGGCAGGCACGGACGCCGCCCTGGCAATGGGGATGGGGCACGTCATGCTCAAGGAGTTCTTCGTTGACCGGGAGGTTCCGTTCTTCTCCGACTACGTCCGGCAGTACACCGACCTGCCGTTCCTGGTCACCTTGGAACGGCGCGAGGACGGGACGCTCACCCCGGCGAAGTTCCTCACCGCTAAGGACCTTCCCGCCGAGTCCCTGGCTGAAGACGCCGCGTTCCGTACCGTGCTGTTCGACAAGAAGGCCGGCCGGCCGGCGGTTCCCAACGGTTCGATGGGGTTCCGCTACTCCGCCAGCGGCGAGGGCAAGTGGAACCTCGATCTTGAAGGGATCGAGCCGGCGCTCTCGCTCCTGGAGGTCTCCGCGGACAGTGCCGAAATCCTGCTTCCCTGTTTCGAGGCAGCCGATGGTACCGGCAGCGTGCTCCGCCGCGGCGTGCCGGTCATTGAACTGGAAGGCGGGCTGGTGACCACGGTTTTTGACCTGATGCTGGCCCAGTACGGCGTGGGTCGGGCCGGGCTGCCGGGGGACTGGGCCGCGGGCTACGACGACGCCGCCACCCCGTACACTCCCGCCTGGCAGGAGGAGATCACCTCCGTCCCGGCGCAGGCCTGCATCCGGGTGGCCCGCGAGTTCGCCCGCAACGCCGAACAATCCAAGGGCCGGTCGATGATCATCATGGGCGCCGGAATCTGCCAGTGGTTCCACGGCGACGCCACCTACCGGGCAGTGCTGGCCCTGGTGATGCTGACCGGCTGCATGGGCCGCAACGGCGGCGGCTGGGCCCATTACGTCGGACAGGAAAAGACCCGCCCCGTCACCGGCTGGGTGTCGCTGGCCAATGCCCTGGACTGGGCGCGGCCGCCGCGGACCATGATCGGCACCGGGTACTGGTACATGCACACCGACCAGTGGCGGCAGGACGGCTACTCCGCGGATGCGCTGAAATCACCGTTGTCCACCGGTGCCCTGGACGGCCTGCATACCGCGGATGCGATGGCCCAGTCAGCCAGGCTCGGCTGGATGCCGTTCTACCCGCAGTTCGACCGGAACCCGCTGGACCTCGCCGACGAAGCCGAGGCCGCCGTCGCCGCCGGGACAGCAAAGGACACGCCCGGCTACATAGCGGAGGCCCTCAAAAACCGCACCCTCAACCCGGCGATCGAGGACGTGGACGCCCCGGAGAACTGGCCGCGGACCCTGATCTTGTGGCGTTCGAACCTGTTTGGTTCCTCGGCCAAGGGCAACGAGTATTTCCTGCGGAACCTTCTGGGCACCCATCACAACGTCCTGGGCAAAGACCATGCGGAAGGCCTCAAACCGCGCGACGTGAGGTGCCATGAGCAGGCGCCCGAAGGAAAGCTGGACCTGCTGGTCTCCGCGGATTTCCGGATGACCTCGACGACGCTGCTCTCCGACGTCGTCTTCCCGGCCGCCACCTGGTACGAAAAACACGACTTGTCCTCCACGGACATGCACCCGTTCGTGCACGCGTTCACCCCTGCCATCGACCCGCCGTGGGAAACCAAGACCGACTTCGACACCTTCCACCTGCTGGCCCGCGAGTTCTCCAGGCTGGCCACGACCCACCTGGGGGTCCGCCGGGACTTGGTCAGCGTCCCGCTGCAGCACGACACCCCCGGCCAGCTCGCCCAGCCCGGCGGCACGGTCCGTGACTGGCGGGACCCCGGCATTCCCGCTGTCCCGGGACAGAACATGCCCATTTTCTCGGTGGTGGAGCGGGACTACACGGCCATCGCGGACAAGCTGGCCGCCGTCGGGCCGCTGGCTGACAAACTTGGCTTCACGGTCAAGAACGTCACCTACAAGCTCGCCGGCCCGCTCAACCGGCTCAGCCAGTCCAACGGGGTGATGCTTGGCGGCGCCGCGGACGGCCGGCCGGCGATCGATACGGACGCGAAAATGGCTGAGGCTATCCTGGCTTTTTCCGGGACCACCAACGGGGCGCTGTCGGTGCAGGGCTTCAAGGATCTCGAAGTGCGCACCGGCAGGAAACTGGCCGACCTCTCCGAGGGCTCGGAGGAAAAGTTCATCACCTTCGCCCAGACCCAGGCCGGGCCCGTCCCGGTGATCACCTCGCCGGAGTGGTCCGGCTCGGAGACCGGCGGCCGGCGCTATGCCCCGTTCACCATCAACATTGAGCGGCTGAAACCCTTCCACACCCTCACCGGGCGGATGCACTTCTTCCTGGACCACGACTGGATCCGGGACATCGGCGAGGCGCTGCCGATCTACCGCCCGCCGCTGGACATGCACCGGCTCTTCGGTGAGCCGAAGCTGGGCCGTGACGGGGCCCTGGAGGTGGTGGTCCGTTACCTGACACCGCATTCGAAGTGGTCGATCCACTCCGAATACCAGGACAACCTGCTGATGCTCTCGCTCTCCCGCGGCGGCCCCACTGTGTGGATGAGCCCGTCCGACGCCGAGTCCATCCAGGTCAAGGACAACGACTGGGTCGAGTGCCTCAACATCAACGGGGTTCTGGTGGCGCGGGCAATCGTCAGCCACCGGATGCCGGCCGGCGTCGTCTACGTCTACCACGCGCAGGAACGCACCATCGACGTACCGAAGTCCGAGGCCACCGGGAGGCGCGGGGGCATCCACAACTCGGTGACCCGGCTGCTGGTGAAGCCTTCGCACCTGATCGGCGGCTACGCCCACCTGGCCTACGCCTTCAACTACCTCGGCCCCACCGGAAACCAGCGGGACATGGTGGCGACCGTCCGCCGCCGGTCCCAGGAGGTGCAGTATTGATGCGCGTGATGGCTCAAATGGGCATGGTAATGAACCTGGACAAATGCATCGGCTGCCACACCTGTTCGGTGACCTGCAAGCAGGCCTGGACCAACCGCGCCGGCACCGAATATGTCTGGTTCAACAACGTCGAAACCCGTCCCGGACAGGGGTATCCGCGCCGCTACGAGGACCAGGACAAATGGCGCGGAGGCTGGGAACTGAACAAGCGCGGCAAGCTGGTCCTCAAGGCCGGCGGCCGGGTCAAGAAGATGTTCGGCATCTTCGCCAGCCCCGTCCAGCCGGAGCTCAAGGACTATTACGAGCCGTGGACCTACGACTACAAAACGCTCGTTGACGCGCCGCTGGGCGACGACTTTCCGGTGGCCCGGCCCAAATCCCTCATCACCGGGGAGGACACCAAGATCACCTGGTCGGCGAACTGGGACGATGACCTGGGCGGCTCCACCGAGCACGGGCACCTGGACCCGATCGTGGAAAAGATCCGCCGGGAGTCCGAAGACAAGATCAAGTTCGCCTACGAACAGACCTTCATGTTCTACCTGCCGCGGATCTGCGAACACTGCCTAAACCCCTCGTGTATGGCGTCCTGCCCCTCCGGCGCGATCTACAAGCGCGTCGAGGACGGGATCGTGCTGGTGGACCAGGACCGGTGCCGCGGCTGGCGGCAGTGCATCACCGGCTGCCCGTACAAGAAGATGTACTTCAACCACAAGACCGGCAAGGCCGAGAAGTGCACCTTCTGCTACCCCCGGGTGGAGGTGGGACTGCCCACGGTCTGCTCGGAAACCTGCGTGGGGCGGCTGCGGTACCTGGGGTTGTTCCTGTACGACGCCGACGCCGTCACCGCGGCGGCGGCCGTCACCGACCCGCAGGAGCTCTACGACGCCCAAATGGACGTGCTGCTGGATCCCAGTGACCCGGCCGTGCAAGCCGAGGCCCGCGCCCAGGGTATCCCCGAGGACTGGATCGACGCCGCCCGGCGCTCGCCGGTCTACGCCCTCGCCAAGGTCTATAAGGTGGCGCTTCCGCTCCACCCCGAGTACCGGACCATGCCGATGGTCTGGTACGTCCCGCCGCTGTCACCGGTCGTTGACCTGCTACGCGACCAGGGGCACGACGGCGAAGACGCCGGCAACCTTTTCGGCGCCATCGACGCGCTGCGGATCCCGGTCGAGTACCTCGCCGAACTCTTCACCGCCGGCGACACGGACCGGGTCACGGCAGTGCTGAGGAAACTCGCCGCGATGCGCTCCTTCATGCGCGGCATCAGCCTGGGCAATGATCCGGACGAGTCCATCGCCGAAGCCGTGGGCATGGACGGGCAGACCATGTACGAGATGTACCGGCTGATGGCGATCGCGAAGTACGAGGACCGGTATGTGATCCCCACCGCGCACGTCGAACAGGCCCACGACCTCGAAGAAATGGGCTGTTCCCTGGACTTCGAGGGCGGCCCCGGCATGCAGGACTCCTCACCGTTTGGTGAGGCCAGCGGCAGGCCGGTTCCGGTGGCCGTGGAAACCTTCAACGCACTCCGGGACCGGCAGACCACCGGCGGGATAGAGCCGGGGACGAACCTGCGGGGCAGGGTCAACCTGCTGAACTGGGACGGCCGCGGTGCGCCGCTGGGGCTGTTTCCGCAGAAGGATGCCGAGCCAGGCACCTTGGCTGCGGCGGAGGACCAGCCATGAGCCGGCGCGAGCAGGTGCTGTACCTTGCGGCGGCGTGGTGCTTGTCCTACCCGGACGAGGATTTGCTTGGAAAGGTGCCGCTGATGCGGGCGGCGCTGGCGGAGTTTCCCGGTGCCGGCGCAGATTTCGGGGAGGTGCTGGACTCCCTGGAGTCCACCCCGCTGATGGAGAGCCAGGCCCGCTATGTGCGCGAATTTGACTTGGGGAAACGTCACGCGCTGCACCTGTCCTACTGGACTGACGGGGACACCCGGCGCCGCGGCGAAGTGCTCGGCCACTTCAAAGCGGCCTACCGGCAAAGCGACATCCTGGTCGACACGCAAGGCGAACTGCCCGATTACCTGCCCATGGTGCTCGAATACGCCGCCCGGGTGGATCTCGCGGCGGGCCGGGCGCTGTTGAGCCGGTACCGGGCCAGCCTGGAGATGCTCCGCTTCGGCCTGCTCCGGGACGAGCTGCCGCACGCGCGGATCCTGCAGGCGGTATGCGCCACCCTGCCCGGCAAGTCGCCGGCGGACGAGCAGGCCGTGATGCGGATGGCCGGGTACGGACCGCCCGCCGAAGCTGTGGGCCTTGACCCGTACGATCCGCGCCTGTTGCCGGTGAAGGGAGCCTGAAGGTGCTGCCACGTGAAGCCGGAGACGGACCCGCCGTCGACCCCTCCACCCTGGACATCGTGCTCTGGGGCGTCCTGCCCTACGTCATGGTGGTGGTCCTGGTCGGCGGGCTCATCTGGCGGTATAAGTATGACCAGTTCGGCTGGACGACGCGGTCCTCCCAGCTGTACGAATCGCGCCTGCTGCGCATCGCCTCGCCGCTGTTCCACTTCGGTCTGCTCGCCGTGATCGCCGGCCACTTCTTCGGCCTGGTTATCCCGATGGCGTGGACCCAGGCTGTAGGGATGAGCCAGGAGTTCTACCACTTCAACGCTCTGCTGGTCGGCGGCATCGCGGGGGTGGGCACCCTCGGCGGCATCCTCCTGCTGATCTACCGGCGGCGCACCACCGGACCGGTGTTCATGGCGACCACCCGGAACGACAAGAGCATGTACGTGGTGCTCACTGCGGCGATCGTGTTCGGACTGTGGACCACCCTTGCGAGCGTCTTCGAAGGCGAGCACGGGCACAACTACCGCGAGACGGTGGCTCCATGGTTCCGCTCCCTGTTCATCTTCCAGCCGGACATCACGGCGATGGCCGTGGCGCCTTTTTCCTTCCACCTGCATACCTTGGTGGGCATGGCGCTCTTTGTGATCTGGCCGTTCACCCGGCTGGTCCATGCCTTCACGGCCCCGTTGCACTACCTCTTCAGGCCCTACATCGTCTACCGCTCCCGGGACCACGACCGTAACCGGGGCCGTGCGGCAGGAAGTGCCGCCGGGCGCGGCGCCGCGACTCCCGCGGCGGCTGCGCCAGGCAACAGAACTACCGCCCGGCGTGGTTGGTCGGCGGTCGGCACCCCCGACCGTGACACCCACAACCGGTGACCCTGCAACGCTGAACCTGCGTTGAACCGAAAGGAAGCCGCCATGGCCGCAACGTCACCCTCCGCAGCCGTCCCGTCCGCGTCCGCCGCAAACCACCGGACGCTCAACCTGGCGCTCGCTACCGCGGCCTCGGTAGTGGGTTTCTGGGCTTGGAATTCCGTCGCGACGCTGGGTGCCTTCTACACCCAGAACCTCCAGCTCAACGCGGCCGCCACCGGCATCCTCGTGGCCATGCCGGTCTTCGTCGGCTCCCTGGGGCGGATCGCCGTGGGTGCCCTGACGGATAAGTACGGCGGCCGGGCGATGTTCAGCTTCGTCCTGCTCGCGGCCATCGTTCCGATCCTGCTGGTGGCTGTCGGCGGCAGCGTTCGCTCCTTCGCGCTGGTGCTGGCGGCCGGGCTGCTGCTCGGGGTGGCCGGCACCGTTTTTGCCGTCGGAATCCCCTTTGTCAGCGCCTGGTACGAACCGTCACGGCGCGGCTTCGCCACTGGCGTCTTTGGCGCCGGGATGGGCGGCACCGCCCTGGCGGCGTTCCTGAACCCGCGGCTAGTGGCCTGGATCGGCTATTTCCCGACGCACCTGCTGATTGCCGCGGTCCTGGCCGTCATGGCCGCGCTGGTCTGGTTCCTGATGAAGGAATCCCCGGGCTGGAGCCGCAGCAACGCGCCGGTCCTGCCCAAGCTGCTGGATGCGGCGAAGACCCCGGTCACCTGGAAGATGTGTTTCCTCTACGCAGTCGTCTTCGGAGGCTTCGTTTCCTTCGCTACCTACCTTCCCACCTACCTGCGGGACGTCTACAGCTTCGACCCGAGCGCCGCGGGCGCCCGGACCGCCGGGTTCGCCCTCGCCGCGGTGCTGGCCCGGCCGGTAGGCGGCGTCCTGGCGGACCGGTTCGGGCCCAAACCGGTGGTGGTGGTTTCGCTGGTAGGCGTCGCCGTGCTGGCCTGGGTGGTTAATCTCCAGCCCGACGGCGATGTGCCCGCCGGCCTGACGTTTGTCGCCATGGCGGCGGCCCTTGGCCTCGGCACCGGCGGAGTTTTCGCCTGGGTCGGGGTGCTCGCCCCCGCCGGAAAAGTGGGCAGCATCAGCGGGGTCGTCAGTGCTGCCGGCGGGCTCGGCGGCTACTTCCCGCCGCTGATCATGGGCGCCACCTACGACGCAGCGACACGCAGCTATTCGATCGGACTCATGCTGCTGGTGGTCACGGCGGTGGCAGCGCTGCTGTTCACGGTTTTCGTTGTGCACGGCCGTGCCCGGGCAACCGTCGCGCCGGCCTAGTGGGGCCTGAAACGGACAGCGCACCGAGCAGCCTGTGCCCTTGCAGCGGGCGGTCGCGAGGCGCGGTTGCCGGATACACGGAGATCCATGTAGAGGTCACCCGCCGTACTCCGTCGGCCAGAAGACCTGCCTGTCGACTGGCGGTGGACTGCTGCCACTTTGAAAAGCATGCAGAGCCGATGCGCTGCGTCATGCGAGCCCTATGGATGGATGTCTCATAACCCACATTGGATACAGCGATTCAAGCCGAAGGTTTCGAGACGTAGTTATGAGAATCGCCCGTCACGGGGATCCTTGGGATTCCAAAGAGACTGGGGACGAGCCTTCACTGGCCCGACTTGATGGACGAGACGTCTCCTATCCCATGGGTTTCGAGACAGTCTGGAGCGTAGCGGTTAGCACGCGGGATTCTGTTGATCGAAGCAACACCTTCTTTCAAGGTGGTTCGACATGTATCTCAGCTCCTCGTCAGCAGCAGGCATCCGGTTTCTTGCTTCGATTAAGCACGGGCACGGTCTCAGACCGTCCGCCCGACATGCTGGCATTGATAAGGAAGTCGGCTACCGCTGGCTGCGCGAGGAATACTTGCGCCTGCGTCGCAACGGCAAGACTCCGAGCGAGACGACAGCGGAGCTCGGGTTCAGCACGTCCCGGCTGGCGGCGTGGGAAGCTGACGTCGGCCAGGTCAAAGACCGCCATCACCTTCGGGTGAATATTGACGAGGAGGCCAGCTTTTGGGCGGCGTTTGGTCGGGGGGAAAGCTTTGGTGAGGCAGCCAAAAACGCGGGTGTGAGCCGTTCGACCGCCTATCGGTGGATGCACCGTCGTTTCGACCAGCTACGTAAGTCCAAGGTGACCGTTAGGCGGTGCCAAGACCAATTGCGCCTGACCGACCACCTCAGCCTGAACTTCGAACGCGACCGATTATCCCGACTATCGAACGAGCGGAATGCGGCCACGGCGGCGCAGCACGCCGCAGTCCTCTCCTCCGGTCGCTATGCAGACCAGATGCTCGGCGCGGTGCTCTCAGAGGCGCAGCAGCACCGTGCTGCGCGGACCGAGAAGTATTGGCAGCTGATGCGCAACGGGGTGAGCAACGCAGAAGCATGCAGACTTCTCGGTATGCACCGAAGAACAGGGACGCAGCTGCGTCGAGCCAGCAACTTCCAGATCCCGCCCATCACAGCGCCGGCCGTAACCGCGGGCCGCTACCTGGATGTGCGGGAGCGGTTGCAGATCGCGGACCTATTGCGCCTGGGGCACTCAATGCGGCGAATCGCGGCGGAACTGGGCCGTCACGCCTCCACGGTCAAACGGGAACTCGACCGTCACCGGGACGCTCAGGGCCTCTACCTGCCCCGCACTGCCGATCATGACGCCCGGCTGCAACGGGCCCGACCGAAAGTGCATAAGCTCGCTGCCAACACCCGACTGCGCACCCTTGTGCAACGTAAGCTCAACCGTTTCTGGTCCCCGGACGAAATCTGCGGGTGGATGAAGAAGACATACCCCGATGACCAGACGATGCGGTTGTGCCCGGAAACGATTTACCGGGCACTGCTGCTGCGCGAGGACCACGGCCTGCACCAGCGGTATGCCGCCAAGCTGCGCACCGGCCGTAGGATCCGCAAGACCCGTTGGCGCACCCGCACCGGGAAAGGCTCGCGGATCCGCAACATGACCATGATCGGTCAACGGCCGGCAGAGGTGGAAACCCGTCTGGAGGCCGGCCACTGGGAAGGGGACCTCATCGTCGGCGTCGGGTCAGTCTCGGCGATGATGACACTCAGGGAAAGGAAAACCCAGTACGGCATCATCATAAATCTGCCCCTGGATCACACCGCTGCGAGCGTCAACGCGGCCGCCATCAGCGCGTTCGCGAAGCTGCCAACACACCTGAAGCGAACACTCACGTGGGACCAGGGCGTGGAAATGGCCAGCCACGAGGAACTAACAAAGAAGACCGGGGTTCCGGTTTACTTTGCCGAACGCTCCAGCCCCTGGCAGCGCGGCGCCAACGAGAACTTCAACGGGCTCGCCCGCCAATACTTCCCCAAAGGCACCAACCTCGCCGTTCACAGCGTTGAGCACGTCTCCCACGTGATGCGCGAACTCAACGAACGGCCACGAAAAACCCTCGACTACGACACCCCGGCAGCACGCTTCAAAGCCGAACGCACCGCCCCGCCCGGTGCTTTGCGATAGCCTCAAAGCACCGGGAAACGACCCGAAAATCACGCATCTGTTGCGTCGACCCCCAGAAACCGCCGATTCGCAAAGCTGGCCATCCAGGCAACGGACTGCTGGTTCGTGCGGCCCTGCAGAAGGCGCTCCCGGTTGTCAACGTTTTTGAGGAGGCCTCCTACTGGACAGCGACCCGGGATGCGGCGGGGAAGCGTCTCAATGGGGAGCATGTGTATCGCCTTCATTTCTCGGTGGGTCAGCTTCCACCGAATGATGCCTTCTGGTCGATTACCGCGACGGACACAGTCGGCTATATGGCCAACGCCCCAACCGGGCGGGCAAGCGTGAACGACCACTCTGGTCTCGTGACGAACGACGACGGCTCAGTCGACATTCTGCTCCAACGGACTCAGCCATCTGGTGCGGCGCAGAACTGGGTAGCGACACCGCCCGGCCGGTTCAAGCTCGTGCTCCGCGCCTATCTACCCGGAGCGGCCATCGTAGACGGCCGGTACGAGGTTCCGCCGGTCGTACAGGTGCAGTCATGAATCGCCTGATCCTGAAATACGCCACCCCGGTGACGATCGCCATCCTGGCAATCTTCGCGTGGGTCACCTATAGGCGAATTGCGGTCGGCGGTCTGGGCTCGATCATTCTGCTGATAGCGACAGCTGTGGCCGTGTGGGTGATCGGTACGTTCGTCTTCTTCTACTTCTGGCCACGGATCACAGTGAGCGGCTTCAAACGAATATTTGTCCGACGCGGGCTGGGTGGAGGACCGATCCCTGTGAACACGATTTATGCCGTGCCAGAGAGCCCGTCCCAGTCCGCGTTGTCCGGCGATGTCATCGCGACCGGCACCGATGACGCCCTGTACTTTGGCGGCTGGTTGGATGTCAACGCCGGACCACAAGTGCTGCACGTGCCCGAGATGGAACAGCGCTATTACAGCGTGCAGTTCACCGACCCGGTCAGCGGCGTCAACTTTGCCTACGTGGGCAAACGCACCACTGGAACCGCTGTCGGCGACTTCCTCCTCTGCGAACCCAAATGGCACGGGGAGACGCCACGCGGCATGACCAGGATCGACGTTCCCCACCACGCCGCCCTCCTGATCGGTCGGGTCTTCGTCGCCAACGAAGATGACCGCCACACGGCCTACGAACTCGCGAAGCTGATCCGGCTCGCACCAGCAAAAAGAGCGTGAGCATCCGCGAAAACCGATCCCACCGCTCCGAACTCCCCACCCACAAGGCGCCCGCTGAGGGGACCCTTCTTACGGACTGACACGGCCGTGCAGACGACTTTGGACATGCCGTGCAATCGTTTTCGGAAGGTGACAGTAACTCAACTGCCTCAATAGGCCTCTTTGACTCCAAAAGTCCGGGCTGGACCGATGCTGAGATGAATCGTGTTGAGGCGTCTTTTCAAGACATCGGCGATACCCGGCATGTGGGACGGCATCGGCGTCCCGCATGCCTTTCTGTCGAAGCGCTGCTGGGCTTCCGCACTACTGCGGGCGGTTGGAGTACCGATCGTTGCGGGTCTGATTTGGGGTCGCTGATCTGAATGAGTAACGCCTCCCAGGGGATTCTTAAGGCAGTCAGGAACTTGACCCGTAGGAAATATCCTACCTATTGTTGAGTTTGTGCCCGTCAGAACGAAAGATTCTCCCGCCGACCTTCTCTTCGGAGCGTTGGCCAACCCCACCAGGAGGGACATTCTCATGCTTCTCCTGGAGGGGCCGCGGACCGCTGGCGAGATTGCTGAACGATATGACATGGCCCGACCCAGTGTCTCCGAGCATCTGAAGGTGCTGCTGGACCGGAACCTCGTCTCCGAGGAGCGGAGGGGACGGACAATCCGATATTTACTGACACCCGAGCCTCTGGCCGACGTTGCCTCATGGCTGTCGCCGTTCGAGAAATTCTGGCGCGCACGCCTCAAAGACCTGAACCATACCCTCGAGAACCTGAAGGACACCTGATGTCAGCAACGTTGACCGCCATAGAGCTCGACGAATTTCTCCCCCACCCGCCCGCAAAGGTGTGGCGGGCACTCACCGAGCCGGCCCTGATCGCGGCCTGGCTGATGGAAAACGACTTTGAACCCGTCGTCGGGCACCGCTACGCCATGCGCGGAACTCCTGTCCCGGCCGTAGGCTTCAGCGGCCGTGTCGCCAGTGAAGTCCTCGAAATTGACCCCGAACGGCTCCTTCGGATCTCCTGGCGCGACGCAGAAGCGGGCAACGACCTGAACAGCACGGTGACGTGGACGCTGGTCCCCGAGGGGTCAGGCACCCGACTTTTCCTCGTCCACGAAGGATTCGACCCGGAGGAGCCGAGCCATGTAATCGCCCACCGCATCATGGGCGGCGGCTGGCGCGGACAGATACTCAAGAAGCTGACGGAAACGTTGGCCCGGACCGGGGAGTAAATATATGTAGGGCTGGGACGCTTGCCCTGAACACCATGCTCTTCTGCCGGGCCAGACCGCCAGCCTCTCGCTGGACGCGCCCTTTCACAAGTAAGTGGTCCCGGCCAGTCAGGAGACTCAAAGCGGCTTGAATCGGAATGGGTCGCCGCATTCGGCCCGGCCGGGCACCCTTCCGATCGATTCCCTTTCGATCGGAAGGGGAAGGGCAACACGGGTACCTGAACCACTTACGCCTCCCCGCATACCGAGAGACAGGAGGCGACCCTAACGGTCGGCACCAGATACGGCGGGGACCGCCCGATAGAGGATCCAGTAGCGGGCGCCGTGAGAAAAACGTGACCAGCCCTAGCATTGTCGCGCTCTTTCCCACGGCATACTCTTTGAGTCTGATCGGGAATTGGGGCGGTCGCGTGGCCGAAAAAGTCAGACTCTCATCATTGGCCCTTGCCCTGTCGGCGGTCCTGTGTGCGTGCGCAGGTCCTGGCACGCCGATGACCAAAGCGTCCCCGGAAACACCGAGCCCCGCTGCTTCGGGCATGCCAAGCCGGCTCTATACCCACTGCGGAATCAAGGAATTGCGCGTGGAGGACACATTCTTCGTTGCCGAAACACCATTGGACGACGGTCAGGGCAATCCACCTCCGGGATGGGGAAACCCCTATCAGGACGGCGCCGTGATCGTGTCCGGTACAAAGGCTGTATTCCGGGACGACAATGGCCACATCGTCACCTTCCTTGCTCGTCCCGGTGCCACAGGCTTTCTCAACATCTGCTCCTGACGGTCGATATGCCGCCCGATAAGGGATCCCCTCACGGGCGCCCGAAGCGGGCGTAGCCCGTCGCAACGTGTCTCGAAACCTCCGCGCCTCGAAACCCTAGGGTTTCGAGGCAGCCCGGCTGAGGGCTGGACACTAAAGCAGTCAGTTAGGGGAGTCGCTGCCACCGACATACGGCCGCAGGCCGATGGCATAGTTGTTGCATCCGAAGCGGAAGGCGGCCCCATGTCCTATCCATTCCAAGTGACCTTCGACTGCCACGACATCGACACGATGACCCGGTTTTGGGCGGTGGCCCTCAGCTACAGCCTCCAGGAACCGCCCGAGGGATCTTCGAGCTGGGCGGAATTTGCCACGAATCAAGGCATCCCGGAGGAGCTTTGGCGTGGCGCCGTCATTGACCCGGGCGGTAAAAGTCCCCGCCTATTCTTCCAGCCGGTTCCCGAAGGAAAAACGGCGAAGAACCGCGTACATCTGGACATCAATGTCAGCGAGAGCGCCGAGTCGAAGGAGGACGGACGCCGCTTGGCCCTTGCGCACGCCGATCGCTGCGTGGATGCCGGAGCCACGCGCGCCACGGTGTTCGACGGCTACGACGGCTGGCACATTACAATGCTCGACCCGGAAGGGAACGAATTTTGCATCCAGTGACAGGACCCGCGATATTCGGCCCAGGAAGCATCGCCACCAGCTCATACCCCTCGACCAGCCCCGGCTGCTGAGGATACTGTCGTACTGTGCCTGCGCCTTCACAAGATGCTCGACCCGAGATCCTTGTCGACGTCGATTACGGCTACACCTGGCCGATGTCCACCATATTTTGGGCGCTAGAAGATGTGCCTGATTGGAAGAGCGAACTTCCAGAGGCTCTGTACGAGGATCTTGTGGCGTGGGCGAAATTCTTCAACGAACACGCGAATGAAGAGACAGGGATGTTTGGGAGTGAGGAACGCCGCAAACACTTTGACCTGGAAGGAGTTCGCCTCCGAGACCAGCTCGAAAAAGTTCTGGGAGATAGATTTCGCTTCCGTCTCCGGCTGTGGTTCTAAATAACAGTCAAGGGACGCAATGTTTTTGCGTCCATGCCTGGCTGCGCGCTCGACGACCGGCTTACGGGCGGGTAGGACGTGGTGCTACGTTTAACCGCAGTGACATTCTTACTTTCTCTGTGACCCAGAGTCGATGCAGCGGTTCCCGTTTGCTTCCCTTGGAAGCGGTGATTCCGTGTGCCCTCGAAGGGGACTCCCTCGCGAGTTCCCCCGGCACCCGGCCCGTCACCGAACTCATCCAGAGAAGATCACATGCCCTTCATATCGAGCGGCTCCGCCGCGCCCTCCACACCTGCCCTTGACCGGGAATCATTGCGTCCTGATTGCGCCAACTGCTTCGCGCTCTGCTGCACCGCACTAGGCTTTTCCCGCACCACGGACTTCGCCATCGACAAGCCAGCAGGAACTCCCTGCAAGAACCTTGCCTCCGATTTCTCCTGCACCATCCACGACAGCCTGCGCCCGCGAGGCTTCCGGGGATGCACTGTCTTCGACTGCTTCGGAGCCGGCCAAAACGTCTCCCAGAACCTCTTCCAAGGAATCAGCTGGAAAGCGGATCCGGCAACAGCGAAAGACATGTTCACGTCCTTCAAGGTCGTCCGGCAACTCCACGAAATGCTCTGGTACCTGGCAGAAGCTACCAGGAGGACCTTCGACCCGGACACCTCGCGCCAGGTCAACGAGCTCAGAATGACAATCGAAAATGCGATGGCCGAAACGCAGCAGGTCCTTTCCCTTCACCTCGGCGACATGAACGCCCGGGTTCGGTCCGTACTGATGGGCGTCAGCGAAGAAGTGAGGTCCTCGTACCTTGCAACTGGTGATGATCACCTAGATGCTGCGCTTGTCCCGGGAGCAGACCTCATGGGCAAGAATATGAAGTCCAGGTCGCTGTGTGGGGCAGACCTTCGAGGCGCCTATCTCATCGCTGCGGACCTGCGGGACTGCGACCTCTCAGGCGCAGACCTCCTCGGCGCTGACCTCAGAGATGCCCGTCTCGAAGGAGCCGATCTTTCCAGAACCCTCTATCTGACACAGGCCCAACTCAACGCCGCCCAGGGCGACGCCCACACGCGCCTGCCTCCGGATCTCAGCAGTCCTAGTCATTGGCCCCGCAACAGCTGAAGATGACACACGGTGGCCGCCGGCCGGCAACTACACATCAGTTGCCGGCCGATCAGCACCTAAACCTCCGGCGGAAAGTGGTCGCTAGCCGATCGGCTTGCAGGCGTTCAAGGCCTCCTTCGTCCCAGTTGGTGCCAGACTAGCGCGGTGCATGTCGCTGAAGTACGTTTCAAAAATGCGGAACGTGGCCGGTCGGGATGTCGATCTAGAAGTAGACGCGCGTTTCGTCGACATGCCCATCCCGCGTAGGGCGCGAGTGCTTGACCTTGGCTGCGGCATCGGCTCTGCGGTGAAAGCGCTCAGGCAGGGACAAACTACACTCGTGGGCACCCGCCGTCGGGCGTCCGCATCATTTTGGATTATTTTGCAGGTTCCATGACGCGGAGGACTGGTCTGCCGCCGATGTTTTCCAGCGGGAAGTAGACCCGGTGGGTGCCCTGGTCCACGGCAACGGTGTGGGCGTGGTCGGCGAGTTTGCCCGAGGCCCTGACCGTCAGTGCCCGGCTTTGCTCGTCGAAAACGCTGACGACGCCGGACTCCGACGCGACATAGAGCCGGTGCAGCCCCTGGTCGAAGGCGAGCACGTCCGGGCCGCCGCCGGTGTCGAAGCGTGCGGTGACTTCTCTGGTTTGCAGATCCAGGACCAGAAGCTTCGCGTTGCCCTCGCAGGCGATGAATGCGAGCTTGTTGGCCCCGTCGAGATAGAGACCGTGGTTGCTGTCGCAGTCTTTCACCGAGATCCTGTCAGTGACCACGTCCGTGGCCGGGTCGATAATGGCAAGTTCGTTGCGGTCCTGGACATTGACCATGACCGTCCCGCTGGCCGGGTCGTAGACGCTGTTGCCGGCCCCGCCGCCAATCTCGACCGGTGGCTTGGCGCTCATCGTGGCGAGATCGATCACGGTTTCGGCGTGATCGTGTTCGTTGGAGACGTAGGCCTTGCCGTGGACGGGGTCGTAAGCGACCCCGTCGGGCGTACTGCCTGCCCGGACCCTGGCGGCTACGGCGAGCGTGTTGGTATCGATCAATGCGACCTCATCCGTTCCCGAGGCTGCAGCCAGCAGAAGATGCCGGTCCGCCGCAAGGGTCACGCCATGAACCGAGGAAATGCCGCGCACTGTCCCGGCCACCGTCCCGCTGTTCAGGTCAACAACGTGCACGGTGCCGTCGCCGAGGTGGGCGATGTACAGGCGCTTCGCCGCCGTGTCCAGGGCCTGGTAATCCAGTCTGCTCGCGGCGCCGGGCAGGGCGATGTCCTGGACCTGGGTCAACGGCAACGCCGACGCCGGGGGCGGCCCGGAACAGGCGGCCGCGGACGCCGCCAAAAAGATCAGCATCCCTGTAAAGATGGATTTCTGCTTCGACGTTCTCGGGGGTGGCGCCGGTTTCATGGCTGGGTCCCTTCCGGTCAAAGGATGGTGACGTCCCTCAGTTTGCGCTTATCCGGCCGAAATAGCTCCCTATGGCCGGGTCGGGAACTGGCCTGTTCGGAAGCACTTCCGGGACCGGCGAAGTCAGTGGCCATTTCACAGGTCGCTTAGACCGACCCCGCGGTCATCCAGACAAGGGGAACGTTTTCCTGCCGGCGTGCCTACCGACCGCAGGCAGGTGCAGGACGGTGTTTTGATTGCCGGCAGGGTCAGCCAGACGAACCGGCGCATCTTGTTGTACAGGCCGAAGTCCAGCACGGCGCCGTCCAGCTTTCCAGCCAGTTCGTGGCTCACACTGACCGTGATGCCCGAGCGATCCTCCCTGCAGACTTCCTCACCAGCCCGGGAGCTGCCATCTGGCGTCGAGGTTTCCGCCGTGAGCGAGCATCCCAGATACTTCTTTGGTTCGGTACGGGAAAAGTAGAGTCCCTGCCGCCGGCAGCCGCCGGGGCCCTGGTAGCAGTGCAGGGCCCCGCCGAAGACGCCGATCATGGCGGCTGCTTCGGCGGTCACGGTGAAGCTGCCATGACCCGGGATGTCGGCCAGAAGGCCAGGAGCGCTGACCGTATCGACGGCGGGACTGCGCGGCGGGGTCATTGATGTCCGTGAGCCGACGCCGCCCTGGCTGGGTCGTGGCTCTCGGGTGCCGGACCGGTGGTGGTCCGGATCGCGATGCCCGTAAGGTTGGGCAGGGCGTGGCTGAGCCTGTGCTCAGCGTCCCGCACGATGACTTCGCCCGCCGAGACCGGCATGTCAGCGACCTGGATGCTGGCATTGCCGTGGAGACGGTGGCCAATCCAGCGTAGTTGCAGGGCTGGTACGGCTTCCACACCGGGGGTGGTGGACAGCGCCGACAGTGCCCGGTCAACGAGATCCGGTTCGATGCCGTCCATTAGGCGCCGGCCGATGCTGCGGACCGTTCCCCAGAGCAAGATGATGATGGCGGCGGCAATCAGGAGCCCGACGATGGGGTCGGCAAGAGGGAACCCGGCCCATACACCGAGGGCTCCCAGCACGACGGCCAGAGAGGTGAACCCGTCCATGCGGGCGTGGACGCCGTCCGCCACCAGCGCGGCCGAACCAATCCTCCGGCCGATGCGGATGCGGTAGATTGCCACGGCCTCGTTGCCGGCGAACCCCACCAGGCCGGCAGCCGCAACCCAGCCCAGGTTGCTCAGCGGCTGCGGGTTAACCAGCCGGTCGATCGACTGCCAGCCGGCAACGACGGCGGAGAGCGCCACCACGGCGACGATGAACAGCCCGGCCAGGTCCTCGGCGCGGCCGAAGCCATACGTGTAGCGCCTCGTTGCAGGCCGTCGGGCGAGGACAAACGCCACCCAGAGCGGTACGGCTGTCAGGGCGTCGGAAAAGTTGTGGATCGTATCGGCAAGCAGTGCCACCGAACCGCTGATCAAGACCACAGCGAACTGCAAAACGGTGGTGGCTAGAAGCATGAAGAGGCTGATTTTGACCGCCCTGACACCCTGCCCGCTGGCCTCCAGCGCGTCGTCGACGGAATCTGCGGCGTCGTGGGTATGCGGGACAAATAAGCCGTAGAGGAAACCCTTGAACCCCGTTGGGTGCTCATGCCCATGCCCGTGGTCATGCCCATGTTCGTGATCGTGGTCGTGCCTGTGGTCGTGGTCGTGCCCGTGGAGCGACGCCGTCGGCTTGGAGGAGTGGTGGTCATGGTGGTCGGTCATGCGAGTTCCGCGCTTTCAGTGTGGTGGTGGCGGGGGGTTCCACCGAGGGAGTGTTCAGCCTGGAAAATGGCGTCGGCCACTAACTGGCGGGCGTGCTCGTTTTCCAGACGGTAGAAGACTCGCGTCCCGTCCTGCCTCGTGGTGACCATTCGGGCCAGGCGCATCTTCGCCAGATGCTGGGAAACAGCGGCCGGAGATTTATGGACGATCTCAGCCAGCTGGTTGACCGGCAGCTCGCCCCCGCGAAGGGCAAGAACGATCCGCACCCGGGTGGCGTCAGCCAGCATGGCGAACACCTCGACGGCCAGTTCGACGTACTGGCTGTCCGGTTCTCGGCCGCATATCTGTTTACCTGCATCCATGCGCAGATTATTGCACGCTGCGGGTGCTCGATGTTCCACAGGTCCGGCCGCGGCGGGAAATGGTCGTCCCGTTCCAAGGTCCCAGCGGTTGAGGCCCGGTCCGAGGGAGGGTGCTAGTGCTGATGATCGCCTCAGAGGTCGAAGTCGAGGTCGAGGTCGAGGTTGCCGCTTCCCGCGCGGTTGTCCCTGAGCCGCGACGCGCGCCGACGCGCCCTTTGGGGTCAGAGTGTCTTCATAGTGAAGAGAGAGTCGCCGTGCACGTCGTCTGGCTCCACTCGACCCGTCTCGACGAATCCAAGTTTGGCCAGCACGCGGCGTGAAGGGGTGTTCCAGTCCCGCACTGTGGCCCAAAGGCGTCGGTAGCCCGCAGCCTTTGCCTGCTGGAGAACGGTCCAGGAAGCTTCAGTCGCAAACCCCCGGCACCAGACTTGCCGGAGGAACTCAAACGCGAGCTCGGGCTCCTCTGCCGGTCCGTGGCTATTGGGAATCAGCCCGCAGTAGCCGATGACCTGCCCGGAACTTTTCTGCTCTGCGGCGAGTAACCCCGGGAAAGGATTCCCCGTGTCACGACGGATTTGGTCCGTGAGCTCTTGGAGTGAGGGACTGCCGTCGGGACTGATGCGGCGATGCGGGGGGACCCGGGGATCACGCTCGGTCCACAGCTCGCGCTGGACGGGGGCGTCGGAAACGCGCCAGGGCCGCAGCAGCAGCCGGTCGGTTTCGAACTCGCGCCGCTCACCGGGTGCCCGGGCCTGATCCACCGCGGGCCTAGCCGAAGACGAGGCTGGCGGCGGTGAAGATGGCAAGCCCGGCGAGGGCTCCCACCACGGTGCCGTTGATCCGGATGAACTGCAGGTCCTTTCCGACCTGCAGCTCGATTTTCTGCGACGTCTCCTCGGCGTCCCAGCGGGACACGGTGTCGGTAATCACGCCGGCGATGTCGGAGCGGTAGTTGTTCACGAGGTAGCCGGCAGCGTCGCCGATCCAGGTGTTCACCTTGCCGGCCAGCTCCGGGTCGACCACCAGCCGGGCGCCGAAGTCGTGGACGGCGGCCTTGAACCGGACCGTCAGTTCGCTGTGCGGATCGTCGACGGCGGCGAGCAGCGCGGCCTTGACTGTGCCCCAGGTGCGGGACGCGAGCTCACGGACCTCCGGGTCGCCGAGTACCTGCGCCTTAACCCCTTCGGCACGGGCAATCATGACCGGATCGTGCTGCAGGTCCTGCGCCAGTTCCTGAAGGTATGTGTCGATGGAACGCCGGACCTGGTGCTGCGGGTCAGCCTGAACCGCGCGGACAAATTTCAGGATCTCCAGGTAGACCTTGTCGCCCACGAGCCCGTCAACGAAGGTGGGCACCCACGTGGGGGAGCGGTCCGTCACCAGACGGTTGACCGTCTCGTGGTTGTCCCGCACCCAGTCCACGGTGCGGTCCACCAGCAGGTCGACCAGAGCGTGGTGGTGGCCGTCGTCGAACACGCGCTGCGCCAGCCGGCCCACCGGCGGGCCCCACGGGGGAGCCAGCACGTGCCGGCGGACCATGCCCTCGATAACCGCCTGGACGTCGTCGTCGTTAAGCACCTTGAAAGCGCCGCGAATCACGGCGGCGCCTTCCTTGGCCACCCGCTCGGCCCCGCCCGGGCCGGACAGCCAGCCGCCCACCTTCCGGGCGACGTCGACGCTGGCAAGCTTTTCCTTGACCACCTGTTCGGACAGGAAGTTGGTCTCCACGAATTCGCCCAGCGACGCCCCGATTTGGTCCTTGCGCCGCGGGATGATGGCGGTGTGGGGGATCTTCAGGCCCATCGGGTATTTGAACAGGGCCGTGACGGCGAACCAATCCGCGAGGGCGCCTACCATCCCGCCTTCGGCCGCCGCCCGGACGTACTCCAGCCACGGGTACTGCTTTTGCAGGGCGAAGGCGACAACGAAGATGATAGCCATGACGATCAGCAGCGACACGGCTAGCAATTTCATCTTCCGCAGCGCCGCCGCCTTTTGTGCGTCCGCGGCGGAGAGCCGGTGTTCGACGCCGGTCCCTGGGGCGGCGGGGCGGACGGGTTGCTGAGTGTTCACCTGCATAGGGCCAGCCTAGCCCGGCATCCGCCACCGCCGTCCGCTAACGTGTCAGCATGAGCATTCAGGAGTCCGCCGCCGCCCGCCCGCTGGTCTACGCGCACCGGGGCGCCAGCGCAGCGTTCGCCGAGCACACCCGTGCCGCTTATCTGCAGGCCATCGCCGACGGCGCCGACGGCGTGGAATGCGACGTGCACCTGACCCGCGACCAGCACGCGGTGCTGATCCACGACGCCAACCTTGACCGCACGTCCAACGGTACCGGCCCCGTTGCTGACCACACCCTGGAAGAACTGCGGCAACTGGACTTTTGCTCCTGGAAGGGCGTCCGCATCCCCGAGGCGTACGGGCCGCCTTCGAAGCAGTTCCTGACGCTTCCGGAGCTGCTGGACCTCCTGCGCCTGGCCGGCCGGGAGATCGGGCTGGCCATCGAGTTGAAGCACCCCAGCCCGTTCCAGCTTCGGCTGGAAGACCGGGTGCTGGCGGTTCTCGAGGCCGAGGGCTGGGACCGGAGCACCTCGATGCTGGACAATATCCGGATCTCTTTCATGAGTTTCAGCCCCGACGCGGTCAAGCACCTGCTTCGGACGGTCCCCGCGGCGGCCCTCTGCCAGCTCGTGGACGATGTGGAGGTAGACGAAATCCGCGAGGAACTGGGCGTGGGTCCCGTCGCCGGCGGGGCCTTGGCCAACATCATGAAGGCCGCGCAAACCGAGGGGGAGCGGCTGCTGGACGACTGCGAAGTGGGGCTGGCCGGCCCCGGCATGGATTACGTCCGGAGGCACGCCCGCACCGTACGCCGCTGGCTCGATTCGGGCCGCACATTCCGGGTCTGGACGGTTGACCGGCCGGAAGATGTCGCCCTCTGCCGGGAACTCGGTATCCAGGAAATCACCACGAATCGACCCGCGGACGTCCGGGCCCAGCTTCTCGCCCCGCTATAGGCTGCTCTGCCAGCTCGGGCTGCCCTCCTCGCGGGGGCGGCCAGAACGGATCAGGTGCTCTAACACGGTCTTGCATGGCGGGCGTAGACTTACAGTACAGTCTACCGCGTAGAGCACCCGCTCCGAGGGGCGCGTGTGGCCGTGGATCCGTTTCAGGTTCAACTGGAACAGCAATAAGGGACATCTCATGTCGACCAATCCGTCGTCACTTCCAGCACAAAACCATGGCAAAAGTACGTCTTTCCGGCGCGGCCTGGTATCCGTCAGGACCGTCGAAGCTCCCCGCCGCGAGAAGACGGAGCCGGACATCCGACGGCAAGCGGTAGCCATCATCGAGGCGCTCCTGGCGGTTTCGGATCCGGAGACGGCGCACGAAAGGGAACAGCTCAAGCAATTTGTGGATGCCCACCCAGGGCAACCGGAAGTTGCCCTGGCCCATCACCTGTTGGCCGTCAGGCCCCTGCTCGAGAAGCTGAATGACGGGGAGCACCCCGAGTCCGGCAACGAAGCGTTGGTGTGACAAACCCCCGGGCCGACTGACCCGCCGTCAGCAGGCGTGACCGACTGACCCGCCGTCAGCGCGCGTGACCGACTTACCCGCCGTCAACCGGCTCGGCCACCGCCGTCAGCCGGCGTGGACCGGCGGAAGCTAGCTAGCCAGGTCACGCCGTCGCCAGCCGAGGTAGCCCACCGCCGCCAGGCCGGCGGCGAGCGAGGTCAGGCCCAGCAGCGCCGGGACCGCGTCAGCACTCACCGGAAGCAGGGGGGAATGCCGGAACGGTGAGAGCTCCATCAGCCATCCCGGGGCGTTCCAGAGCACGCCGAAATCTCCCAGCGCCACGAAGGCCAGCAGTACGCCCCAGACCGCACCGGCCAGTCGCGGCACCCAACCGAACGCGGCCAGCGCGATGCCGGCCAGCACCCACGCGGCGGGAATCTGGGCCAGGGAAGCGACCGTGGCCCGGCCGATCAATACCGGCTCATGAACCGCAAGGGCCGCACCGGCGCCGATCGACACCCCGGCCAGCAGCATCAGCAGGGCGACTCCGGCCAGCGCAAAACCGTAGTGGCTGCTGGCCCAGTGGCTGCGCGTAACGGCAGTTCCCAGCAGCGCCTCGGTGTGGCCCGCTGATTCCTCGCTCCGCAGGTGGTTGGTTGCCGCCACACCGTAGGCCGCTGCAAGCAGGCCCATGATGCTGATCTCGGCAGACAGAAACGCTTCCTGCAAGGCAGACGCGCCACCGAGCTGCCTGACCAGCTCCTGGGCGTTCGGCGAAGTCAGCATGTCCGCCACGTTGCCGACCAGGGACCCGATCACCAGCCCGAACATAACGAACGCCGCCGCCCACGCCAGCCACACCCGGTACTGCAGCCGCACCGCCAGCGTCCAGATTCCGGTGACCGAGCCCACCGCCGGCCCGGGCCGCTCGTCCCGCAAGCCGGCTCCCAGGTCCCGACGCGCCCGCAGGGCAAAGGCCGCCGGAATGAGGAGGACAGACAGCGCCACGGGCAGCACCAGAACCCACCACCGGTCCCCGGCGAACGCGCGGATCTGCTGGTTCCAGCCGATCGGCGACAGCCATGACAGGAAGGACGGGCCGGGTTCGGCAAGGTCGCCGACGGCGCGCAGGGCGTACGTTACCGCGACAACTCCGATGCTGAGTCCGATCGCTGCCCGTGCGCTCGCTGTCACCTGTGCGGCGACACCGGCCACGGCGCTGAACGCCAGCCCGGTAGCGGCCCAGCCAAGGCCGAAGGCCAGCGAGCCCGTTGCAGGCAGTGCGCCGGCGGCAAGGGCGCCGGCCGAGAGCAGTCCGACGCCCAGGCTCGTGGTCGCGCCAATGATGAGCGCGGCGGCCAGCGGGGCATCGCGCCCGAGCCGGCCGCCGGCCAGCAGCTCGAGCCGTCCGCTTTCCTCATCGGCCCTGGTGTGCCGGATCATAAGGACGGCCATGAGGACCGCGAGGATGGCCGTCATGAAGGCGGTGTACTTAATCAGCGAGAGCGCCCCCAGCGACGCCGGATCATAGATCCGCCCGAACATCGCCACCATGGAAGCAGTGGCGTTCAGCGCGGTAGCGGCTTCGATGCGGCTGCGCAGATCGGGAAAGAGCTCCGCACCGGAAAGTGCCGTGGAGTAGGCCACCACGGTGAAGCCGGCCAGCCACATCGGCAACAGCCAGCGGTCCCGCCGCAGCCCCAGCCGGACCAGCGCCCCCGTGCCGGCCAGCGTCTCAGGCATTGCCGGGACTCCGGCTCCGGGACCCCTCGGAGCCCGCGGTATCCCGGACGCCAGTGCCAGAGCCAGCCCCGGTGCTTGAGTCGTTCCCGGAGCCGTAATGCCGAAGGAACAGGTCCTCCAGCGTCGGCGGCTGGCTGGTGAGCGCCCGCAGGTTGGCAGTGCCCAGCGCCTGCAGGAAAGCGCCCAATCCGGCCGGATCAACCTGGGCGCTGACCCGGTGGTCGGCCACCACCACATCGTGCACGCCGGGCAGCAGTTCCAGCCCCTCGGGGACGGCAGCTACGTCGGCAGTCACCGAAGTGCGGGTCAGATGCCGCAACTGTTCAAGCGGGCCGGTCTCCACCACTTGGCCGGTACGGATAATGCTGACGCGGTCAGAGAGCGCCTCCGCTTCGCTGAGGATGTGGGTGCTCAGCAGCACGGTGCGCCCCTGCGCCCGGAGCTCGCGGATGCAGCCGCGGAAGGCGTCTTCCATCAGCGGATCCAGCCCGCTCGTGGGTTCATCCAGCAGGAACAATTCCGCGTCCGTGGCCAGCGCCGCGACGAGCGCAACCTTCTGCCGGTTGCCCTTTGAATAGGTGCGGGTCTTCTTGGTCGGATCCAGTTCGAACACTTCCAGCAACTGGTCCCGGCGGGTGCGGTCCTGGCCGCCCTGCAGCCTGCCCAGGAGCTCGATCACCTCGCCGCCGGTCAGGTTCGGCCACAGGGCCACGTCTCCGGGGACGTACGCCAGCCGGCGGTGCAGGGCGGCGACATCGCGCCACGGATCAAGCCCCAGGACCCGGCTAGTGCCGGCGTCCGGCCGCAGCATCCCGAGCAGCAGCCGCAGCGTCGTCGACTTGCCGGAGCCATTGGGGCCGAGGAAGCCGTGCACCTCGCCGGCAGCGACCTCGAAGTCCAGTCCGTTGAGGGCCGTCACCGACCCGAACCGCTTCACGACGCCCGCGATTTCCACGACACTGCTCATAGCCCACAAGGTACTCCCGGCCGGTCCTCGAGGTCCCCTGCGGAAGGTCCTGTTTTCGCTGGCCGCGGGACAGGTTACGCCGCCGCCGCCCGCCCGTTCGGCGGGTTCTCCGTCGCTGTGATTGCATAGTTCCATGCCTTTTCGCTCGTCCCACCAGGCTCCCCGCCGGTGAAGCTTACGCAGTCCCCGGCCGTCCGCGTCGGACTTTCCATCAGTATCGCCACCGGGCTCTACGGGATCTCCTTCGGGGCGCTGTCGGTGACCTCCGGGCTCGATTTCTGGCAGACGATGGCGCTGAGCCTCTTGCTCTTCAGTGGCGGCTCGCAGTTCGCCTTCATCGGCGTGGTGGCAGGCGGCGGCTCCGGTATCGCAGCCATGGGCGCCGCTACCCTGCTGGGCATGCGCAACGGCATCTACGGCATGCAGCTCAACGCCCTGCTCCAGCCCCGGGGCTGGCGGCGCTTCGCCGCTGCCCACGTGACGATCGATGAATCGACCGCCACGAGCACCGGCCAAACGGACCCTGCGGAGCAGCGCCGGGGCTTCTGGACAGCCGGTATCGGCGTCTTTGTATTGTGGAACCTCTTCACAGCGGTTGGTGCACTGGCCGGCAGTGCGCTCGGTGATCCCAAGCAATGGGGGCTCGACGGCGCCGCAGTGGCCGCCTTTCTCGGCCTGCTGTGGCCGCGGCTCAAAGGCCGCGAACCTGTGGCCATCGCCGTCGTCTGCGCCCTTGCCACCGTCCTGGCCGTGCCGCTGGTGCCCGCCGGGGTGCCGATCCTGGTCGCCGCGCTGGTCGCGGCCGTGGCCGGTTGGTTCAGCCACGGTCGCAGCGATGAGGGTCTGGAGCCTGACGTGGACCCGTACGCCGACCAGCACCATGGCAGCGGCGCCAGCACCCGCCCGGGGGAGCCCCTATGACACTGTGGCTTTGGCTCCTGCTCTCATGCGTGCTGGCGTACGCCTGGAAGCTGATGGGCTACCTCGTGCCCGCCAGCCTGCTGCAAAACCCCCGGATGTCCAGAGTTGCCGGCACCATGACCATCGGCTTGCTGGCTTCCCTTACGGTGGTGAACACGCTGGCCTCGGGCCAGTCCCTGGCGCTGGATGCGCGGCTCGGCGCCCTGGGAGCGGCCGCCGTCGCGCTGGTGTTCCGGGCGCCGTTCCTGGTGGTGGTGCTCGCGGGCGCCGGAGCAGCGGCAGGGTTGCGGCTGCTTGGCTGGAACTGAGCCGAAAGTGCACCGGCCTTTTGCCCCTACCTCAGCCTGGGTGACGGAGGGACGATTCAACGATGACCGAAAAAGACACTCCGGACGCTGCTGCCCCGGGCCCGGAGGATCCGCAAGCGGCCAGCGCAACCGGCAAGGCGAGACATCCCAAGCCGTATGACCACCTGGTTTCCCCCGGGGCAGAGTCCACCCGGGAACTGCGCGAGCTGGCGCGGCGCCGCCGCGAGGCCGAAGAGAAGCTGCAGCAGCATCTCAAGGAGGCGAAGAAGCCCGATGGCGGCTGACGCCCGGTCCCGGGTGAGGAACGGGAGCGCCGGACTAGCGTGCGGTGCCTAGCCCGGCGAGCTTCAGGATGAGCTGAAGACCCTCGGGAGTCCCGGGCCAGTGCCGCCTCACGGCGTCCTCGCCTGCCCGGGCGACGACTGAGCGGAGCACCAGGGCGACGATCACGACGTCGTCCGCGTAGCCGATCACGGGCACGAAGTCCGGCACCAGGTCGATGGGCGAAAGCAGGTACACCAGCAGCAGGACGAGCCGGACCCGCACGCCAACGGCGACGGTGCTGTCGGCGATCAGCCGACGGATCAGGCGGAGCAAGTCAGGCAGCAGCCGCAGGGCGTCCTTCATCGTCACGGTTTCGGGATGCCGCCGCGCGTAGCCCCAGAGGAGCGCGAGCAGTACGGCATACAGCAGCAGCAAGCCGCCGAGCACGCCGGCGACGGTTTCCCAGGTCATGGATCAAAGGTACGTGCTCCCATAGGCGGCGCCGAAAGCTGTGCCGTACACGGTTCCCGGAAACAGGGACTGCGGCGGCAGCGGACGGTCCGGCCGCTCCGCCCGGATGGCGTCTTCGACCAGCGCGGCCGGACGGCGCCAGGCGTCCGACCCGGCCTCCATCGTGTCCACGACGCCGATCAGCATGGCCAGCAGCCTGATCATGTCAGTCATGGAGATGTCGCTGCGCAACGTGCCTTGGCCCTGCCCGCGGCCCAACAGCACGGCGACGGAATCGATGAGGTCCCCCGTGATGCCGGTAAGCACGCCGCGGCGGCCGGCCACCGCCCCAAGCAGGTTGGCTTCGTCGCTGGCAACAGCCATGAGGGCATCGATGACACGGAACAGGCCTTCGGCGGCGTCTTTACCGGCCAAGGCCTCCTCGATGACCGGGTTGACGAGCAGTTTCAGCTGCTGGTGCAGCGCCGCCAGGACGAGTTCTTCCTTGTCCGCGAAGTTTCGGAACAGCGTGGCAGGGCCCACCCCGGCGGTGACGGCAATGGTCTGCAGCGGAACTTCCGGGCCGTGATCGCGAAAGCACTGGCGGGCCGCGGCAATGATTTTGTTGACGTTACGCGCAGCGTCCGCACGGAGCGGCCTGCGGTCTACTGCCCGGTTCATTTGCTCAGGTTAGCAACGCGGAGGTGCAGGAAACCTGTTACCCGCGGGTACGCCATTGTGTGACGTTGCAGCCGCAGGTCCCATGCCCGGGCGGCTCGGCCGCAGGTGGCAGACTGGGGTCATGTTGCTAGCCTTTTCAGTCGCTCCTTCCGGCCGTCCCGCGGGAGCCGCCGCCGCTCCTGAATCCGACGACGCCTCGGTGCACCACGCAGTCGCCGAGGCGGTGCGGATCGTCCGGGAATCAGGCCTGCCGAACCGCACCGACTCGATGTTCACCACGATTGAGGGTGAGTGGGACGAGGTTTTCGACGTCGTAAAGCGGGCCACGGAGGCCGTGGGCCGCTTCGGCAGCCGCGTCTCCCTGGTGATCAAGGCCGATATCCGCCCCGGTTACAACGGCGAATTGACGGGCAAACTGGACCGTTTGGAACAGGCCCTAGACGGTTAACGGCACGGCCCGCACCGACACTGTGCTGTTGCGCTCCGGCCCGATAGTAAGTATGCTGATTACCTATTCTCGGTTACGTTTTGGCGTGCGCCGGGAGCGCAGCGCGTCCCAGGCCCATCCACCGCCGCAACGGCGACGGGGTGCGAGTCGGCAAGGGTGCGGTTGCGCGGCAAGGGACTGACATGCACGAAGCTGACCAGCAGGCGCTCACCTGCACCGTTATCCGTGAGCTGACGCTGAATCCGTATGCACTCTGGCTCCACTACGTGAGCGTGGGGGGAAATTTCGATCTGCAGCCGGTCATCCGCTACATCGCCGGCTCCGGCGCGCTGCCCTGCAGGGAGCGGGACAGGATTTCCTGCGCCGTCAACGACCTGACGCTGGAACCGCGCTGGCGCCCCCGGGCGCCCTACTCCTATGCCGATCCATTCTGAGGGCGGCGCGCAGGTCATGGCGGCAACCGGACGAAGTGGTAAGCAGGCTTGCTTCCGCCTGGGTCTACGCCTACAGTCTACGTTGTAGAGAAGTCGTTCATCAGAGGTTTTAGAAGCGGACCCCTGGTGCGCCCGTAACGATTCCGACGCTCCACTGTTTCACCCCCGCAGCTGCACTGCTGCAGCAGCGGGACCCGCTTGGCGCTCAGTGCATCCCGCCAAGTGTCAGCTGCTGTAGCCATCGGCGGCACCAAATGCACCCAGCGGAAACGAGCCGACCATGGCACATTCGCAGCACGACAAGCTCCTTCATCAAGTCATCACCCAAGGGTGCCGACCGCCCAGCAACAACGGTTCCGTAACCGCTGATTCAAGCCCATCCACGTTCGCCGGATTGGGCTGAGCGCCATGACTGCAATTTCGGGCACGTACCGCCCGGCCAGCGCTCACCAGCCCCGCGGCGGACGCCCTTGGTGCGCCAAGTGCCACACGGACAAACACCTCGTAGGCGGTTCCATCACAGTTCTGGACGCCCGCGAGCAAACCCTCGCCGTCGAGGTCAACTGCACAGGGTGCGGCGACTCCCGCGTGTTGGAGACAACAAAAGCCCTCGCGGCCGCCCTGGTGGCCAGGTCAGAACCGGCCGAAGGCGGCGCTGAAGCCTACATGGTCCCCTCCATTGCAAGGAACCGATGTCCTTGGTGGACCCGACAGCTAGGGATTTCAGCTATTCCGGCATCGAGGACCAACCGCCCGGCGCCCTGGGCCCCCGCATACTGCGCTGCAGGTGCGGTTTTCAAATGGACGCACCAGGCGCCCTCCCGGGCCTGAGCCACTTCGACCAGATGAGGAGTACCCCGTGATAGATCCCGCCGGCCCGCGTAAAAGGTCCAGCGCCGCCGCTTCCGGGCGTCTTCGGCTAGAGGAGCTGGACTTGTCGCCGCAGGGCCTTGCCGATGCCCCGGCGAACCAGCAGGACTCCGACAGCATCGTCTTCATCGGGATCACCGACTGAGCTGACCGGCACGGTGGTCAGCAATGGCCGCAACTGCCTTGCAGAAATACCCGTTCCGAACATCTTCCGTTCGCTCCGGCGATCGACAACCAAACAATGAAGGAGAGTGCACCGTGGTAAATACCAACCGCGTAGCCCGTGAGAAAACCACTATGGAAAAGGCCGCCCAGGCGGTAGGGGCAGTCTTCCTGCTCGTCGGCATCCTGGGGTTCATCCCCGGAATTACCAGCAATTACGACACACTCGGCCTCGCCGGCCACGGCTCCGAGGCTCTGCTGCTGGGCGTCTTCCAGGTCTCCGTGCTTCACAACATCGTCCACCTGCTGTTCGGCGTGGCCGGCCTCATGATGGGGCGCACCCACGCAGGGGCGAAAAACTACCTGCTCTTTGGCGGCGTCGTCTATCTCGTTCTTTGGATCTACGGCCTCCTCATCGGCCACGACTCGGCCGCCAACTTCGTGCCGCTTAACAGTGCCGACAACTGGCTCCACCTCGTGCTGGGCCTGGGCATGATCGCCCTGGCGCTGCTGCTCAACCGCCGCCCCACCCGGGCCACCACCCCCCGCGTCTAACCAGCTTCACCCTCCGGGGACACACCGCGCCAGCGGGTCTGCGCCGCACCCGGCGTCAGGCCCGCTGGCCGTTTTGCTGCCCGGTCGTTTGTCGAATGGGGCCTACCGCGCGTCCGGGGGAGCTGGGAGACTGGGCGCATGATCGAGCACCAGCCTCAAGCCCGCTGGGTCGCCGTCGAAGAGTATCTCTCCGACGTCGTCGTCCGGCCTGACAGCTCACTTCGCCAGGCTGCGGAGGCCGCCCTCGCCGCGAACCTGCCGCCCATCGAAGTTTCGCCCAATGCGGGCAAGCTCCTGAAGCTGCTGGTCCAGCTCTCCGGCGCACGCCGGGTCCTGGAAATCGGCACGCTCGCCGGGTTCAGCACCATATGGATGGCCCAGGGGCTGCCCGACGGCGGCCAGCTGATCACCTGTGAATATTTGCCCCGGCACGCCGAGGTGGCCCGCGCCAATGTCGATCAGGCCGGATTGGGTCACATCGTCGAAATCCGGGTCGGTGCCGCCCTCGACACCCTTGCCGCGCTGCAAAGCGAGGGCGCCGAGCCATTCGATTTTGTCTTCATCGACGCGGACAAGGAAAACAACCCGCGCTACCTGGACTGGGCTGTCCGGCTTGGCCGGCCCGGGACCACCGTGGTGATGGACAACGTGGTCTGGGAAGGCGCCGTGCTGGAACCGGGCCTGGACCCCCTTAACGCCCCCGGAATCATCGCCGCCCTCCAGCTGATGGGGGAGGACCCCCGGCTGGACGCCACCGTGATCCAGACGGTCGGGTCCAAGGGCTGGGACGGTTTCGCTGTTGCGCGCGTGCGGTAGCCCAATGCCCTCATAGGCGCGGTTGCGCGGGCCAGCCGACCACTAAGTAGGCTGGGATTCGCCGGCTGCGCCTCCTGGAACGGCGGAGCAGACCAGCCAGCACTCATCGCGTACAACGAAGGACAGGGATCAGACCATGAAGGTGACCCCGGACCGCCGCGCGCCCCGGGCCGTGGGGATCAGCTCCACCCCGGAGGAGCTCGCCGGCCTCGGCCCGCTACTTCTGGCCGTGGAGGCCAACGCTGAGGATGTCCCGGCCCTGCTCGCCTTGGCCAGGGAGATAAACGAAATTGTTCCGAAGCCCGGCTCCGGGCAGACCGCTCGCCTTTGGGAGATCCTCGCGTCGGTTACCGCCGTCGACGTCGCCGCCGGCCGGATCCTTGAACCTCACCTCGATGCTGCCGCGATCTTCGACCAGGCCAACGCGCAGGCACGCACTTTGCCCTTCACCGGTACCTGGGGAGTCTTCGCGGCTGAGGCGCCCGGGCTGAAGCTGACGGCCCGGAACGCCGGCGGGCGGACCATACTGGACGGCTCCAAACCGTGGTGTTCCCTCGCCGCCCAACTTGACCACGCCATCGTGACCGCTCACTTGGACGGCGTCGGCCGGGCCGCTTTCGCCGTCGACCTGCACGCGGACGGGGTCAGCGTTGCTGACCCCGACTGGGCCAGTCTGGGCTTGCGGGAGGTTCCCAGCGGGACGGTGCACTTTGACTCGGTTCCGGCCATCCCGCTCGGTGACACCGGCTGGTACTACCAGCGTCCCGGCTTTGGCTGGGGCGGCATGGGCGTTGCAGCCTGCTGGCTCGGCGGCGCCGTCGCGATTGCACGCAGCTTTGAGGAAGCACTGCAGAAAGCAGCCGACGGGGGCCGCGAACCGGACCAGCTGGCACTGGCACACCTCGGCGAGATCGACCGCACACTGGAGGGCCTGCGTGCGTACCTCGCCCGCACTGCTGCCCGGATCGACGCCGGCGAGCTGTCCGGATCCGGCTCTTGGAGCGAGGCGCTGCGGGTCCGCGGCAGCGTGGCCGCCGCCGTCGAACGTATCCAAGCGCTGGTGAGCCAAAACCTCGGTCCCGGCCCGCTGGCGTTCGACCGGCGTTACGCCAAACGCATGGCCGATCTCTCGCTCTACATCCGGCAGCACCACGCCATGCGCGACGATGCCCAGCTCGGCGCCCTGACCTTCAAGGGGGACCACGCATGGTGAGCTTCACCCATCATGATGCCGGAACCAGCGAGGAGGACTGGGCTGCCAGCGGGGCCGCCACCCTGCCGGAACTGCCGCTTGACGCCGGGGAGCTGGCAGGCCTGGCCTTCATCGTCCTTGCCGCGCACCCCGACGACGAGTCGCTGGGTGCCGGCGGCCTGATGGCCCGGCTGCACGCGCTCGGTGCCGAGGTGCGGGTGCTGCTGTGCACCGCGGGGGAGGCCTCTCACCCCGGTTCGCCCAGCACCACGCCGGACCAGCTAGCCGACCTTCGGCTGCGGGAGTTCGCCGGCGCGCTGGGAGGGTTGGTTCCCGCCGCCGACTGGCGGTACCTCGGACTGCCGGACGGGAAGCTCGCAGAGTACCGGGGGCACGTCCTCGCAGCTATCCGGGAGGCAGCAGCGGCCACGGGCCGGACTGCGGACCGTGTCGTCCTCGTGGCGCCCTAGCGGCATGACGGCCATACCGACCACGACGCCTTGGGCTCCGCCGCCGCCGAAGCAGCCGCCGCCGCCGGCCACGGGGTGCTGGAGTACCCCGTCTGGTACTGGCTCTGGGCAAGCCCGGAGGACCCGGCCTGGCAGTCCTGGCTGCGGCTCCCGCTGAGCCCGGCCGAGGCCCAGGCCAAGGCGCAGGCCATGGTGGCACACACCTCATAGGTCCGGGCACTCTCCGCAGAGCCGGGGGATGAAGTGCTGCTCCCGCCCGCCTTCCTGGACCATTTTTCCCGGCACTGGGAGACCTTCGCCTGGCAGCCGCCGGCCGCGCCGCGCACTGCTTCGCCGGCAGGGCCGCCCGCCGGCACCACAGCCTCCCGCCCGGGCTACGCCGCAGCGGACGCCGAAACTGTCTTCGACAGCGTTCACGCCCGGAGTGAAGACCCATGGCGGTACACCACCAGCTGGTACGAACACCGCAAACGCGCGCTGACGCTGGCGGCATTGCCGGGCTGGAGCTACTCCGCCGGCCTTGAGATTGGCTGCTCGATCGGCACCCTGAGCGTTGAGCTCGCGGAACGCTGCGGGAGCTTCCTGGCCGTTGACGCGAGCAGCGAAGCCCTGGCCCGGGCGGCCCGGCGGCTCGCTCACCTGCCCGCCGCGCAGACCCGCCACCTCACGGTCCCGCAGGACTGGCCGGAGGGCGCCTTCGACCTGATCGTGATGTCGGAGGTCGGCTACTACCTCAGCCCAGAGGAACTTGCCGCCCTATTCGAGCGGGTCGAGGCGGCGCTGTTGCCTGGTGGCACGCTGGCGCTCTGCCACTGGCGGCACCCGATCGAGGGCTGGGAGCTCGACGGCGACGCCGTCCACGCTGCCGCGCGGCGGCAGCTGCGCTGGGTCGACGCCGGACTCTACCGGGAGCGCGACTTCGTGCTGGAAATCCTCCGCGCCCCGGACCCGGGCCGGTGAGCGGTCTGGCCGCCCCGGCCCCGGGTCCGCAACGGCACACCGGCATCGACACCGTGGCCGTCGTTCTGCCGGCCCACAATGAGGACCAACACATTGACAGTGCTTTGCGGGCCGTGCGGCGGGCCGCCGACGAGCTGCAGAGGATGCGGCCCGAGGTCGTTGTCCGGGTGATGGTGGTCCTGGACAGCTGCAATGACCGTTCCGCCCAGATCACGGCCGGGTACGTCGACGCCGACCCGCGGTTCGGCTCACTCGATGTCCGCCTGCGCAGTGCCGGGGCGAGCCGGGCGGCAGGTGTCCGCGCCGCCCTTTTCGGCCGGCCCCGCCGCGCCCCGGGCCTGCGCCCCGGGCCGGCGCCCTGGCCGGGACGGACCTGGCTGGCCAACACCGACGCCGATTCGCAGGTGCCGGTGAACTGGCTGGTGCGGCAGCTCGAATTCGCCGAAGCAGGAGCCGACGCGGTACTGGGCTCGGTGGAACCTGACCCCGCGGGCATGGACCCGGAGTTGCTGCGCCGCTGGCTGGAACGGCACCCCTTCGAGGAAGACCACCCGCACATCTACGGCGCCAACTTCGGTGTCCGGGCCTCGGCCTACCTTGCCGCGGGCGGGTTCTCCAAGCAGGTATCGCACGAAGACCGCATTCTGGTCCAGGGCCTGCGCGGCCTGGCCTTCGCCGTCCTCGCCACGGACAGCATGCGGGTGCTGACCTCCGGCCGGACCCACGCCCGCGCGCCCCAGGGCTTCGGCACGTACCTGCGGGCACTGGGACGGCAGCGGCCCCCGACGGTGGCCAGCAACTGAGGCCGCGGCCCGTCCACTGAACCAGGGACAGCTGTTCGCCTCCGATGACTTTTGGCCCTAACCAGCGGCGACGGTCCGGCGCATCCTCGGATGCATGAGGTGCCGGGGCAGCGCCGGGCCCTGGTGCTGCGGATGAGGGGCGGCAGGCGGTGACGACCGCGGGCGCCGGGCCCCTGCCCGGGATCGCCGGTCTCAGCTCCGCCGAGGCGTCCCTGCGGCTGGAGCGCAGCGGACCGAACCGGCTGCCGGAGACCCGCGCCGTCCCGGGCTGGCGCCGGCTCCTGGCGGAACTAACCCATTTTTTCGCCCTCATGCTCTGGGTGGCCGGCGCCCTTGCCTTCATCGCCGGGATGCCGCAACTGGGGGTCGCCATCGTGGTCGTCATCGTGGTGAACGGGGTGTTCGCCTTCATCCAGCAGGCGCGTGCCCAGCATGCCGCCGCCAAGCTGCGGGAGCTGCTTCCGGCCATGGTCTCGGTGCGCCGCGACAACCGGATCGTGAAAGTGCACACCACCGAGCTGGTGCCCGGCGACGCCGTCGTACTGGTGGCCGGAGACCGCGTGCCGGCGGACCTGAAACTGGCCCTTGCCGCAGGCTGCACGGTGGACGAATCGATGCTCACCGGCGAAAGCGAAGCGGTCAGCAAAATCGCTGGCGACGCCCTGTTTGGCGGGACCTTCCTGGTCATCGGCACGGCCGAAGGCGTGGTCGCCAGCACCGGAGGGCAGACCAGGCTCGCCGAGATCGCCTCCCTGACCGGCAAGGTCGAGGCGCCGCCCAGCCCACTGGCGCTGGAGCTGCAGCGGATCGTCCGGATCGTCGCCGGCGTGGCACTGGGCATCGGCGGTCCTGTTCTTCGTCCTCTCGCTGCTGGTGGGCATTTCCTGGCGCGATGCGTTCCTTTTCGCGATCGGCGTGGCCGTGGCGCTGGTGCCTGAAGGGCTGCTTCCCACCGTCACCCTCTCACTGGCCATCGGTGCCCAGCGGATGGCCGCGCGCAATGCCCTGGTGCGGAACCTGCAGGCGGTGGAAACGCTGGGCTCAACCACTTTCATTTGCACGGATAAGACCGGCACCCTCACGCAGAACCGCATGAACGCCGTCGAGGTCTGGACCCCCGCCGGACTGCTCGGCATCACCGGGCAGGGTTACGGGCCCGGCGCGCAGATTACCGGCGAGGGCGCTGCTGCTCCCGGCGCCGCGGCGTTCCAAGCGGCCCAGCGGCTCAGTGCCGCCGCCCGTGCCGCCTCGGTGGGCCGGGCGGTGCAGCACGAAGGCCAGTGGATCGCCGAGGGGGATCCGATGGAAGCCGCCATCGACGCGCTGGCCACCCGGCTGGCCGGCCCCGGCGGCCGGGCTGCGGAGCCCACGGTATCCCACCGCTTCGCCTTCGACCCCCGCCGGCTGCGGGAGTCCGCCATCGTCGGCACCACGCTCTCTGTGAAGGGCGCGCCGGAGTCCGTGATCCCCCTGTGCAGGGGCGACGGCGGCAGGGGCGACGGCGGCGGCGACAGTGCCGGGGACAGCGCCGACCGCGCCCTGCAGATGGTGGACCAGATGGCCTCACACGGGTTGCGGGTGCTGGCGGTCGCACAGCGGAGCCTGCCGGGCCGGCCGGGCGCCCGTTTCAAGCTCGAGGAGGTTGAGACCGGGCTGACGCTGCTGGGCTTGATCGGCCTGCACGACCCGCCCCGTGCGGAGGTGCGGCTCTCGCTGCAGGCGGCCCGCGACGCCGGCATCAAGGTCGGCATGGTCACCGGTGACCATGCCTTCACGGCCGCCGCCATTGCCCGGGAAACCGGCCTGATCGGCTCCCCGGAGGTGGTGCTGGAGGGGCACAACCTGCCGGAGGACGACGAGGTCCTGGCGGCGCTGCTGGACCGCGACGGCGTCGTGGTCAGCCGGGTAACGCCGGAACAAAAGCTCCGGGTGGCCAGGCTGCTGCAGCACCGCGGCCACGTGCTGGCGATGACCGGCGACGGCGTCAACGACGGGCCGGCCTTGCAGCAGGCGGACATTGGCGTCGCGATGGGCCTGAGCGGCACGGACGTGGCCCGCGAGGCAGCGGACCTGGTGCTGCTTGACGATGACTTCGCCACGATCATCGCGGCGGTGGAGCAGGGCCGCGCCACCTACGCGAACATCCGCCGGTTCCTGACCTACCACCTCACGGACAACGTTGCTGAGCTGACTCCCTTCGTGTTCTGGGCCCTGTCCGGGGGCCGGTTCCCGCTGGCGCTGAGTGTGCTGCAGATCCTCGCCCTGGATATCGGCACTGATCTGCTGCCGGCCCTGGCTCTCGGCAGCGAAGCGCCGAGCAAGGGGGCGTTGAAACGGTCCCCGGAGCGCCGTCACTTGATGGACGCCGCCTTGATGTTTCGGGTCTTCGCGCTGCTCGGCCCGGTGGAGGCCCTGATGGAGATGACGGCGTACACCGCGGTGCTGTTCGGCGCCGGCTGGAGACCGGGGGCTGAGCTGCCGCCCTCGGACGTACTCATGGCGGCCTCGGGCGCGGCGTTCAGCACGGTGGTCCTGGGGCAGCTCGCGAACGCCTTTGCCTGCCGCAGCGCCACCGTCCCGCCCTGGCGGCTGGGCTGGTTCACCAACAGGCTGTTGCTCTGGGCCGTCCTCGCGGAGCTGGGCTTGCTCACCGTGTTTCTGTTCCTCGGCCCGGTGGCCGCGCTGCTGGGCCAGGCCCCGCCGACGCCCGGCGGGCTGGCCGTGGCGCTCGCGGCCATCCCTGCTGTCCTGCTCGCCGACTGGCTCTACAAGGAAGCCCGGCACCGCCGGGGCGGCCGCGCCGCCCCGGCTGCACCGCCTAAAAGGTCCTAAGACTCTGACCCCGCCAGAGCCCGGGCAGCAGGATCAAGGCATTGGCGACGAACACCCAAGGAGCACCGGCATGCCCGAACACGTCCTGTGGTTTGAAGAAATCGGCATGGCCGACGTCCCCCAGGTCGGCGGCAAGAATGCCTCCCTCGGCGAACTGATCCAGACCCTCAAAGCCAAGGGTGTGCGGGTCCCGGACGGCTTTGCCACCACCGCTGCTGCCTACCGGACGTTCATCGCGGACAACGGGATCGAACCGCAGATGCGCTCGCGGATCGAGGCCTACCGCGGCGGTTCGGCCTCACTGCGCGAAACCGGTGAGGCTATCCGGGAGTTGTTCCTGGCCAGCGACTTTCCCCCGGACATCGCCGAATCCATCCGCTCGCACTACCGCGACCTCGGCCAGCGCGCCGGGCTGGAACGGCTGTCCGTCGCGGTCCGCAGCAGTGCCACGGCGGAGGACCTGCCCGATGCCAGCTTCGCCGGCCAGCAGGAAACCTTCCTGAACATTGCCGGGGACCGGGAGCTGATGGACGCCTGCCGGCGCTGCTACGCCTCCCTGTTCACGGACCGGGCCATCAGCTACCGGGAAGTCAAGGGCTTCGACCACCTGGACGTGGCGCTGTCGATCGGGGTCCAGCGGATGGTGCGTTCCGACGTCGGCGCCTCCGGGGTCATGTTCTCGATCGACACGGACTCCGGTTTCCCCCGGGTGGCTGTGATCAGCGCAGCCTGGGGACTGGGTGAGACGGTGGTCCAGGGCAGCATCAACCCGGACAAGTACCTCGTATTCAAACCGCTGTTGACCGACGCCGCGGCGGCGGAAGGAATCTGCCCGATCATCGAGAAGACCCTCGGCTCCAAGGCGCAGAAGATGGTTTCCAGCCGCGGCGGCCACGCCCGGACCCGCACGGTGGACACCTCGGCGGCAGAGCGCCGGGCGTTTGTGCTGACGGACGCGGAGATCCTTATGCTGGCCCGGTGGGCCGTGACGGTCGAGGAGCACTACGGCCGGCCGATGGATATGGAATGGGCCAGGGACGGCGAGACCGGCGAACTCTTCATGGTGCAGGCCCGGCCCGAGACCGTGCAGTCGCTCAAGACCGGCTCCCGCTTCACCCTCCACCACCTGCGGGAGACGGGCGCCGTACTGGTGACCGGTGCCGCAATCGGCGATTCGATCGCGCAGGGAACGGCGTGCGTGATCCGCAGTGCGGCGGACATCGAGACGTTCCGCGACGGCGCCATCCTGGTCACCGAGATGACCGACCCGGACTGGGTCCCGATCATGAAGCGCGCAGCTGGCATCGTCACCGACCGCGGCGGGCCCACCAGCCACGCCGCCATCGTCAGCCGGGAACTCGGCGTGCCCGCTGTCGTCGGGACGGGCAACGCCACCGGTGTCCTGCTCGAAAACCAGGCCGTCACCCTCTCCTGTGCCGAAGGCGATCTGGGCCGCGTCTACGCCGGCAGCCTCGCCTTCGACACCGAGGACGTGGACCTGGGGGAACTGCCGGAGACGCATACCAAGGTCATGGTCAACATCGCCAGCCCCGCAGCCGCCTTCCAGTGGTGGCGGCTGCCCGCCGACGGCGTCGGGCTGGCCCGGATGGAGTTCATCATCAGCGCGCTCATCCGGGTCCATCCGATGGCGCTCGTCCACCCGGAACGGGTCACGGACCCGCAGGAGGCCGCGCAGATCCGGGACCTGACGCGCGGCTACGACGACCCCAGGGACTACTTCGTGGACGCCCTGGCGCTGGGCATCGCCAAAATCGCCGCGCCCTACCACCCGCGGCCGGTGATTGTGCGGCTCAGCGACTTCAAGACCAATGAGTACGCGCACCTGATTGGCGGCGCCGCCTTCGAGGAGGCCGAGGAGAACCCGATGCTGGGGTTCCGCGGTGCCTCGCGGTACTACGACGAGCGCTACCGGGAGGGCTTCGCGCTGGAATGCCGGGCTTTGAAGCGGGTCCGTGAGACGACCGGCTTCAGCAACATCATTGTGATGGTCCCGTTTTGCCGGACACCGCAGGAGGCGGACAAGGTGCTGGCGGTGATGGCGGAAAACGGTCTGGTGCGCGGCGAACACGGCCTGGAGGTCTACATGATGTGTGAGATCCCCTCCAACGTGGTTCTCGCCGCGCAGTTCGCCGCCCGCTTCGACGGCTTCTCGATCGGCTCCAACGACCTCACCCAGCTCATCCTGGGCGTGGACCGCGATTCGGCGCAGCTGGCGGCCCTGTTCGATGAGCGCGACGAGGCGGTGGTGGCGATGATCAGCGAGGCAATCCAGAAGGCCCACACTGCCGGAATTAAGATCGGCATCTGCGGGCAGGGCCCCAGCAACCACCCGGAGTTTGCAGCCTTCCTGGTCGGTGAAGGGATCGATTCCATCTCGTTGAATCCGGACAGTTACCTCAGGACCGTCCCGCTGATCGCGGAAGCCGAGAAACGGGCGCCCGGAGGCTAGGCCGGCCCGCCGGCGTTTCCCCGCCCGGCCGGCTGCGGCCGGAACTGAGCGCCCGCAGCGCGTTCAGGATGGTCGCCAGGTCCACCACCTCCTGGGACAAGGCGCCGGCAATGGCGGGGACGTAGCCTGCCGCGGCAGCCAGCATCAGTGCCACACTCAGGGCAATGCCGATCCAGATGCTTTGCAGCGCCACCTTAACGGTCCGCTGCCCGATCCGCACGGCCGAGGCCACCTTGGACAGGTCATCAAGGATGATCACGACGTCGGCAGACTCGCCGGCCGCCGTCGAGCCGCGGGCGCCCATGGCGATCCCGACGTCGGCGACGGCGAGCACGGGGGCGTCGTTGACGCCGTCGCCCACCATCATGACCGGGCGAAGCGGCAGCGACCGCACCGCCTCCACCTTGTCCGGCGGGAGACATTCGGCCCGGACGTCGGCGAGCCCGGCGGCCTCCGCGATGTGTTCTGCTGTGGCCAGGGCGTCGCCGGTGAGCATCACGGTCTCGGTGACGCCCAGGTCCTGCAGCTCAGCCAGGGTGCGCCGGGCCTCGGCCCGGATCGGATCGCTCATGATGAGGCTTCCGACGAATTCATCGCCCACCCCCACATAGATGGCGAGCTGGCCGCTGGCCAGTTCCGTTTCCTCCACCCCGGCGGCGGACTCAGCCACGAAGTTGGGTTTGCCCACCACCACGTCCTGGCCGTCGAACGTTGCCCGGACCCCGTGGGTGGCGTATTCGGTGGCCTGGGAGGCGCTGTGGAAAGCGAGCGACCGTGACCGCGCCGCCTCCATCACTGACCCCGCCAGGACATGCGAGGAGTACTGCTCGGCGGACGCGGCCACGCGCAGCACCTCGTCCTCGTCCAAGCTGCCGGCGGTGCGGACCTCCACCAGGGCCGGCCGTCCGTAGGTGAGGGTGCCGGTCTTGTCGAACGCGGCGGTGCGGATCCGGCCCAGCAGCTCCAGCACCCCGGCGTACTTGACGATGATGCCGCCGCGCGCGGCCCGGCTCATGCCGCCCAGGAACGCCACCGGCGCGGCGATCAGCAGCGGGCAAGGTGTGGCGACTACCAGCACCTCGGCGAAGCGGGCCGGGCTGCCGCTGATGATCCAGCCCGCCGCGCCCAACAGATAGGCGAGGGCGGTGAACGGAACGGCGTAGCGGTCGGCCAGCCGGACCATGGGGGCCTTGCTCTCCGCAGCTTCCTTCACCAGGGCGACGATCCGGCTGTATTGCGAATCTTCCATTAATGCCGTGACCTGCATCCGGATGGCCGCTTCACCGTTCAAGGACCCGCTCATCAGGCCCTCACCCGCCGCACGCTCTACCGGAAGGCTTTCACCGGTAAGCGAGGATTCGTCGAACGTGCCCGAGGAGGAGAGGAGCACGCCGTCGAGCGGCACCACTTCACCGGGACGCACCAGCAGGACATCGCCGACCCGCACGTCGGTGGCCGGGATGTCCTCGTGCTGGGGGTCCGCATTGATGCCATCCGGGCCGGTTCCTGCGGCGGAGATACCGGCGCGCTCCCGGTGCGCGGTCTGCGGAACGCGCTCCAGCAGCGCGGTCAGCTCGCCCTTGGCCCGGCCCGCGGCATAATCCTCGAGCGCGGTGCCGCCTGCCATCATGAGCACGATGATCATCGAGGCGACAAACTCGCCCACCAGCACCGTGCTGACGATGGCGGTCACCGCCAGGATGTCGATGCCCCAATGGCCGCCGACCAGCCGCCGGATCATCCCGACCGCAAGGTAGGCCGCCACAGCCAAGGCATAGATGCTGGCCCCGACCCGGGCGATGCCGTCCTGGCCTGAGGCCAGCAGCAGCACGACCGCCAGAAGGGCGGCAACCGTGCCCGCAACCAGCGGATACCGGAGCAAACGTTTCACGGCAGTCCCGCCTCATCCTCAGCGCAAAACCGGACATCTGCGTCTCCTTGCATCCTACTGCGCAGGCCTTTCAGCCCTACTCCCGCTGGGATGGATGATGCCAAGGTGAAGCATGTGGTCGGTCTTTGCCGGCAGCCGGCGCCGGCTGGTTGCGGTCTCCATTGCTGTTCTGCTGCTGGCCGCGGCGGTGGTGGCGGCGGTGGTCCTCGGCGCGGCACCGCGAGGCGTTGCGCCGCCGGCGGCATCGGGCACCGGCAGCCTTTCCGTGTCCCCGCCGGCTACATCCTCCGCCCCGCCTTCGACGCCGGTGACTTCCGCCCCGCCGTCGTCCCCGGAAGCCCCGCCGTCGTCCGCCCCGCCGCCGCCGGGCGGGGAGGCGCCGGGAACCGAGATGCCGGCTCCGCCCCCGCCGTCGGTGGAGCCCCCGCCACCGGTGGAGCCTCCGGCGCCGGAGCCTCCAGCGCCGCCCGGAGACCCGTTTCCCGCTGCCCTCCGGGGGGCGGACGTGGAGGTCATCCCGAACGCCGGCCGCGTGGTTGCCCTGACCTTCGACGGCGGCGCAAACGCCGCAGCTCTGCCCAGCATTCTGCGGACCCTCAACCAGACGGGAGTGCGGGCCACCTTCTTCCTTACCGGTACTTGGGCCGCTGCCAATCCCTCGGCAGTTGCCGAGATCGTGGCGGCGGGACACCGGGTGGGTAATCACTCGATGACGCATCCAAACTTCACGGCCCTCTCCAACGCCCTGATCGCAGATCAGCTGACGGGGGCGCAGGGCGCGATTCTGGCCGGCGGTGCGGACCCGCGACCGCTGTTCCGTTTCCCCTCGGGGGACCGGGACGCCCGAACCATCGCCGCCGTGAACTCATTGGGCTATGTGTCGGTCCGCTGGACGGTGGACACCCTGGGCTGGAAAGGCACCAGCGGTGGGATCAGCGCCCAGACCGTTCTTGACCGGGCGCTGGGCGGTCTGCAGCCGGGGGAGATCATCCTGATGCACCTCGGCTCCAACCCCGATGACACCACCACCCTGGACGCCGACGCGCTGCCGCAGATCATCAGCCGGATCAGCCAGGCCGGCTACGGCTTCACCACCCTCGATGCGCTCCTTGGCTGAAGGCCGGGGCCCGGGAATGCCACTGTCGCCGGACCCCGAAGGCTGGTACGAATAGCGCATGACGGAGTCCCCCACAGTCGCAGCCGCACTGGCGCCGGTCGACGCTGTGGTCTTCGAACTGGACGGCGTGGTGCTCGACACCGCGGAACAACGCGCCACTGCCTGGAAGCAACTCGTTGCCGAGGTCCTGCAGGATCCCCGGTTCCCCCCGCGCGCCCGCCGGGACCCGCTGACAGACGCCGAATACACCGGACTCATCGAAGGCAGGGCACCTTCCGACGGCGTTTTAGCCGTCTTCGCGTCACGGGGCGTTCCGCTCGCACCGGGCTCGGCCGAGGACCCCTCGGGCTACTGGACAGCGTTCGGGCTTGGAAAACGCCAGGACGGACTTTTCGCAGAGCAGCTGGGGGCTGCGCCGCCGCGCCCTTTCCCCGGAACCGTGGCCCTGCTCGAGCGGCTCAAAGCGGGCCGAGTCCCGGTGCTGCTAGCCACCTCCGCCCCCGACGCCGCCGGACTGCTCGCCGCCGTCGGACTGGCGGGGTACTTCGACCAGGTGGCAGACGGCCGGGCGGCCCTGCGGCGCGCCCTGCCCGGCAAACCCTCCCCGGCACTGCCCCTGGAGGCAGTGCACGGGATGGACATTCCGCCCGGCCGGGCCATGGTCATCGAAACGTCGGTGGCCGGGGTGGAGGCGGGCCGCCGGGGCGGCTTCGGGCTGGTCGTGGGCATCGACCGGAACGGCCGGCGCGCCGACCTGGAGGCCGCCGGAGCCGACATCGTGGTCGAGGACGTCAGTGAGCTCGACATCGGCCTGGTTATCACCCACCCCTGGAAGCTCGTCTATGCGGGCTTCGATCCGGCGCACGAGGGCCACCGGGAAGCGCTGACCACCCTGGGCAACGGCTACATGGCCACCCGCGGTGCCGCCCCCGAGCAGCGCAGCGGCGAGATCCACTACCCCGGAACCTACCTGGCGGGGGTCTACAACCGTCTGGCCAGCATCGTGCAGGGCCAACGGACCGTGGATGAGCACATGGTGAACCTTCCGGACTGGCTGCACCTGGACCTGCGGATAGAAAACGGCCCATGGTGGTCCGAGGGTGGCCTGAAGCTCCGCCGGGAACGCCGGACGCTGGACCTCAAACGCGCCCTGCTCACCCGGGAGGCGCTGCTGGAGGACGACGCCGGGCGGCGGCTCCACCTGACGCAGCGCCGCCTGGTCTCGATGGCGGAACCACACCTTGCGGCACTGGAAACCGTGCTGACCGCGGACGGCTGGAGCGGCAGTATCAGCATCCGAAGCGGCTGCGACACTGCCGTGACCAACTCAAACGTCCCGGAGGACGCGCAATTGTCCACCCGGCACTTGACGGCGGTGCAGGTGGCAAGGAGCGACGCCGGGCCGGGCGCGGTCGGGTTGCGGGTGCAGGTGCAAACCAGCCAGAGCCGCATCGGTATTGCCCTGGCGCTGCGGACGGAGGTGTCCGGGCCTGCGAATTGCGCCTTTGAGCAGCTCGGCGGCCTGTACGCGCACTGTTTCGAGGTGCCGGTGGCAGACAGGACAGCGGTCACGGTGACCAAGACAGTGGGGGTGGCCAGCTCCCGGGACCATGCCGTTTCCTCGCCGCTGACCGCGGCGCAGGCCGTGCTGGCACGCTCGGGCGGGTTCGAGGCGCTGCGGGCAGAGCATGAAAGGGCCTGGTCCCTGTTGCTGGCCCCCTTCATTATCGAATCCGACGCCCCCTCGCAGGCCCAGCTGATCCTGAACCTGCACGTGTTCCACCTGCTGCAAACGCTGACGACCCACACCGCCGAGCTGGATGCCGGCGTCCCGGCGCGCGGCCTGCACGGCGAGGGCTACCGCGGGCACGTCTTTTGGGACGAGCTGTTCGTCCTCCCGGTGCTGAACTCCCGGCTGCCGTCGCTGGCGCGCGAGCTGATCGACTACCGCTGGCGCCGGCTCGGAACCGCCCGTGACGCGGCCAGGGCTGCCGGGCTGCGGGGAGCGCTCTTCCCGTGGCAGAGCGGCAGCGACGGCACTGAGCAGACCCCGAAGCTGCTCTACAACAAGCTGTCCGGGCACTGGATGCCGGACTACTCGCATCTGCAGCGCCATGTGGGGCTGGCCGTAGCCTTCAACGCCTGGCAGTACTTCGAGGCCACGCAGGACCGCGGGTGGCTCACCCAGCACGGCGCCGAACTCATCGTCAGCGTCGCCCGCCTTTTCGCCTCGATGGCTGACTACGACGCCACGGACGACCGGTTCCACCTCAGGGGCGTCATGGGGCCGGACGAGTACCACACCGGCGCACCCGGTGACCCGGGTAGCGGACTGGATGACAATGCCTACACCAACATCATGGCAGCCTGGGTCTTCGACCAGGCCGAATGGATCATGCGCTCCGTCCAGGGCTTCGACATGGAGGACCTCCGGGCCCGGCTGGGCATCACGACGGCCGAGACTGCAGCCTGGGGACGGCTGAGCCGGCGCATGTTCGTGCCGTTCCACGCGGACGGCATCATCAGCCAGTTCGCCGGTTACGAGGCTTTACCCGAGCTGGACTGGGCGCACTACCGCCGTGGCTACCGCAACATCGAACGGCTGGACCTGATCCTGGAAGCCGAGGGTGACAGCACGAACCGCTACCGGCTCGCCAAACAGGCCGACGTCCTGATGCTGCTCTACGTCCTGGGTGAAGACCAGTTGACGGCGTTCCTCGACCGGCTCGGTTACCCCGTTACCCCGGAACAGATGGCCGCGACGGTGGACTTCTACCTCGCCCGGACGGCGCACGGTTCCACTCTCAGCCGGGTGGCGCACGCGTCAGTCCTCGCCCAGCGCGACCCGGACCGGGCCTGGGCCACGTTCCGCGAGGCACTGGACGCGGACCTGGACGACACCCAAGGCGGAACCACCAGCTCCGGCATCCACCTGGGCGCCATGGCGGGTTCGATCGACGTCGTCCAGCGCAGCTTTGCCGGATTGCGGATCACCCGCGACGCCCTGGACTTCACGCCCCGGCTGCCGGCCCAGCTCCGGCAGGTCGACTTCCAGGTCCGGTACCGCGACCAGTTGCTGTCGGTGCACCTGGAGACCGACCGGCTGCTGGTCTCCGCCGCACCCGGTGATGCGGCCCCGGTCCTGGTGCGGGTGGGCAGTCAGAAGGTGCTCCTGGGCGCCGGTGAGCAGCACGAGTTCTTGCGCGCCGCCGGGCGGGTTACGGGCTGACGCGGACGACGGCGGCGCCGGTCACCCGGTCTTCGGCAAGGTCCCGGAGCGCCTGGTCTGCGGCCTCGAAGGGGTAGGCGGTGGTAGTTGGCCGGAGCGGAATCTCGGCGGCGATGCGGAGGAACTCCTCGCCGTCGGCGCGGGTGTTGGCCGTGACGCTACGCAGCTGGCGTTCCTGGAAAAGTCCGGCGGCGTAGTCCAGGGCGGGGATCTCACTCAGGTGGATGCCAGCGACGGCGAGGGTTCCGCCCCGGTCCAAGGCCCGGAGCGCGGGCGGGACCAGGCTGCCGGCCGGAGCGAAGAGGATGGCGGCGTCAAGCAGATCCGGCGGCGGCTCCTCCGCCCCGCCGGCGAACGTGGCACCGAGGTCCAGGGCCAGCCGGCGGGCTTCGGGGGACCGCGTCATCACATAGAGCCGGGCGCCCTGGTACAGCGCGACCTGCGCTGCGAGGTGCGCGGAGGCGCCGAAGCCGTAAATACCCAGCCGGCCGCCGACCGGCAGATCGGCCCGCAGCAGAGCACGGAAGCCGATGATGCCCGCGCACAGCAGCGGTGCCGCGTCCTCATCAGCGAAGGCGTCCGGAAGCCGGTAGGCGAAGTCTTCGGCGACCGTGATGAGTTCGGCGTAGCCGCCGTCGCGGTCCCAGCCGGTGAAGGTGGGGGACAAACAGAGGTTTTCCTGCCCCCGGGCGCAGAACCGGCAGGACCGGCACGTGCCGCCGAGCCACGCCACCCCGACGCGTTCCCCGCTGTTGAATCTGGCCGCGCCCGGGCCGGCCCCGACCACCTCGCCGACCACCTCGTGGCCGGGAATGACGCCGGGGTGCCGGGGCACCAGATCCCCTTCCGCGAGGTGCAGGTCCGTCCGGCACACCCCGCACACCGTCACGCGGACCAGGACCTCACCCGGGCCGGGCACCGGGTCAGCGCGTTCGCCGAACACCAGCGGGCCGGACCCAATGGGTCCCGGCTGCGCCACCCACCAGGCTCGCATCCGGATCAGCGCGTAATCATGACATTGCAGGGTGCCTTGTGCAGCACCGCGGAGACGGTGTTGCCCACGCCACCGTCACGCTCGTGCCGGCCCAGCACCAGGACATCCGCGTCGGCGGCCGCCTCCACCAGCTCCCTGGCCGCGGACTGGCCTTCCCGGAGGGTGCCGGAGACGGTCAGCCCGGGCACGATCCGCCCCGCCTCGGCAACCGCGTGCTCCAGCAAATCGGCGCCCTGCAGCGGGGCGTGGCGGCCGCGGTCCGCGCGGTTGCCGCCCCGGCCCGGGGCCACGTGCACAACCTGCAGTCCTGCCCCGACCGCGGCGGCGAAGCGGGCGGCGTCGGCCAGCACCGCCCCGCTCCGGGGCGCTGCATCGACGCCCACGGCAACCGGCCGTCCCGGCGAGCGGGGCCGGCGGACAACCATCAGCGGGCACGGGGCGGATCCCGCCAGCTCCAGACAAACTGAGCCGGCAAGATGCCCGAGCACCCCGCCCATGCCGCGGCTTCCCACCGCCAGGAGTCCGGCACCGTCGGCCGCCTGCCGCAACACCTGGGCGGGCAGCCCGGCCTCCATCACGCCCTCGACGGCGAGCCCCGGAGCCGTCTCCCGGGCTAGCGCGACGCCGTCGGCGAGGATGGCCTCGGCGGAGTGGCGGAGGCCGCTGCCCGCAACGCCCCTGACCGGGCCGAGGTTCTTGGTGAACACGGGCCACACCCAGGCGTGCACCACCCGCAGAGGCATTCCGCTGGCCGCGGCATGCTCGGCGGCCCAGCGGACGGCAAGGCGCGCGGAGTCCGAATCGTCATAGCCGACGGCAAGGGCTGGAGGCGGGGGACCTGCGGCTGTTGGCATGGATCCTCCCGGTTAGGCGGGCATTGGCACCCAGCGGTGCGTTTCCCCAGTAAAAGCCCGCCCGCCTCGAGCGGCTAGGGGCTTTGGACCCGCGGCGCATTGCGGCTCCAGGACGCACAAGAGCGCCCGCACAAAGGCGGGCGCACACAAGGCGGGCGCACATAAGGCGGGCGCACAAAAGGCAGGCGCCGGGAGGCGCCCGCCTTCTGGTCATCCGCAGGGCAGGCCGCGAAACGGCCGGCGTCTGCGCCGAAACTTCAACCTGGGTTTAGACGGTGTGGCTGCCGCCCCGCCGGTCCTGCTCGGCGTCGTTGGAGCCGGTGCCCCGCGCGCTGGCATTGCCGTTGCTGTCGGAGTCCGTCCCGTTCTGCTTGGCGTACTCTTCTCGCAGCTCGCGGCCGTGACGGATGTCTTCTTCCTCCTTGGCCTGAAGCTTGTCGCTCTTCTTGGTGTCCCGAGGAGGCAGCTGGATGGTTTCCTCCGCCTCAATGCCGGCCTGGAGCTGGCGGCCGCGCTCGGTTTCGGCGTCGAACTCGGCGCCGAACAGCAGCGACATGTTCAGGATCCAGAGCCAGAGCAGGGCGACGATGACGCCGCCGATGGCGCCGTAGGTCTTGTTGTAGCTACTGAAGTTGGCCACGTAGAAGCCGAAGGCCAGCGAGGCCAACAGGAACACGACCAGGGCAATGGCGGAGCCCATGCTCATCCAGCGGAATTTCGGCTGTTTCACGTTCGGGGTGGCGTAGTAGAGGATAGCGATCGCCACGACGATGAGCACCAGCATTACCGGCCACTTAACGATGTTCCAGACGGTCAGGAAGGCACCGCCCAGCCCGATCATGTTTCCGACAGATTCTGCCACGGGCCCGCTCAGTACGAGCATCGCCGCAATAATGACGACGATGAGCAGGTTCACGATGGTCACGCCGAGCGTGGTGCCGCGCAGCTTGATGAAGGGCCGGCCCTCGTCGATCTCGTAGACCCGGTTCATCGCCCGGGCGAAGGCGCCGACGTAGCCGGAGGCGGACCACAGCGCGGTGAGGAGGCCGAGGACCAGCGTGAGGCCGGCAGCCGACGAGCTAGCAAGGTCCTGAACCACGGGGCGGATGGTATCCAGCGTCTGCCCCGGAGCGAAGCCCTGGACGATGTCGAGCAGGGCGGAGGTGGTCTTCTGCGGATCCCCGAAGATCCCGAGGAGGGAAACCAGCGCCAGCAGTGCCGGGAAAATGGACAGCACCGAGTAGTACGTCAGCGCCGCGGCCAGGTCGGGGCACTGGTCTTTGGTGAACTCGCGCAGGGTCTTTTTGGAGATGTACTTCCAGGAGGGCTTGGCGACGTCGGTCGGGCCGTCCGGCTTGCGTGCATCGTCCGGGGCAGGGGCCGTCCGGGCCTTCGCGGTGCTGCTCTTCGCGGTTTCGGCGTCGTCCATGGAACCAGTTTCCGCCTTGGTGAAATTCTTGGCCATCGGGATCTTCTTTCGTGGTTAAGCGCAGCGGCCGGCTGCCCGCCGCGTCAGCGAGGGCAACCGGCCGTCTTCAGGGTCAGGCTAGGCCTGCTGGACGTTGTCCTTGGCGTCAGCGGCGCGGTCCTTGACGTCGGAGACCGCCGTCTGGCCCTCGCCCTTGACGTTCTGGGCAGCGTCGGTGGCCGTGGCCTTGACGTTGTCCATGGCGGCCTGGGCCGGCTCCTTGAGTCCCTCGGCTACATGCTGTGCAGCCTCGGTCAGCTCCGTCGTCAGCGGTTCGGCCGCCGTCTTGAGGCTGTCGGCTGCTTCGCGCTCCTTCTGGCTGGCCGGGATCAGGGAAGAGACCAGAAGGCCGGCACCGAAGGCGATGAGCCCGGCGGCAAGCGGGTTGCCCTGCGCTTTGGCTTTCACTTGGTGCGGCGCGTCGGCTACTGCGGAGCCGGCGTCGCTGAGGTGCGAGGAGGCGCTGCCGCCGGTGGACTGCACGTGGCCGGCGGTGTGGTCGGCTGCTCCCATGACTTTCTCCTTCACTCCAAAGACGGCGTCCTTGACCTTGTCAGTCTGGCGCTGGACGATGTGCGACGGCGTGACCTTGTCGGCTACGGCATCTACGTTGGTTCCGAGCCGGGCACGTGTTGCTTCAATGTCGGCGCGGATGGCATCCGGGTTTTCACTCATGGTGTTTTCCTCGCTTTAGTGGCTGGGCTTGAGGGTCGGGGGGATTTCCTGAATCGTCTCGGCGGTCTGGGGCATGCCCTTGATCGCTTTGAGCTCCTTGCGGCCCATCGAAGCCAGGATGGCGCCGATGATGCCCCAGATGATCGCGACGACAACGCCGGACCAACCCAGTCCCATCAGAGTTCCCAGTCCCCACCAGAGCGCCAGGGAAAGGAACAGCAGGACAAAGTGGCCTGCGACGCCGGCACCGGCAAGCATGCCGCCGCCTTTACCCGCGCGGCTGGTGGTCTGCTTCAGTTCGGCCTTGGCGAGTTCCACTTCCTGACGCATCAGGGTGGACATGTCGCGCGTAACGTCGCCGAGCAGATCACCCAGGGAGTTGTTCTCCGCCTTGATGTGGGACTCGGGGGGAGGCGTCGGGGCGCCCATAGGCATCTCGGTGCTCATCGACGGCCTCCGTCGAACGGATCCTCACGGTCCGACTCGATTACCGGATCGACTCGGTACGGATCGGCGGCCAACGGATCGCTCGCCCACTGATCCGACTGGGTACCGGAACCCGCGAGCGGGTTGGCCGGGTAGGTGTCAGCCAGGCCGGCCGTTGTCGTTTCCGGGTAGGTAACCGGCGGCGGCGGGACTGCGATGCCGGCATCGGGCACCCGGGTAACCGGGGTGTTGTACTGCGCGGCGGTACCGGAGGTGCCGGTGGATTCCGTGCCCGGGGCGCCTGCGCTGAGGCTGCGGCTGAGGCGTCCGGCGAGAACGCCTGCACCTGCAGCAACCATCAGGAACGTGCCGGGGCGCTGGCGGGCAAAGGACTTTACCTCGTTAAGCAGCGAGCCCGGGTCGCGGTTATCAAGCCAGGTGGCCATGCTCGAGGAGCGGTCCGCAACCTGGCGGATGAGGTCGCTGGCGACGCCGGGTTGATCGGAAGCGCCCGCCATCGTGTGCAGTTCCTCGGAGATGGAGCGCAGGCCCTGGGCGGCCTTCTGCTGCTGCGTGCCCGCCTGCGAGGTGAGGTCCGTCCGGGCCTGGTTGATGAGGTCCTTGGCGTTGCTCTTGACTTCGCCGGCGACGTTGGCCGCTTCGGTCTTCGCGGTTTCGGCCACGTTCTGTGCCGAGGCTGCGGCCTGGTCCTTCACTTCGCTGGCCTCGTCCTTGGCGGCGTCTTTCTTCGTGGACGTTCCAGTGGAAGTCCCGGTGGAAGCGGGCGGGAACGTCGAGGTTTGCCGCAGTTCAGTGTCGCCCTGCACCTCGGGGGTGCCGTAGGTGCTGTCCTGGGGCCATTGGTTCTCTGTCATCGTCGCTCTCTTTCCTTGTAGATCTGCTGCCGGCTAGCCGACCAGCAGCGCCGAACTCGAATAGTAAGCATGATTACTAATGAATAGTAAGCACGCTTGCCATCGGATTACAAGACGAAGCTGAAAATCCCTTCGGGGCGGCCCGCTAGGGTGGAAGCATGAGTCAACCGGAGAGCCGCTGATGGCCAAGCGGGGCAGGGCCGCGGCGCGGCACGCGGGCGCCTCGACGCCGGGAGTAGTGGAAGTGCCCAAGGGCGCCCGTCCGGACGGTCCGGTTGCAGGGGTGTACTACATCGACACCGGGGACTGCGAGCTGATCCCGGACCAGGACAATTCGACCGGCTGGCTGCTGCGGATCAACGGCGTCATGAGCTCCCATATCGATCTTGCGGACCCGCTGTTCCTCGACTTTGAGTACATGCGCTGGATTGCGGCCCTGGTGGAGTCGCGCTGGCCGCCTGCGGGCCGGCCGAAGCTGCGTTCCCTGCACCTCGGCGGAGGAGCATGCTCACTGGCACGTTACTTCCATGCGGCATACCCCGAGGCCCGCCAGGTGGTGGTGGAACTGGACGGCAAGCTCGCCGCCTACGTCCGCGGCTGGTTCGACCTGCCGAAGGCACCGCTGCTGCGCCTGCGCGTGGGGGAGGCCAGGGAAGTGACCGAGGGACTCACGCCCCAGACGAGGGACCTGATCATCCGCGACGTCTTTGGCGGCTCCGTCACCCCGCGGCCGCTGACCACGAGTGAGTTCACCGAGCATGCCAGGCGTCTCCTCGCCCCCGGCGGGGTTTACGTCGTGAACTCCGGTGACGCCCCGGCACTGACCAACGCCCGGGAGGACGCCGCCACCATCGCGGCAGCTTTCGAGCACACAGTCATCATCGCGGACCCGGCGATGCTCAAAGGGCGGCGCTACGGCAACATGATCATCGCAGGGAGCGACCAGCCGTTCGACGACGATCCCGGTCTCGCCCGGCGCCTGCTGGGCGGAGCGGTGCCGGCCCACCTCTGGCACGACGCCAAGGTACGGGCCTTCGCAGCCGGCGCCGCGGTCCGCCACGACCCGCCGGCCCCCGCCCCGCCGTCGTCCGAACCCCAATCGGCTGCTCCGTAACGGTCGTTTTGGCACCCCAAAACGCGACCCCTACGGAGCAGTCGAAGGGGTTCCGCGGCCCATCAGCGCCTCGCGGTGTGCCTCGGTCTGCTCGCGCAGGGCCTGCACGACGGCCGCCACGGCCGGCCGGCGCAAAGAATCGGGCCGAAGCACCATCCAGTAGGGGAGCAGCTCCGCGAACTGCTCGGGCAGCAATCGAACCAGATCCTGGTGCAGGTCCGCGGCAAAGCAGGGCAGAAAACCAATTCCCGCCCCCGCCCGCGTCGCCTCCACATGGACGAAGACGTTGGTTGAGCTCAGCCCGTCCCGCATCGTGGGCACCAGCCGGCGCGGCGCGTCAAGGTCATCCACCTGAAGCATCGAATCGACAAAATAGACCAGTGGGTGCTCCTTGAGTTCATCCACCGATGCCGGCGTTCCGTATTCCGCTAGATAGCTCCGGGAGGCGTACATGCCCAGCATGTACTCGCCCAGCCGGGCGGCCTCGGCCCGGTGCACCTGCGGCTCACCGACCACCACCTCGATGTCGAGCCCGGAACGCTGCTGCAGGGCACGCCGGGTCACCGTGATGATCTCCACGCTGAGCCCGGGGTGGTCCCGGCGCAGCCGCGCCACTGCGGGAGCGGCGATGTAGGCGCTGAAACCGTCGGTCGCCGTCATGCGTACGACGCCGGTGATCGGGTCCGGCGTCGTGCCGGGCTGTTCCAGCGAGCGGACGGCGCTCTCCACCTCTTCGGCGACGGCGACCGCCGCGGCGCCGAGGTCGGTGAGTTCCCAGCCGCCGGAAGCGCGGGACAGCACCCGGCCACCCAGCGACTTCTCCAGGGCGGCGATCCTGCGGGAGACCGTGGTGTGGTTCAGGCCAAGGACCTGGGCCGCGGTCGTGAACTTCGCCGAGCGGGAGACCGCCAGCAGCACGAGCAGGTCGTCAGGGTTTGCATTCATATGTGCAATTCTGCACACACATCGTGCCCTTTTGACCATTGAGCGGCCGGGAATCTGCGGCCATACTCAACGGAGCCCATACCACGGTGGCAAACTCTCTGAACTGGAAGGCTGGGTATATGGAAAACTCGCTCAACGGCCGCAAGGCACTGGTCACCGGCGGCGCGGGCGGCATCGGCGCTGCCAGCGTTCGTGCGCTCGCCGCAAGGGGCGCGAAGGTTGTGGTGGCCGACGTCGACGAAGCCGCCGCCCGTACCCTTGCCGACGAAGTGGGGGGCACCGCCTGGGGCGTGAACCTGCTCGACGTCGAAGCGCTGCAGACGCTGACCCTGGACTGCGACATCCTGGTCAACAACGCAGGGATCCAGCGCATCAGCCCGATCGAGGACTTCGATCCGGCCGATTTCCGCCGGATCATCACGCTCATGCTGGAAGCGCCGTTCCTGCTGATCCGTGCTGCGCTGCCGCACATGTACGCGAACAATTTCGGCCGGATCATCAACCTGTCATCGGTGCACGGTCTACGCGCCTCGCCGTTCAAGAGTGCCTACGTCTCGGCCAAGCACGGCCTGGAAGGGCTGAGCAAGGTGACGGCGCTGGAAGGCGGCGCCCACGGTGTTACTTCCAATTGCATTAACCCCGGGTACGTCCGCACGCCGCTCGTGGAGTCGCAGATCGCCGACCAGGCCAAGGTGCACGGCATCCCGGAGTCCGAGGTGCTCGCCAAGATCATGCTCACCGAGGCGGCTGTGAAGCGCCTGGTCGAGCCGGAGGAGGTCGCCTCGCTGGTGGCGTGGCTGGCCTCGGACGACGCCGGCATGGTCACCGGCGCGAGCTACACCATGGACGGCGGCTGGTCCGCCCGCTAGGTGTATCAAGCCGCTCGGGCCTGTTCGTGCGGAACTGTCCACCGGGCACGCCGCTAGGCTGGGAGCATGCGCAAGGATTTCAGCCCGGCGGACCTGTCCTCCGCGGAGTTCTACCGCCTGCTGACGGCGGTTATCGTTCCCCGGCCCATCGCGTGGGTGTCCAGCACCTCAGCGGGCGGCGTGGACAATCTGGCTCCGCATTCCTTCTTTACTGTCGCGTCGGTGACGCCGCCGATCATCCAGTTCACCTCGGTGGGCCGGAAGGATACGCTGCGGAACATCAACGAGCGGGGGGAATTTGTGGTGAGTCTCGCGCCCGCTGATTTCCTCGCCGAGGTCAACGCGACCGGCACGAATTTCCCGCCGGAGGTCAGCGAGTTTGACGCCGCAGGTCTCACCCGGGAAGCCAGCGTGACGGTCAGCGTGCCTCGGGTAGCGGAATCCCCGGTGGCCCTGGAATGCCGGCTGCATTCCACCCTGGCCATGGGTGACTGTGTCCTGGTCTTCGGCGAGGTTACCCACGCAGCGGTCTCGGCGGACGTCCTGGAAGGAAACCATCCCCGGATTGATTTGCTTGGCCCCCTGGCGCGGCTCGGCCGTGATGAGTGGGGCCATCTTGGGCCGGTCGAGGAACTGCGGCGGATCCGTCGGTCTGACTGGCCCGGGGACTTCCGGCGCCGGGACGAGGGCGAGCCGGATGACGGGAAGCCGAGCGGCCCCTAGCAGTCGTCGGGCGACGACACCTGCCGCCGTCGGGCAGAACGCGAGAGGGCCCGCCGTCCGTAGCCGGACAGCGGGCCCTCGATGGGGCTAAGGGGTTCTACTTCACGAACTCGTTCGTGTACGTTTCCGACAGCTTGATGTCCTTGTTACCGACTTCCGGATTGGCCACCTGCTGTGTCTTCAGCACCGCCTGGACTCCGTCTTCGGTGAAGGCGCCGTCCTTGCTCAGCGTCTTCTTCAAGTCCTCAATCACCTTGGCGTAAAGGGCCTTGTCGCCCCCGGAGTAGCTCTCAGGCATCTTGGCCGCGATCTCCTCCCCGGAGTGTCCGGCGATGAATTCCAGGGTCCGCTTGATGGCCTTGGCGAGCTTGCCGGCGGTTTCCTTGTTGGCGTCCAGCCACTCCGTCTTGGCGTAAAGACTCGAAGACGGCCAGGCGTCCGTCTCGAAAACTTCCTTGAGTCCGTCGGCGGAACGGACGTCTTCGATGATGACCGGATCGTGGCCGATCCGCTTGCTCAAGACCGAGACATCCGGTTCCAGCATGACGGCGGCGTCAACCTGGCCCTGTTCCACGGCCGCCACGGCGGAGGAGCCTGCACCGATGGCTGACACAGCTGCGTCCGTCGTCTGCAGGCCGTTCTTTGAAAGGAGGTATTTGATGAACATGTCGGTTGAGGACCCGGGGGCGGTGACGCCCACGTTCTTGCCCTTGAGGTCGGCGAGGGTCTTGATTTTGCCCTCATTCTTCGGCGCGACCAGCAGCACCAGCCCGGAGGACCTTCCCATGTCCACAAACGCTTTGATCTTCTGGTTCTTGGCCTGCATCTGGATGGTGTGCTCGTAGTACCCGCTGGTCACGTTGGTGCTGCCGCCAACCATCGCCGTCAGCGCCTTGGAGCCGCCCTGCAGGTCCTGAAGCTCGACCGTCACGCCCTCGTCCTTGTAGTAGCCGAGTTCCTGCGCGAGCGTCGTCGGCAGGTAGGTCAGCAGAGTCTGACCGCCGACGCCGATGGTCACCTTGGAACTGCTGCCGCCGCCGGCTGCGGCGCTGCCGGACTGACCCGGGGGCGCGGCCGACGGCGTGCCGCAGGCGGAAAGGGCAAGAGCAATTGCGGCGACAAGGGTGACCGGGCGGAAGATGCTCCGGCGCCTGGCCCGGTTTTCATGCTGTGTCATCTGAGGTCCCTTCTGAGGGGTAATGGCGGGTTGGCTGGCTAGGAGGACTGGACGGGACGCCAACGAAGCAGGTGTCGTTCCAGGCGGTTGACGAGGAGATCGATGATGAGCACCACGATCATCAGAATGAACATCCCGGCGAAGACGCCTTTGGTGTCGAAGACGCCCTGGGCCTGGGCGATGGCGTAACCGACACCGGCCGAGGCGCCGAGGTATTCACCGACCACTGCGCCCGTGATGGCGAATCCGACGCTGATGTGCAGGCTGGAGAAGATCCAGGTGAGGGCGCTGGGGATGAACACATGGCGCAGCAGCTGCTTCTCGGACGCCCCCAACATCCGCGCATTGTCCACGAGTACGCGGTCAACGCTCTTGACGCCTTCGAGGGTGTTGAAGAAGACGATGAAGAACACAAGGGTGAAGCCGAAGGCGACTTTGGACCAGATGCCCAGTCCGAACCACAGCAGGAAGATGGGCGCAAGAACCACGCGGGGGAGGGCGTTGAACATCTGCAGGAACGGGTCCAGCAGGCGCTCCAGGAAGCGTACCCGGGCCAGCACGAAGCCCAGGAGCAGCCCGACGGCGGCTCCAACGAGGAAGGCGAGGATCGCCTCCTGCATGGTGATCCACAGATGCGGGAAGACAAACCCCGTGGAGACCCACAGCCAGACTGTCTGGAAGATTTCGGTGGGACGCGGAAAGAAGAATTCGTCCACCACTCCGGCGCGGACAGACAGCTCCCACGCGCCCAGGACCACAATGGTGAGCAGCAGCTGGGTGCCCCGCATCACCAGCGGGGACATCTCAGTTCTGGTACGACGGCGGCTGCCGCCCTCCAGCGCCGCGGAGAGCCCGTTCTTGTTCGATTCCAAAAGAGTCACGCGACGTCACCTTCCTCGGCCATGGCGTTTTCGTAGGTCTTGGAGACTTCAACCTTCAACCTGCCCCAGATCTCACGGTGCAGGGACACGAACTGCGGGTCGTCGCGGATATCGAGGAGGTCGCGGGGCCGCGGGATGTCGATCTCGTAACTTCCCACAACAGTGCTTCCGGGCCCTGCCCCGAGGATCACCACCTCATCCGACAGTGCGATGGCTTCGTCCAGGTCATGGGTGATGAAGACAACGGCCTTTCCCGATTCCTGCCACAGCTGCAAGAGTTCGTTCTCCATAATTTGGCGGGTCTGAACGTCGAGGGCGGAAAACGGTTCGTCCATCAGCAGGACGTCCGGGTTGACGATCCACGCCTGGGCGATGGCGGTCCGTTTGCGCATACCCCCGCTGAGCTGGTGGGGGTAGCGGTCGGCGAAGTTCTTAAGCCCCACTTTTTCAAGCCACCGCCGCGCCTCTGAATGGGCGTCCGCCTTTGACACGCCGGCCATGGTGAGGCCGAGGCTCACATTGTCGATTACGGTCTTCCAGGGGAGAAGCGGATCCTGCTGAAACATGTAGGAGGCCCGCCGGTTTACTCCGCTGACCGGTTCCCCGAAGCTCTTCACTTCCCCAACGCTGGGGTTCAGCAGGCCCGCCGCCATGTTAAGGATGGTCGACTTGCCGGACCCCGTGGGGCCGACAATCGAAACAAACCGTCCCGGCTCGACTTTAAGGTTGATGTCGCGGACGGCGAAGTAAATTTCACCCCCGGGCATCGGAAATTGTTTGGTGCACCCGGTGAGCTCCACCGCGTACCTTGACGTGTCTGCCTCTGCAGCTGGCATCATCGCACTCTTCCCGGCCGACGCTGGCCGATCGTTTCCGCTGCTGATCCTTACCGGGCCGGCTCTGGTGTGTGCCGTCTCCACTCCCGCTACGTCTGCTCTGACGTCCCGGGAATTTATTGCCACATCGTGGGTTGACCATCATGATGTGGACCTGATGCTAACAGTAAGCCCCGTCACACTCAACGTTGTCCCGATCGGATCGTTGGGTCCGAAACGGGGGCACTTTCACGTGGGCGGCCCCATACACTTTCACTATGACCCCCTCCGAGTCGTCGACTACGCCGTTGCTGGTCCTTCGAAAAATCACCTCCATCCTCGATGCTTTTTCGCTCGCCCAGCCGGAGCTTTCGCTTGCCGAACTCCGCGCCGCGACCGGCATGCCGCATTCCACCGTGCAGCGACTGCTGGCCAACATGGTCCAGGAGGGCATTCTGGACCGACACGGCGACAAGTTCCGTGTCGGCGTCCGGATGGCCCACTGGGCAGCGCCGGCTATCCAGGGCCTCGACTACCTCGAACTGCTCAGCCCGGTGTTGCGGCGACTGCGAGATGAGCTGGGTGAAACGGCATGTATCTTCCGCGAATCCCAAGGAAAGCGCGTGTGCATTGCGCTTTCCGAGACCCGGCGAATGCTGCGCAGGGTGGTTCAGGTCGGCGAAATCATGCCCCTCCACGTGGGCGCCGCGGGGCGTGTCCTCCTCGCCTGGACACCCGAGGTCGCCGATCAGATCTACCGGTCCGGGCTGCACTCGCTCACTGCCCAGACGATCACCGACGCCGCGAACCTCGAGGCGGCTGTCGCAAAAACCCGTGCGGACGGTTTCGCCATCACCACCGGGGAGCGGGTTTCCGGTGCGAGCGGAATTTCGGCACCGATTTTTGGGCCTCAGGGCGAGCTCTACGGCGCCCTCACTGTTATGGGGCCGACACTGCGAATGCCATACGACGTCTGCGCGTCCTGGGTGGAGCCGGTCCTAGCGGCGGCCGAGGAGTCCACGCGGGTGATCGGCGGGACCATTCCTCAGGAAGCCGTACCCACATCGTGGATTTAGGTCCACAATGTGAAATGGCCTAGCGGGGAAGAATCGCCGCTCAATAGGCTCCGCTAGAGCACCGGCCGATCTGCGCCGCGTGCTCGGCGACGGTAGAACAGGAGTCCCAGCCATGGTGAACCTATCCGAGAGCCCCACGCGAGGCGGTGCGGCAAGTGCCTCAGCCGACGTCGAGTCTTCCCCCGCCGCCGGGCCCCTTGCCGGTGTGCGGGTGCTCGAGCTCGGGTCCCTGATCGCCGGACCCTTTGCCGGCCGGCAACTGGCCGACTTCGGTGCAGAAGTCATCAAAATCGAGTCACCAAGCCGGCCGGATCCGATGCGGGAATGGGGCAGGGCGCAGGTTCATGGGCACACGTTGTGGTGGTCCGTGCAGTCCCGCGGGAAGAAGTGCGTCACGCTGGATTTGAAGGCAGCGCGCGGGCGGGAACTGTTCCTTCAGCTGTGCCGGGAAGCGGATGTACTCCTGGAGAACTTCCGTCCCGGAACGCTGGAAAACCTGGGACTGGCCCCCGAGGAGCTGTGGAAAATCAATCCCGGACTCATCATCGCCCGGGTTTCCGGCTACGGGCAGACCGGTCCTGACGCTCAAAAGCCAGGGTATGCGTCAGTGGCCGAGGCCAGGGGAGGGCTGCGCTACCTCAACGGCTACCCGGATCAGGCGCCGCCGCGCACCGGCATCTCGCTGGGCGACAGTCTGGCTTCGCTCTACGCCCTGCAGGGGATATTGCTGGCCCTGTACTGGCGGGACGCGAAAGGCGGAACCGGACAGGTGGTGGACGTATCGCTCGTGGAAGCATGTTTTTCCCTTCTGGAGAGTGCGGTCCCTGACTATGCGGCGGCAGGCATTGTTCCGGGCCCGAGCGGATCGGGGCTGAAGGGGATCGCGCCGTCGAACATCTTCCGCTCCAGCGACGGCAAGTGGGTTGTGATAGCAGCGAACCAGGATTCGGTCTTCGTGCGGCTGGCCGCGGCCATGGGCCGCCCGGAACTGGCCACGGACGCGCGCTTTGGCAACCACACAGCCCGGGGTGCCAACCAGGATGAACTGGAATCCCTGATCGCAGAGTGGGCGGCAGGTTACACCGACGCCGAGCTGACCGGGCTCCTGGACCGGCATGCCGTTCCGAACAGCCCGGTCAGCAGCATCGAAGACATTTTTGCCGACCCCCAGTTGCGGGCGCGGGGAATGCTGGTGGAAGTTCCGGACGAGGAACTAGGCACTGTGGTTCAGCCCGGAATTGTTCCCCGTTTGACGCGCAGCGCGGGGGGTATTGGCTGGAACGGGCCCTTGACGCCGGGATCCCATAACCAAGCCGTCTACGGGAACCTGCTGGGACTTTCCGGGGAGGAACTTAGGAACGCCAAGGAAGAAGGAGCGATCTGATGGAACAGACACAACCGGCACCATCTGTTTCCATCGTGGACGTCAGTCCCCGGGACGGGCTGCAGAATGAGAAAGTGCCTGTCCATACCCAGGACAAGCTGAAGCTGATCAATGAGCTGGTGTCTCTAGGCGTGCGACGGATTGAAGCGGTCAGCTTCGTGAACCCGAAGAAGGTTCCGCAGATGGCCGACGCGGAGGCGGTCATGGCCGGTGTGCCGCGGGATGCCGGGGCCAGCTACATAGGTTTGGTGCTCAATACCAGGGGTGCCGTCCGGGCCGTCGATGCTGGCGTCGATGAGATGAACTACGTGTTGCCGGTGACGGATGCCTTCGCGAAGGCAAACCAGAACACCACCGTGGCGGCGGCACTTGATTCGCTGGAGGAGGTCTCGTCGATCGCGGCGGCGGCTTCCATTCCGCTCACAGTCACGGCCGCGGTCGCGTTTGGCTGCCCCTACCAAGGCGACGTACCGGGCGAGCAGGCGCTGTCGGTAGTCGGCAGTGCCCTGCAGCGGGCGGCACTGGCGGAGGTGGCGCTGGCGGATACCATCGGGTGCGCCGTTCCGTGGCAGGTCGGCGAGGTCTTCGCTGCACTGCGGGCAGAAACGGATCTTCAGCTGCGCGCACATTTGCACGAGACGCGCCACACCGCCCTGGCCAATACCTACGCGGCCATGGCGGCAGGGGTGACCGTTTTTGACAGCGCCGTCGGCGGACTCGGCGGCTGCCCTTTCGCCCCGGGCGCCGCGGGCAATGTGTCCACCGAGGACCTGGCGTGGATGCTGGGGCGGGCCGGTTTCGACACCTCGATCGATCCCGCGCGGGCCACCGAGCTGGGGCGCTGGATCTGTGCAAAAGTGGAAACGGCTCCGCGTTCGGGCCTCGCCGGCGCGGGCGTCTTTCCGCAAAGGGTGTAGATCGCCGCCCGCACGGGGTCCTTCCGCCTCTTCCCGGGCCTACTCGGGCCTACTCGGGGTGCCGCACCGTGCGATAGTCGAAAAAGACCAAGGTCCCGACCGGTGTCCCGGGAACACGGAGCCCGAGGTAGGGCGGCCGGATCACTTCGACAGTTCCCTGCCGGCGACCGTTGAAAGGGTCATCCCCCACGACCACCTCCCCGGGCCGGAACGGGATGCGGGCTTTCCGGAGCCGGTCGACGGCGTGCGCCGCTGCCCGGGTGAGGCGGTGCGGCTGCGGGCGGGCTGGTTTTGCAGGTAAAAGACCCATCTGACTGCTCCTAGCGGGCGAACGAAGTGCATTCGCGGAGGCCCGTCGTGGATGACTCCCCAGCCTGGCTCTTCCGTTCGGACGCCCCGTCGTTCCAGCCTAGAGATTCGGCCCAGCAGTAACACGAGTAACAAATACCCCATCTTCATCAGAGGCTACTTGGACCTCACTGCTGGGTGCGCGCCGCCCTCCGCAGGAACCGGCGGTGCAGATTCCGCCAGTGCAGCGCTATGGCCAGCACCAGCAGCGGCACGTGGATCGCCGGGAGGTTCCGGGCAAACCATGCGGGCAGGTAGATGTCGGTGACCGAGCCGCTGGCATCGCCCAGATTTTCCGCCACCGCCGTCAGCGGGCAATGGAAGCCGTTGCCCGCAAAGACCGCGGTTTCCGTGAACACCACCGCAGCGGCAAGGCCGGCCCTGCGGTCCGAACGGCCCCTGAAGCCGGCATAGAGAACGTAGACCATCGCGGCCTCGATCGTGAACCAGGCGAACGTGTGGACTGCCTTGATAGTCCTGAGTTCCACCCGGCGCAGGGCCGCGTGCCGAGCATCCACCCTGCTCACCCTGCCTGCTGCAGGGCCAGCACGATGATCGCCACGTTTATGCCCAGCCCGATAAGCCACCACAGATTGAAGGTCAGCACCAACAGCGCTGCTGAGACCCCTGCGCCGGCCACGGTCACGGGCACCCACCACGGCGCGGCGGTCAGAACCCCAAGACCGGCCACCGCCAGCACCACCGCCGCTGCGATGGCCAGGGCCGTTGCCGGCCGGCGCACGTCGCCCGCGAAAGGGGAGTGGCCGACGTCGAACGGCGCTTTCGCATCCTGCCGCGGCAACCAGATAGCCAGGTGCACGAGGCCGTGCGCGATCAGAAACAGTCCTGCAAGCCAGCGCACGGCTTACCTCCTCGTGCCGGCGATTCCCCCAGCCAAGCACCGCCGTCGTGCCGGGGACTAGGGGCGATGGTCCCGCAGCTGGAAGTAAAGGCCAATGTCTGGTATCCCGGACAGTGGAGGACCGGGACGACGCCGCCTCCCGGTGTCCGGGGGTCATCCTTGAGTACGGGATACCGGACATGCCGCTCAAAAGTCGAAGAGGAACACATGACAGCCGCCATTCAACCTGCGGAAACCGCAACAGCCGTCGTTCCGCCGGTGGCGGCTGCAGCCAGGCGCGGTGTCGCCAGACCGGGGGTTGCCGGGCCGACGTCCAAGGTCCCGGCCGCCGAGAACACGCTCCGCATCCTGAAGCTGCTGGCCTCGAAGCGGGGACCGATGGCGGCGTCGAACATTGCCACCGCGCTGGGTCTGCCTCGTTCCAGCGTCTACCACCTGTTGGGCGTCATGGAGGCGAATGGCTTCGTGCTGCACCTGCATGAGGAGCAGCGCTACGGCCTGGGGATCAGCGCCTTCGAACTCAGCTCAGCCTATTCGCGCCAGGAACCGCTCTCCCGGCTCGGGCGGCCGATGCTCGCGACGCTCGTGGACAGGATCGGGGAGAGCGCACACCTGGCCGTGCTGCATGGCCGTGACGTGCTCTACATCGTAGAGGAACGGGCCAAGAACAGGCCCTCGCTTGTGACCGACGTCGGCGTCCGGCTGCCCAGCCACCTCACCGCCAGCGGCCGGGCGATCCTTGCTGCGCTGCCCAAATCGCAGGTCCGGGCGCTGTACCCGAACGCTGCCGCCTTTAGTTCCCGGCACGAGACCGCATCGCCCATCAGCAAGTACTCCGCGCTCTCCTCGCACCTGGACCAGGTCCGGCAACGCGGCTACGCCACCGAACACGGCGAAATAACGCCCGGGTTCGGCTCGATCGCCGCAGCCGTGACAGACCATACCGGCTGGCCGACGGCCGCCGTCGCCGTCACCTTCCTCGAGGACAAACTGCCAGCGGACCAGTGGCCGATCCTCGCCGCGAGAGTCCAAAAGACCGCAGACGATCTCTCTGGGCGGATCCACGGCCGCCCGGGCCCGAGCGACCAGCGCTAGGCATCATCGTCGACCCTTAATATGACGTGATCCGGCAGGTTGCTCGGTCTGGAATACCGGACAGTACCCGGCCGAAGCCTATGTCTGCGGGCCGCCGGACAGGCTTTAGTTGATACAGAACCGCATCCCAGTAACACCCCAGAGCACGAAGGAGTCCTCATGGCACCCGCCGATTTCACCACCGGTGCCCGCCCGGTGAAAGCAGCCCGGGGCACGGAACTCACGGCCAAGAGCTGGCAGACCGAAGCCCCGCTGCGCATGCTGATGAACAATCTGGACCCGGAGGTTGCCGAACGTCCGGACGACCTGGTGGTTTACGGCGGCACCGGCCGCGCCGTCCGTTCCTGGGCCGCGTTCGACGCGATCACCCGCACCCTGGAAACCCTGGACAAGGACGAGACCCTACTGGTCCAGTCCGGCAAGCCGGTCGGCGTCTTCCGCACCAACGAGTGGGCGCCGCGGGTGCTGATCGCGAACTCCAACCTGGTCGGGGACTGGGCCACCTGGCCGGAATTCCGCCGGCTCGAGGCCGAGGGCCTGATGATGTACGGCCAGATGACAGCGGGGTCGTGGATCTACATTGGAACCCAGGGCATCCTGCAGGGAACCTTTGAGACTTTCGCCGCGATCGCCCGCAAGCTCACCGGCGACGCGGATGGCACACTCGCCGGCACCCTGACCCTCACCGGCGGCTGCGGCGGCATGGGCGGGGCCCAGCCGCTCGCCGTCACCCTGAACGACGGCGCCTGCCTGATAGTCGACGTCGACGAAACCCGGCTACGCCGCCGGGCCGGCAAACGCTACCTCGACGAAGTCGAGACCGACCTCGACGCCGCCATCGCCAAGGTTCTGGCAGCCAAGGAGGAGCGCCGCGGCTGGTCCGTGGGGTACGTGGGCAATGCTGCCGAGGTCTTCCCGGAAATACTCCGCCGGCACAAGGCGGGCGAACTCACGGTCGACATTGTCACGGACCAGACCTCGGCGCACGACCCGTTGAGCTACCTGCCCGAGGGCATCACCGTGGAGGACTGGCACCGCGAGGCAGCCGCCGACCCGGAGGGGTTCACTAAGAAAGCCCAAGCCTCGATGGCCCGGCACGTCCAGGCGATGGTCGAGTTCCAGGACGCCGGTGCCGAGGTGTTCGATTACGGCAACTCCATCCGGGACGAGGCCCGTAAGGGCGGTTACAGCCGGGCCTTCGAGTTCCCCGGCTTCGTCCCGGCCTACATCCGGCCGCTGTTCTGCGAGGGCCTCGGCCCGTTCCGCTGGGTGGCGCTCTCCGGCGACCCGGAGGACATCGCCGTCACGGACGCCGCCATCAAGGACCTCTTCCCGGAGAACAAGCACCTCCACCGCTGGCTCGACGCCGCAGCCGAACGCGTCGAGTTCGAGGGCCTGCCCGCCCGGATCTGCTGGCTGGGCTACGGCGACCGCGCCAAGGCCGGGCTGCTGTTCAACTCACTCGTGAAGGAAGGCAAGGTCAAGGCGCCCATCGTGATCGGCCGCGATCACCTCGACTCCGGCTCCGTCGCCTCCCCGTACCGCGAAACCGAGGCCATGGCCGACGGCTCCGACGCGATCGCCGACTGGCCGCTGCTCAACGCCCTGCTCAACACCGCCTCCGGCGCCACCTGGGTCTCCCTGCACCACGGCGGCGGAGTCGGCATCGGCCGCTCCATCCACGCCGGTCAGGTCTCGGTGGCCGACGGCACCGACCTCGCCGCGCAGAAGCTCGAACGCCTCCTCACCAACGACCCCGGCATGGGTGTCATCCGCCACGCCGACGCCGGCTACGACCGCGCCGTCGAGGTCGCCAAGGAACGCGGCGTCCGCATCCCGATGCTAGAGACCCCCTAACCCAGGCCCCCCAGACTTAGGAACACCCAATGACCGTCACAACCCATTCGCCGCTCACCGTCACGCTCGGCTCGAGCAGCGTCACCCCCGAGGACGTTCTCGCCGTCGCCCGCCATGACGCCCGGGTCAGCATCTCCCCGGAGGCGCTCGACGCCGTCGCCAAGGTCCGCGCGCACATCGACGGCCTCGCCTCCAGCGACGTTCCCGCCTACGGCATTTCCACCGGCTTCGGGGCCCTGGCCAACCGGCACATTCCCAGCGCTCTGCGCACCCAGCTGCAGAAATCCCTGATCCGCAGCCACGCCGCCGGCATGGGTCCGGCAGTGGAGCGCGAGGTGGTTCGCGGGATTATGTTCCTGCGCGCCAAAACCCTCGCGTCCGGCCGCACCGGTGTCCGGCCGGTGGTGCTGCAGACCATGGTGGACGTGCTCAACGCCGGCATCACTCCGGTGGTCCGCGAATTCGGCTCCCTCGGCTGCTCCGGCGACCTCGCGCCGCTCTCGCACTGTGCCCTGGTCCTGATGGGCGAGGGCGAAGCGGAGGGGCCCGACGGCGTCAGGTACGGAGCACGCGGTGAGCGGCCGGTTGCCGACTTGCTCGCCGAACACGGGATCGAGCCGGTCACGCTGGCAGAGAAGGAGGGCCTGGCCCTGGTCAACGGCACCGAAGGGATGCTGGGCATGCTGCTGATGGCCATCGCGGACCTGCGGCAGCTGCTCACGACGGCGGACATCACCGCCGCGCTGAGCGTTGAGGCGCTGCTCGGCACGGACCAGGTGTTCCTGCCCGAACTGCACGCCGCCCTCCGGCCGCACCCGGGCCAGGCCGCGGCCGCCGACAACATGCTACGGGTCCTGTCCGGGTCCGCGATCGTCGCCTCCCACCGGATTAATGACACCAAGGTGCAGGACGCCTACTCGCTGCGCTGCGCACCGCAGGTCGCCGGCGCCGTCCGCGACACCGTGGACCATGCCGCCCTGGTTGCCTCCCGGGAGCTCGCCGCCGCCATCGACAACCCGGTGGTGCTGCCGGACGGCCGGGTCAGCTCCAATGGCAACTTCCACGGCGCCCCGGTGGCCTACGTCCTGGACTTCCTCGCCATTGCGGTGGCGGACCTGAGCTCGATTGCCGAACGCCGCACCGACCGGATGCTCGATCCGGCCCGCTCGCACGGGCTGCCGGCTTTCCTGGCCGCCGATCCCGGCGTGGACTCGGGCCTGATGATCGCCCAGTACACCCAGGCCGGGCTGGTCTCGGACAACAAACGGCTGGCCGTGCCGGCATCGGTGGACTCCATTCCGAGTTCGGCCATGCAGGAGGACCACGTCTCGATGGGCTGGCACGCGGCCCGCAAGCTCCGCCGCGCGGTGGAGAACCTGCGCCGGGTCCTGGCGGTCGAGCTGGTGGCCTCGGCCCGGGCGCTGGATATCCGGACGCAGCTTTCCGGCGGCGAACTCACCCCCGGTCCTGCCGGGGCGGCGGTGATCGCGGCGCTCCGCAACGTCGTCGACGGCCCCGGAACGGACCGCTACCTGTCGCCGGAACTCGAAGCCGCCGACCGGGTGGTGGCCTCGGGCGCGGTCCGGTCCGCCGCCGAATCCGCAGTCGGAATTCTTGCCTGACGGCAAAGAAAATGCGCAGGCGGCGGACATTTGCCGCTTGGTGCTGAATGTTCGGCGGCAGAAGGCGCCTTAGCAGGCGAACTGTAGTAAAAATATGATTAAGCGCACACCGATGATGCTGTGCGTAGATCTCTACGAGGGGGTAGAAGTTTCATGAAAGCACGCGGGACGGTCCTGTCCAGGCGCACGGCGTTCGCCGCCACGGTCTCCGACTGGGGCAACCTCAAAGCCGGTGACCGCATAGAAATCCTTAAGCACGCACAGGTCCTTGCGGCCGGGGAAGTCGAAGAAGTTTCGGCCAGCGGCAACGTGCTCTGGCTTGTGCCGGGCACGGCGTCGGAGGCGCAGCTGTTCCTGAAGTCCGACGGCGTGGAGGTGCGGCGAAGCTAGGCGCACGGCAGCTCAGCCCACGGTCGCTCGGCCGTACGGTAAAGTCGCAAAGGGCCGGTGAGGGGACAACCCTCACCGGCCCTTGCGCGCTGCGGCTCCGTCAGCCGGGTGGTTCTAGGCCGCGACGTCCTCGTGGGTTTCGCCGAACGGAACCGTGTCGTCCAGTGCCACGGTGTAGGCGCCCGGCTCGTGCCGGGTGACCTTGATCCCGCAGCGGCGGTCCTGGGCGGCCGAGGCGATCAGCGTTTTGACGGCACTTTCAAGGCCATGGTGGACCTCGTGGGCGCTGGCAAACGAAAGTTTGATAGATGTGCCATCAGAGCCGTGCGACTGCATGGTGTGTGTGTTCATTAGCTGGTCTTTCCTTGAATCCGGCCGGTTGGCCACCCTCTATTCTAGTCCGCACCGCGTGGCTTCCCTCCGAAAGCCGATAGTGTGCAGGAGGCGGTATATCTTTTGAGGCAAGGGGCGTCGTTCTGTGTGAACGGCGCCCCGACCCATTTCGAACCCGCATTCCGGTTACTACAGGAGGGCATGCGCATGTTCGAAGCTCCCAGTATCGTCTTTATCGCTGCGGGAATTGCCGTCTTTATTGCGGCCGTACTGCCCAAGTTGCTGCGCAACGCGCCTCTTTCGATGCCAATGGTGTTTCTCGGCGCAGGCATGCTGGTGTTCTCGCTGATGCCCGACCTGCCAAACCCGGATCCTCTGGAGCACGGGGAGTTCGTTCTGCACCTGACCGAGATTTGCGTCATCATCTCGCTGATGGGTGCGGGCCTGGCCCTGGACCGGCCCCTGGGACGCAAACAGTGGTCGACGACTTGGCGCATGCTCGGAATCGCGATGCCGCTGTGCATCATTGGACTGACCCTGCTGGGCCTGTGGTTCCTGGGCCTCGGCCTCGGGGCAGCGCTTCTGGTTGCTGCCGCCCTAGCCCCGACGGACCCTGTGCTGGCCTCCGAAGTCCAGGTGGGGGAACCTGCCGACGATGAAGAGGGAACCGATCTTGAGGACGAGATCCGTTTCGGCCTCACCTCCGAGGCGGGCCTGAACGACGGTCTCGCGTTCCCGTTCGTCTATCTCGCCATCGCCATCAGCTTCGCCGGGGCCTCGCCCTCGGGCCTGCTGGGGCACTGGCTTGCGATGGACGTGCTTTGGCGGATCGGCATCGGCGTGCTCCTGGGCCTCGCGACAGGCAAGCTGCTGGGCCGGCTATTCTTCACCGCCCGGCACGAGACCATCCGGCTGTCCAACCACTCCGAGGGGTTCGTCGCGCTGGCGGCGACCTTCCTGGCCTACGGCGTGACGGAACTGATCGAAGGCTACGGCTTCGTCGCGGTGTTCGTCTGCGCGGTCACCATCCGGGCAGCGGAGCGCACCCACGGTTTCCACAAGGTGATGCACTCCTACGTTGAGCAGCTGGAACGGCTCATGACGGTGGTCATCCTGGTGCTGCTGGGCGGGGCAATCGCACGCGGCCTGCTGGCCGGCATCGGCTGGGCGGAGGTGCTGGTGGCGCTGGCATTCCTGCTGCTGGTCCGGCCGCTGGCGGGCTGGCTGGGCCTGCTCCGGGGCAAGACCGGCCCGCGCGAACGCAGCGCCATTGCCTTCTTCGGTATCCGCGGCATCGGCTCGCTGTACTACCTCGCCTACGCCCTCAGCCACGGAAACTTCGGCGCCCAGGCCCAGCAGCTCTGGGCTTTCGTGGGACTCGTGGTGGCGATGTCCATTGTGCTGCACGGCGCGACCACGGCGCCGGTGATGAACCGGCTGGACCGGCTGCGCCAGCGCCGCGCCGTCGAGGTCCACGGCGACGAAGGCCACGCCCCGCACACTCCCATCTAGCTGGTGGCGTCGGCTAGGACCGGAAGGTGGCCCCTGGCGGGAGCTGCTACCGCAGCAGCGTGTTGATCAGGCGGGCGGCGACCTTCGCGGTGCGGCCGTCGACGTCGAAGTCCGGGTTCAGTTCCGCGACGTCGACGGAGAGCAGCTTCCCGCTGGCCGCGACCTGGCGGCAGACAGCACTGACTACCGGCAGCGGCACGCCATAGGCGGCGGGTGCACTCACGCCCGGCGCCACCGACGCCGGAAGTACGTCCAGGTCAATCGTCAGGTACACCGCATCGACCCGGGCCAGGAACCCGGCCACGAAAGCCTCTGCGGTCTCCACAGAACAGTCCTCGTCCAGCAGGTAATCCACGCCGAGCTCTGACGCGGTCCGGAACAGCGCGGCGGTGTTGTTCGGTTCGGAAATCCCGACGACGGCGTAGTCCAGCTCGCGGCCTGCGGCGGCTTCCGCCCGGGCCATCTGCAGGAACGGCGTGCCGGAACTGGGCACCGGCTCGTCGCGGAGGTCGAAGTGGGCATCCAGGTTCAGCACGCCGACTCTCAGGCCTTCGCGGACCGCGGCGCACCCCGCCACGCCCAGATAGCTGGCGAACGCGGTCTCGTGTCCGCCGCCCAAAACCACGGGGAGGGCGCCGGCGTCGAGCAGTGCGGTGACGGCCAGCCCGGCCCGCGCCTGCCCGGCCTCCAGCTCGTCGCCGGCGACGGTGACGTCACCGGCGTCGTAGACCTCCCGTGGCAGGTGGAACGCGAGCGGACCGAGGGCGGCGCGGATAGCGGCGGGCCCGGCAGCCGCCCCCACCCGGCCTTTATTGCGCCGGACACCGGCGTCGCTGCCGAAACCGAGGAGCACCGCGGGCCCTCCGCGGGAAAGGCCGGCCGGTACCGGCGGCGGAACCGTGGACGCTTCGGTATAGGGTGCGACGGCCTGCCACCAGCGCCGGTGCTGGGCGCCGTCGCCGTCGTTCCGGCCGGTCCAGGGCTGCGGCGGGATGTCGGCGGTGCGGGCGGGAGTAGGCATGCCCCTAGCTCACCGCAGCCCTGGCCGGAAATCCAGCAGCGCCGCCGTCGCCGTGTCCGAAATCCCGGAACCAGCGCTTAAACGCCGCCGAGTTGGCACGTCGCGGCAATGTCTGCGAGAAACACTGCCGCGAAATGCCAACTCGGCGGGCGGGGGAGCGGGAGGACTAGTGGATGCCCAGTGCGGCTTCGATCGGGCCGATGCCGAAGAACAGCAGGAACGCGGCGGCCACCGCCCACATCAGCGGGTGCACTTCCCGGGCGCGGCCCTGGAAGAGCCGGATCAGCACGAAGGAGATGAAGCCGGCGCCCAAACCGTTGGCGATCGAGTAGGTGAACGGCATCAGGGTGAAGGTCAGGAACGCCGGGATCGCGATGCCCCAGTCCTGCCAGTCGATCTTGCCGACCTGGGACACCATCATGAAGCCGACGACGACGAGCGCCGGGGCGACGGCCTCGAACGGCACCAGGTTGATCAGCGGAGTGAAGAACATGGCGACCAGGAACAGCAGGCCGGTGACGATCGAGGCAAGGCCGGTGCGGGCGCCTTCGCCGATGCCGGCGCCGGACTCCACGTAGATCTGGTTGGAGGAGACGGACGCGCCGCCGCCGACGATCGCGCCGAGGGCGTCGATCTGCAGCACGCGGTCCACGTTGGGAATGTTGCCCTCTTTGTCGATGGTGCCTGCCTCGGTGGCCAGGCCCACCATGGTGCCCATGGCGTCGAAGAAGATGCTCAGCAGAATGACGAAGGCCAGCAGGGTCGCAGCCACGAAGCCGAGGTGCTCAAACGCGCCGAACGGGTTGGCCTTGCCGATCAGGGACAGGTCCGGGGCGGCCCATTCGGTGAACTTGGGCGCTACCAGGGACCAGCCCTGCGGGTTGAAGTTCTTGCCGTCGAAGCTCGGGCCGATGTGGAGGGTGAATTCCAGGATCACGGACAGGACCGTGGAGGTGATGATGCCGATCAGGATCGCGCCCTTGACCTTGCGGACTACCAGGGCAATGGTGAGGATCAGGCCGACCACAAACACCAGCGTGGGCCAGCCCAGGAGTTTGCCGTCGAAGCCGAGGCCGACCGGGACGGTGGTGCCCGCGACGTCAGGGATGCGGCGCACGAAGCCGGCGTTGACCAGGCCGATCAAGGCGATGAACAAGCCGATGCCGACCACGATGGCGGTTTTCAGGCCTTCGGGGACTGCCCTGAATACGGCGGTGCGGAAGCCGGTGAGCACCAGGATCAGCATGGTCACGCCGGAGAGGACCACTAGGCCCATCATGTCCGGCCAGGTCAGTCCGGGATTGGTGGCGACGGTGACGGCCACGAAGGCGTTGACGCCCAGTCCCGTCGCCAGAGCGAAGGGGTGCTTGGCCCACGCGCCCATCAGGATGGTCAGAATGCCGGCAGCGAAGGCGGTGACGGCGGCGACGGCGGGGAAGCCGAGCGTTCCGCCGGACGAGTCTTGGCCGGAGAGGATCAAGGGGTTCAGCACCACGATGTAGCTCATGGCGAAGAAGGTGGCGAACCCGCCGCGGACCTCACGGGAAACGTTCGACCCCCGCTCGGAAATCTTGAAATACCGATCGAGTGCAGAGCCCTGCTTAAGCATTGGTCCTCCGGGAGGGAATGGGGGTGTTAGCTAAATCCTATTAGCAGTGACGGCGCCCACCCGCCAAACTCGCCTAGTCTGTAAGGAAGGCAACACTTAGGAGCGGGCCACCCATGCGTTTTGTTCAACGACTTCCGGGCGCCCTGCTGGGCCTGATTCTGCTGGCTGCCGTTCTGCTGGGCGTTCCGCTCGCGGGCGCGGGGCCGGCGTCCGCCCACGACGCCGTCGAGTCCACCAGCCCCTCGAACGGTGCGACCGTGCCGGCCGTGCCGGAGACGGTCTCCCTCACCCTTACCAACCGCCCGCTGGCCCTGGGCTCGCAGATCAAGGTCAGCGACGCCGCCGGCACGAACTGGGCCGACGGTGCGGTGCAGATCCTTGACAACGTGGCCTCACAGCGGCTCAAGGCAGGCGCGCCGGCCGGCCTCTTCACCGTTCAGTGGCGGCTGGCAAGCTCTGACGGGCACCCGATCGAAGGCACCTTCAGCTTCACCGCGACGGCGGGCGCCAGTTCGACGGCGGGTACGGGTTCCCCGGCGGCAGCAGCGCCGGCGTCCGGCGCCGCGTCGGCGACCGTGCCGACCATGGGTACCGCCGCACCGGGCACAACAACGGCTCCCTCGCCGGTGGCCGATGCCTCCCAGCCGTTCCCGTGGAGCATCGTGATCTTCGTTGCGGTGGCCGTCGGTATCCTGGTGGCGCTGGCACTGGTGGCGAAGCGGCGCCTCGACGCCGGCGACGGCGACAGCGCCCCCTGACGCGGCCCGACCGGGCCGCCTGCGGAGCTGAAACCTAGGCGGGCAGCGCCAGCCCGCCGGGCAGCAGCGCAGGCATGCCGCCCGGGTTGACCTTGGCGGAGATCGCCTGGCCCACCAGCTTGGCCTGACGCAGAACTTCCTTCGGCGTGGGCGTGATGAGCTCACCGACGCCCACGAGATACATCCCGAGCGCATGCATCGCAGCCATCAGGTTCTGGCCGGCAGCCACCCCGAGGTCGGCCAGCATGCGACGCAACTGGCTGTGGGCGCAGCGGGTTAGGACCAGATGGTCGGCGTACAGGATACCGCCGGGCGTGATGACGGCCCACTGCTGGGTCTGGCCCCCCTGGGTATGGCCGGGCGCCTCGCCGGAGTCCGGGCCGCCGTCCGCCGGGTAATCCGCGTCAAGGTGATCCAGGCGCAGGGCCCTGACATTGTTGCGGATGTCGAGTTCGTGGCTGGCGGCGTAGTTTCGCAGGTGCCGCAAAATCTCGTTGCGTTCCCGCAAGGTGCCTGCGTCCGCCGCGTCGCACCGCTGCAGCGAGGAGGTGTTGGCCGGGTTCCCGGACCCGAGCAGATCCAGTCCGTCCACCACGATGGCGCTGACCCCCCGGCGCCGCAGTTCGCTCGCCACCGCCAGCCCGGACAGGCCCGTACCGATGACCACGGTGCTGGTCCGTTCGATTCCGCCGCTCACAGGCATGCTCGACACTGCAGGGTCCTTCCTCGAATCGTGCGGTTCCGGGCCGGTGCCCGGGGCTTTCCGTGATCCGTCTCCGACGCGCTCCCCAAAGGGAGCGGGCGATCTGAAAGACGAGTCTCGGTTCAGCAATGCCTCAGACCATACCCAAATTTGCCGGCCGTGAACAGGCCTTTCCGGGCTGCAAGCTACCGGCCAGTACTTCTGGCAGAATAGCCGCAAGACAGCCACGTAACGCGAGGAGGCGGACCCCATGGCCGAAGAGCAGGCGCAGCCGGACCAGGTGGGGGACGCCGCCGGCGAGCGCTCCGCTTCTCGGGGGATCGTCGTCGGCGTGGACGGCTCGGAACACAGCCACTGTGCCCTGGTCTGGGCCGCCCGGGAAGCGGAGCGCCGCCAGCGCCCGCTGCACATCGTGACTGCCTACTCGGTCCCGGTCTTTGCTGCGTCCGGCCTCGATGGCGGATATGCGACGGTTGACGACTCGGTGATCCGCGAGGGTGCGGAAGCCATCCTGAAGCAGGCAATCGACAAGGTGGCCCGCTACAACATCGACGTCGACGCGTCGGTAGAGAACGGTGACGCCTCCGGGGTGTTGCTGGAGATGACCGAAACCGCCGAGCTGCTGGTCTTCGGAACCCGCGGGCGGGGCGGCTTCGTAGGCCGGCTCCTCGGCTCTGTCAGCAGCGCCCTTCCCGCGCACGCAAAATGCCCGACGGTGACGGTGCCGCTGATCTGCGGCGACCGGCTGGGCGAGACCACGGATGACAAGCGCGTCATGGCTGAACGGGAGAAGTCCGGGCACCAGCCGATCGAGAACGTCGTGGTGGCGGGCGTCGACGGGTCCGAACAGGCGCGGGTGGCGGTCCTCGAAGCCGCCGCCCAGGCAGAGCGCCTCTCCGCGCCGCTGCGCTTGGTCTGTGCGGTGCCGCAGTACAGCGGCTCCCTCGCCTGGGTACCCGCCCCGATGGATCGCGAGGCACTTTTCGCCGACATCCGCGTCCAGCTCGACGCCGGAGTAGAGTGGCTCAAGAGCCACTTTCCCCGGCTCCAGATCGAAACGCAGCTGGTTGACGGCTCCCCGGTGGACATCCTGGTAGACGCGACCCGGCACGTGGAGCTGGTCGTGGTGGGGACCCGTGGCAGGGGCGGCTTCGCTGGAATGTTGCTCGGGTCCACCTCGGACGGCATCCTGCACCACGCCAAGGGTCCCGTGATGGTGGTTCCAGACCGGGAGGATCCCCGTCTGGCCGACCGGCCGCGCTTCGGTGCCATGCTCGGCGACTCCTAGCACCCCTGCTAAGCCGGCCCGCCGCTGGCCACCTTTGACGCAGTCGGGGATGGAGGGCAGCTGGGCGCCTAGCTACAGTGGGCTCATGACCGACATGGCGGGCGCTTCTGAGCCCGTGCCGAACGCAGCCGTCCCGGCGGCGGACCAACCCGCGGTGCCCCAACCGGAGGCGCCCGCCGTCGACGATCCCTGGCTGCCCGCCTGGCTCGTCAGCCGGCCGCTCACCGCCGGCTGGGTGTGGACGGGCTTCTGGGCGGCCCTGATCGTCGCCGACGACGTTTTCGACTTCGCGGGCTGGTTCTGGTACGTGATGGTCGGAATGGCGGCGCTGCCAACCGTGCTGGCGACCATCGCCCTGCTGCAGGCCACACCGCGCCGGCACCTCACCCGGCGCAAGGACTCGGTGCTCGGCCATTTTTTCGTCCGATTCCTCGCTCTCACGGCGGCGTTCCTCGTTTGGGGGGTCTCGGTGGTCATGAGCGCCTCGATTTCGACCACCGTCCAGTCCCTCGTCGGCACGTCAGAGCGGGAGGTGACTGCTCTGGGGTTCAACCTCATGCTGGCCGCGGTCCCCTTGGTGGTGTCCTTGCTCTGGCTGGCTTTCATTATCCGCTGCGCATGGTTCCTGCGGCGTCTCCGCGGCTGGAAACAGGACCCCGCACCGGAGCGAATTCCCAAAAAGTTCCTCCGGAGGAGGCCACGGCTCAGGCGGGTCGTGGTGGGGCTTGCCCACCCGGGGCTGCTGCTCGTTGCCGGTGTTGGAACATCGATACTCGCGCTGTCGCTCGGCGCGGCCGAGCTGACACTCAACGTGCTCACCTAGCCGCGCGGTCGAGGATTACCGCAGCGACTCGTAGCACCGCTAAGCCCGCGGCATCAATATCAACTGTGCGCGTGATGGCTCCCGGCTGGAGGCGTAAAGTTGATTCATGAGCTGCAATGTTGGAGCGCGTTTATCATGAGCCGCACCTGGCTGCGCTGGTTGCCGGCCGCCGTCGTTCCCGCCGTGATCGCCGCCGGGGTCCTCGCTGGATCGGTCCCGGCCAGCGCGGGCGACCCGCTGCCGTCCAAGTCGCCCGAGCAGGTGCTGGCGCTGATTGCCCAGCACCATGTCACGTCCTTTTCCGGGACGGTGGACCAGTCCTCCAGCCTGGGCCTGCCCGCACTTCCGCAGACCGGTCCTGGTGCCGGGGCAGGGGACACCGCCTGGCTGGAGCTGTTGACTGGCCCGCACACCGCCCGGGTCTACCGCGACGGCCCGGACAACGCCCGGGTGCAGGTCCTGGACCGGCTCGCGGAGCGCGACGTCGTCCGTCACGGCAACGATCTCTGGTTCTATAACTCCAAGGACAACACTGCCGCCCACGCCGTTCCCCCGGCCGGGGCTGCGGATCACCACCGGTCACGGCAGGAGTCCGCGCCCGCCCCGGACGCCCTAGCGGAAAAACTCCTGGCCAAGCTTGACTCGAGCAGCGACGTGTCCGTCGGCGCTGACGTCGAAGTCGCCGGACGTGCCGCTTACCAGCTGGTGCTCACGCCAAAGTCCGCGTCCACCCTGCTGGCGTCCGTGGCGATTGCGGTGGACGGCCAGAACGGCATGCCCCTCGGCGTCGAAGTGAAAGCCCGCGGCCAGGCGGATCCGGCATTCCGTGTCGCGTTCAGCAAGCTCTCGCTCGATGCGCCGGACGCTGCAATCTTCCAGTTCAGCCCGCCGGCGGGTGCGGTGGTCAAGGAGATCCCGGTTCCGGATGCCAAGGCGTACGGCTCCAAGACGCATGATTCCAAGACCCCCGGCGCCATGGAGCCCGGCTCCAAGGAACGGCCCGGAGCAAAGAACGGGCAGCCCAGGGTCAGCGGAACCGGCTGGGAGACCGTGATCGAACTTCCGGCCGGCGCCCTGGCTAAGTATTTGGCCGGCCATCCGGGCCAGAAACCGGACCAGAAGGCGGACCCGCAACAGGGCCAGCAATCTGACCAGTTTGGAAAGTCCGGGAACGCCGCGGAGCTGCTGGCCCAGGCCACCGTCCCGGTAGCCGGGGGCAGGCTGCTTTCGACGGCGCTGGTCAACGTGCTGATCCTCGACGACGGCCGGGTCTTTGCCGGATCCGTGCCGCTTGAGCGGCTCCAGGCCGCAGCCACCAGCCATTGACCGCCGTCGCCCCAGCGGCCGAACTGAGCATTGAAACCCGGGGCTTGAGCAAGCGCTTCGGCCGCCAGTTGGCGGTTGACGGCGTCGACCTCGCTGTGCCGAAGGGTTCGGTCTTTGGTTTCCTGGGCCCGAACGGCTCTGGCAAGACGACCACCATCAGGATTCTGCTGGGCCTGGCCGCCGCCTCGAGCGGCTCCGTGCGCGTCCTCGGCGAGGAGATGCCGCGGCAGCTTCACTCCGTGTTGCCGCGGGTGGGGGCCCTGGTGGAAGGCCCGGCGTTCTACCCCTTCCTTTCCGGAGCCGCGAACCTGCTGCGCTTCGACGCCGCTGACCCGCATGCCCTTGCCGGGACGCGGCATGAGCGGGTGCGCACGGCCCTGGAACGGGTGGGCCTCGCGCACGCCGCGGACAAGAAGGTCCGGGCCTATTCGCTGGGAATGAAGCAGCGGCTGGGGATCGCGAACGCGCTGCTCGCCCCGCGCGAGCTGCTGGTGCTGGATGAGCCGACCAATGGTCTGGATCCGCAGGGAACCCGCGAGGTGCGGCACCTGGTGCGGTCCCTCGCTGCCGACGGCGCGACCGTGTTCGTCTCCAGCCACCTGCTCGCGGAGGTGGAACAGATCTGCACCCACGCGGCGATCATGAGTGCGGGCCACCTTGTGGCCCAGGGGACCATGACGGAGCTGCGGCAGGCGGGACGCTCCCGGCTCCGGCTGCTGACTCCCGACGCCGACGCCGCCGCCCGCGTTCTTGCCGGGCTGGGCCTGACGCTCGACGGCGGTACTCCGGCTGGCGTCGGGGGAGCGGGCTCGGGGAGCTCTGAGCAAAGCTCGAATGGGGGCAGCTCGGCCGGTAGCGGTTCGACCGGCGGTAGCTTGGACGACGGGATGGGCGCAGGCCGGGTGATGTACGCGCCACTGCCGGTCGGCGGCACCGGCGTCACCGTCCCCCCTCCCGAGCAGGTCGTGGCGGCACTGGTGTCCGCCGGCGTCCGGGTCCGGGGTTTCGCCCTCGAACAGGGCAGCCTCGAGGACCGCTTCGTCGAACTGACAGGGGAAGGTTTTGACGTTGCCCAGTGAACCCAGCGGGACCGCGCGGCCTCCTGAACAATCAGCCGTTCGGCAATCAGCCGATCCGCCGTCTGCTGTTCCGCAGGCGGCCCCTCCGCAGACACGGCGCGCCCCGGGGTTGCGCCGGACCCGGCCACGGACCCAGGGGCTGCGGCTGCTCGGCTCCGAGCTCGGCGTGCTGTTCCGGCGCCGACGGACCTGGGCCATGCTGCTGGCCCTCGCCGCCATCCCGGTATTGATCGCTGTCGCCGTGCGGCTCTCGTCCGCCGTGCCGGCAGGACGCGGACCGGCCTTCCTGGACCGGATCAGCCAGAACGGACTGTTCGTCGGCGTAACCGCCATGCTGGTCGCGGTTCCGCTGTTCCTGCCCCTGACCATCGGCGTGGTCGCCGGTGACACCCTCGCCGGCGAGGCCGGGTTGGGCACCCTTCGCTACCTGCTGGCGGCCCCGGCGGGCCGGGGCCGGCTCTTGGCGGTCAAGTACGCCGGCGCCGTCGCGTTCGCCGTGGTTGCACCGCTGACAGTGGCGGTGGTCGGCGCCGGCATCGGGGCGGCGCTCTTTCCGGTGGGCCCGGTCACCTTGCTCTCCGGCGACACGATAGGTGCTGCCGATGCCGTAGTGCGGCTGTTGCTGATTGCTGCCTACCTGGCCGTCTCACTCGTGGGGCTCTCCGCCGTCGGACTGTTTATGTCGAGCCTTACGGACGTGCCCGTCGGCGCGATGGCTGCCACCGTGGTGCTCGCCGTCGTCGCCCAGGTCGCGGATGCCCTGCCCCAGCTGGAATGGCTCCATCCGTGGCTCTTTACCCACCGCTGGCTCGATTTCGCGGACCTGCTGCGGCAACCGGTTGTCTGGGAATCGTTCGCGGCGAATGCGCTCCTGCAGGGCGGCTACCTCGCCGTCTTTGGAACCCTTGCTTACGCGAAGTTCACTACCAAGGACGTGCTCTCCTAGGACGTTCCGGACGCTGCCAGACCGGGAGCGGCGCGTCAAGCGTGCTGGTGGGCCTCGTGCTCCGCGTGGGTGGCCGGCTCGAGCTGGAACGTGCAGTGTTCGGTGTCAAAGTGCGACCCGAGGCAGGTGACCAGTTTGTCCAGCACCCTGTCTGCCCCGCGGGCGCCCATCGCCGCGTCCTCCACCACCACGTGGGCCGAGAACACCGGCACGCCGGAGGTGATCGTCCAGATGTGGATGTCGTGGACGGAGACGACGCCGTCCACGGCCAGAATGTGTTCGCGGATCATCTGGACGTCCACGCCCTTGGGGGTGGCCTCGAGGAGCACGTCGACGACGTCGCGCAGCAGGTGCCAGGCCCGCGGCAGGATCATCAGTGCGATCAGCATCGAGGCGATGGTGTCCGCGGCCTGGTAGCCGGTGGCCATGATGACGATGGCGGCGGCAATCACGGCGAAGGATCCCAGCAGGTCGCCAAGGACTTCGAGATAGGCGCCGCGGACGTTGAGGCTTTCCTTCTGGGCCCCGCGCAGGATCAGCAGTGAAACGAGGTTGGCGACCGCGCCGAGGATGGCGGCGAAGAGCATCACGTCCGTGTGCACCTCGGGGGCGGAGCCGAACCGGCGGACGGCCTCGGTGAAGATGACGACGGAAATGACGATCAGGACCAGGGCGTTGGCCAGCGCGGCCAGGACCTCCGCCCGCTGGTAGCCGTAAGTCCTGGCATCGCTCGCCGGCCGGGCCGCGATCCAGGCGGCCAGCAGGGCGATGAAGACACCGGCGGCGTCGGAGAGCATGTGCCCGGCGTCCGCCAGCAGGGCCAACGACCCGGAGATGGCGGCGCCCGCGACCTGGATCAGAACCACTGCCAAGGTGATACCAAGGACGGCGATCAGGCGTTTGCGGTGCCGCGCGGTGCCCGTGGCCGTGATGCCGTGCGAGTGGTCGTGTCCCATGCTTCCAAGGCTAGTCGCACCCCGGCGCGCTAGCCCCAGCCGAGTTCGTGCAGCCGATCGTCGCTGATACCGAAGTGGTGGGCGATCTCGTGCACCACCGTGACTGTTACCTCCTCGACCACGTCCTCGCGCGACGCGCAGAGGTCCAGGATCGGTTTCCGGTAGATGGTGATCCGGTCCGGCAGCGAGCCGGCGTCCCACCATGAATCCCGCTCGGTCAGCGGCACGCCCTCGTACAGGCCCAGCAGCACGGTGTCCGGGTCCTCGTCGGGCTGCGGAATGTAGTCGTCCTCGATAAAGACGGCCACGTTGTTCATCGTGTTGGCCAGTTCCTGCGGGATCCGGGCCAGCGCATCCCCCACCGCGGCTTCGAACTCGTCCTCGGACATCGGAAAGGGGCCGCCGGGGGCCGCGCCGTCGTCGTTTCCGCTTGGCACGATCGGCAGGCCGGGAGGCGGGCATAGGCAAACTCTATGCCCCGGGCTCTGGGGGGGTGCCCGATACCGAGCTTTGCTTCGATGCCTTCCTTGGCCGGGAGCCGGAGCGGGAGCCTGATCCACGCCGGGTCAGCGCGACGCCGGCGAGGCAGATGACCCCGCCGACCAGGCCCCAGATGGTGGGGATCTCGCCAAGCAGCAGCCAGGAAATCAGGATCGTGGTGCCCGGCACCAGGTACGTGGTGGCGGCGAGCCGTCCGGCGTCGATCAGCGAGAGGGCGTAAGCCCACGTGGTGAACGCGATGGCGGTGGGGAAGACGCCGAGGTAGACCAGTCCCAGCGTTGCGGGCAGCGGGGCTGCCTGCAGTTCGGTGACCAGCTGGCCGCTGAAGGGCAGGCAGCACAGCGTGCCCACGAGGATGCCGAACCAGGTGGCCTGCGCGGCGGGAAGTTTGCGGAGCACCGGTTTCTGCACGATGACGCTCACCGCTGCGAGGGCGGCGGCGAGTAGGCAGAGCAGCACGCCGGCTACGTCGGCCGGTGACCGCTGGCCGGAGCCGAGCGCAATGACGGCGACGCCGCTGAACGCCACCAGGCTCCCGATGATCAGCCAGCGCGGGAAGCCCTCCTTGAGGATGATGCCGGCCATCACGGCGACGAGGATGGGGTTGACGTTGATCAGCAGCGCTGCGGTGCCGGCGTCGAGCAGATGTTCGGCGGCGTTCAGCGCGACGTTGTAGCCGCCGAACCACATCACGCCATAGGCCAGGATGGGCCACCACTCGCGGCCCCGGGGGAGGCTCGCTGCGCGGAACTTGGGCAGCACCACGAGCCCCAGGGCGACGGCCGCCACGGCGAGCCGGCCCAGGGTCAGCGGGCCGGGGGAGAAGCTGGGCCCGACTGCGCGGATGCCCACGAAGGCGGAGGCCCAGAGTACGACAGTGACGATGACTGCGGCGATGCCGAGCCCGCTGATTTGTCCGGGCCGGAGGGGCGTTTTTGTTGCGGGGGAGCCCGTCTGGGCCGTTGTTGCCATGCTGCCAATCTAGCCGGTGCGGCGGCTGACCGGCTCGCGGAAATCGGTCACATCTAGTCGGTTTGCTGCCAAAACACTGCCGGCGTCAGCGGCGGGCCCATTCGAGGAGTCGGTCCAGGGGCCAGGTGGTGATGATCCGGTCTGCAGGGACGCCGTTGCGGGCGGCCCGCTCGGCGCCGTACTGCAGGAAGTCGAGCTGGCCGGGGGCATGGGCGTCACTGTCGATGCTGAAGAGGCAACCGGCGTCGAGGGCCAGCTGAATCAGTTCATCCGGCGGGTCCTGGCGTTCCGGCCGGGCGTTGATCTCAACGGCTACATCGTTGTCCGCACACGCCGCAAAGACACGCTTGGCGTCAAAGTCCGACGGCGGCCGGGTCCCGCGTGAGCCGGTGATCAGCCGTCCGGTGCAGTGGCCCAGGACGCGGGTGTGCGGGTCCTCGATGCCGCCCAGCATCCGGCGGGTCATGGTCCGGCTGTCCGAGCGGAGCTTCGAGTGCACGCTCGCAACCACCATGTCCAAGCGGTCCAGCAGTTCCGGGGTCTGGTCAAGCTTGCCGTCCTCCAGGATGTCCACTTCGATGCCGGCCAGCAGGCGGGGCTGCGGGCGGCCGTCGTCGGCCTGTGCCGCCTCAATGCCCGGCAGCAGGCCCAGTTGCTCATTGAGCCGCTCCGGGGTCAACCCGTTCGCGATCTTCAGCGTGGGCGAGTGGTCAGTCAGGGCGACGTATTCACGGCCCAGCGTGCGGGCGGCGTCCAGCATGGCCTCGATCGGTGAACCGCCGTCGGACCAGTTGCTGTGCATGTGCAGGTCCCCGCGCAGGCTCGCCAGCAGCTCACGGCCGCCCTCGACGAGCGGTTCGGCGCCGCGTTCGCGGAGAGTCGCCAGGTACTCGGGGACCTCGCCGTCGACGGCCTGGGCGATGACCTGGAAGGTCCGGTCACCGATGCCCTTCATGCGTTTCAGTCGGCCGTCCCGTCGCCGTGCCGCCAGTTCTTCGGCGGGGAGGGCGGCGATGATGTCGGCCGCCTTGCGGAAGGCCTGCACCTTGAAAGGGGTGGCGAGCTCGCGTTCGAGCCAGAAAGCGATCTCATTGAGGGCAGCGTGGGCGTCCATCCGACCATCATCCACACACTGGTACGGCGCTTGTCCAGAGCTTATTCCCGGGTTGTGGAAGGGATTTTGGAGAATCCGGAAGTTGGCCCTATAGTTTTATAGGTCCAGTTCGGAGGAACCCGAAACGAACAAAAACGACAGGCTTCGGCCCTTAATTTTTGCCCTCGTTGGTTCCATCGGATGGCGTCCTGGCCCCCATCGTCTAGCGGCCTAGGACACCGCCCTTTCACGGCGGCGGCACGGGTTCGAATCCCGTTGGGGGTACGCAAGGAACTGGTCAGGCCGGATGAAAAAGTCTGGTAGGCTGGAGCCCTTGAAAAAGTGCGGTAGCGATACCGCAGGAAGCAAGAAAAGCAGTAAAATCAAGGCCCTGTAGCGCAGTTGGTTAGCGCGCCGCCCTGTCACGGCGGAGGTCGCGGGTTCAAGTCCCGTCAGGGTCGCTCTGATTGCCAGAAGAGATTCCGGCTGTCATGGTGACACGTCACCTAGGCTCTGTAGCTCAGTTGGTAGAGCGTTCGACTGAAAATCGAAAGGTCACCGGATCGACGCCGGTCGGAGCCACCAGCTAGAACCCCGCAGTTCCCATTCTTTACACGGGAACGGCGGGGTTTTTTCGTTGCCTCAGGCCCGCGGGCGATTCGGTCTGTGAGGATGGACCCATGAGTGAAACAAGCATCCGCCATCACCAGGAGTCCGTCACAGTTCAGGCGTCACCCGAAGCGCTCTACGATCTGGTTTCCGATATTACCCGCACGGGCGAGTGGAGTCCGGTCTGCACGTCGTGCTGGTGGGACAATGACGTCGACGCCGGTCAGATCGGGGCCTGGTTCACCGGACGTAATGAACTCCCGCACCGGTCCTGGGAGACCCGGTCGCAGGTGGCGGCCGCCGACCGCGGCCGCGAGTTCGCGTGGGTTGTGGGCGGCCGCTTCGTCCGCTGGGGCTTCACGCTGACCCCGGCAGGCGCAGGGACGACCCTGAGCGAGTCCTGGGACTTCCTGCCGGCCGGGATTGCAATGTTCGAGGAAAAGTTCGGTGACAAGGCGAAACTTCAAATCAGAGACCGCACGCAGCAGGCCCTCGACGGTATCCCCAAAACTCTCGCCGCGATAAAGCGGATCGCCGAATCCTCTGCTGCATGACGGGCACCCACCCCGACCATTGCCGGGCTCGCTGAGCAGTCAGCGCCAGCCGAGCTGGGGCGCTACCTGCGTCAGGACCGCCTCAATGACGTGGGCGTTGTAATCCACACCCAGCTGGTTAGGGACCGTGAGCAGCAAGGTATCTGCCGCCGCGATCGCCTCATCTTCGGCCAGCTTGGCGGCCAGCTCGTCCGGGGCACCCGCGTAGGACCGGCCAAAGACCGCGCGCGTTTTCTCGTCGATGTAGCCCACCTGGTCAGAGCTGCGGCGGTCCCGGCCGAAGTATTGCCAGTCACGCTCCTCCGTCAGCGCGAAGATGCTGCGGCTGACCGAGACGCGTGGCTCCCGCTCGTGCCCCGCCTCCTTCCAGGCCTGCCGGTAGAGCTCGATCTGCTCGGCCTGCTGGACATGGAAGGGCTTGCCGCTCTCGTCGTCCTTGAGCGTGGAACTTTGCAGGTTCATGCCGAGCTTCGCCGCCCAGACGGCCGTGGCGTTCGAACCCGAACCCCACCAAATGCGCTCACGCAGGCCCGCCGAGTACGGTTCAATGCGCAGCAGCCCCGGAGGGTTCGGGAACATCGGACGCGGGCTCGGCGCCGCGAAACCCTCACCGGTCAGCACCTCAAGCAAACGCTCGGTATGCCTGCGGCCCATGTCGGCGTCGGACTCGCCCTCAGCGGGGGCGAAGCCGAAGTGGCGCCACCCGTCGATGACCTGTTCGGGTGAACCCCTGCTGATGCCGAGCTGAAGCCGGCCCCCCGAGATCAGATCGGCCGCGCCAGCGTCCTCCGCCATGTAGAGCGGGTTCTCGTAGCGCATGTCGATCACCCCGGTACCGATCTCGATGCGGCTGGTCCGGGCCCCGATGGCAGCGAGCAGCGGGAAGGGGGAGGCGTACTGCTGTGCGAAGTGGTGGACGCGGAAGTAGGCGCCGTCCGCCCCCAGCTCCTCGGCCGCGACGGCGAGGTCGATGGCCTGCAGCAGCGCGTCGGACGCGCTGCGCGTGCCCGACTCGGGGTGGTCGGTCCAATGGCCAAAGGACAGGAATCCGATGCTCTTCACACCAGAAACCAACATGGTGGCGAGGGCTCCTATTCCCTGCGGCGTCTGGGTTTGAAAGATAGCCAAGCGCGCATCCGGCGCGACTGTCGTCCCCAAGGTTTAGGGTGGAGTCAAAGAAGGGGGAGTGCCAGATGGAATATCCGAATTCTCAGCCGACAGCCGGCCCGCCGGTGGGAGCATCTCCGGCTTTACCGACAGCAGGGGCGCCCGTTGTGCTACCGGTGGCAACCGGCCGAACCGTGATATCCGAGGCGGCCGTCGCGAAGGTCGCCGGCATCGCGGCCCGCGCAGTTCCCGGCGTTTATTCCCTCGGCTCCGCCCCCTCCCGCGCCCTGGGAGCGATCCGCGACGCCGTCGGCAGCCTTGACCACGCCACCGGGGTCCGGGCCGAGGTCGGTGAGACGCAGGTGGCCGTGGACATCGACCTCGTGGCGCTCTACGGCACGCCCCTGCATCCCTTGGCGGACCAGATCCGTGCCGCCGTTTACGCCGCCGTGGAAGAGCTCGTCGGTCTCCAGGTGATTGAAGTCAACATCGAGATCCACGACGTATTCGTCCCCGGCCCGGCCAGGCCGTCCACCGCCGCCGAAGCACGGCCCGCGCGGGAGGTCCTGCAGTGACCCCCACCGTGGCCGGCGTCGCCGCCGGGGCCTTCCTTGCCTTCATGTCCTTCTCCTTTGGTCTCTGGGGTTTTCTGGGCTCACTGCTGTTCATGGCCATCGGAGCACTGCTGGGCCGCGCGGCGGAAGGGAAACTTGACCTGCGCAGCGTCATCGACGCCATCACGGGCCGGCGTTCCTCATCATGAGCCTGGCCACCGGGCGCTTGCTGGCCGGGCACAACCGGATCGGCACCCAGGCCCTCACCAGTGTCGCCCGCGCCGCAGCCGCAGAGGCACTCGGCGTTTCGCCCCAGGACGTGCGTGCGGACTGGGCCGACGACGACGGTCTGCTGGCTCTGTCGCTGGTCATGCCAATCGCCGTCCCTCCACTCACCGCCGTGCTCCGGGACCCAGGACGTGTGGCGGCCTTCGGCGGCCCCATCTGGGACCGGGCGGTGGCCGCGAAGGAGCAGATCCTGCGCCGCGTCACTGAGATTAGCGGCGCCGAACTTAGCCGGGTCGACATCCGCATCAGCGGCGCCACCGTCAGTGAAGGAGGGCGGGTTCGTTGAGCCACGCCGTCGAACGCCACGCCGACGATCCGCACCCCGGCGATGCCCCGCTGCCGGGACGTCCACCCCGACTTCCCCGGGCTTCCGGGTCCGAGCCTTCGAGCAGCGATGCGGCGGTGATGGAACGGGTCCTGGTCAGGGAAACCACCGCCTCCCGGGCTCCGGCATCCGTTATTGCCGCAATCCTCGTCATCGCGGTGTGCGCCTACGCGCTGCTGGAGACCGCAGTACGCGCCGTCGGACAGCCACCCTGGCTGATCGACCCGCAGACCGCGGCGGACCGGATCACCGCCCTTCCGGCGGGAGTTCCACCGCTGCTGCTCGGGGTCATTGGAGTCGTCCTTTTCGTGGCGGGTCTGTTCTTCTTCCTCAGCGCGGTGCTGCCGGGCCGCCGGGCCCGGCATGTGCTCGCCGATCCGAGGGCCGCCGTCGTTGTCGATGACGAGGTGATCGCTTCCGCCCTGGCCCGCCGCGGGCGGCTGGCAGCCAACGTGACGCAGGAACAAGTGATGGTCGTAGTGTCCAGAAACCAGGTGCAGGTCAACGTCCGGCCGACCTCCGGTGTGCCGCTCCGCGCAGCGGACGTGCAGGCTGCGGTGGAGGCGGAATTGCGCGAAATGGGCCTGACACCCATGCCCGAAGTGCGCGTCAACGTGGCCGCCTCGGGGGTGATCGGCGCATGAACGGCACCCCCCGGCTGCTTAACCGGATCCTGATCGGTATCCTCGGCGCGAAGCTGCTGACCGTCGGGCTGTTGCTGGTCCTGCTGGCGACAGTGCCGGCCGCCGCGACCTGGTGGCAGGGCTGGTCCGCCGGAGTCTGGAGCAACCTCCGGTCCTTCTTCGACAGCACCCGCTTTCCCGGACGGCCGGAGAGCTGGCTGTGGATCGTGATGGCCGTCCTGCTGCTGGCGGTTATCGGCGCCATGGTGGCGTGGCTGGCCCAGCAAGGCAAAGGCCGTGCGAACCTGCTCGCCGCCGAAGAGGACGCCGGCGGAACACCCGGGGATGTCCGAATCGGCGGAGGCGTCGCGGAGCAGGCATTGCGGGCCGCGCTCGCGGACCGGCCCGATCTGGCGGGCGCCACGGTCACTACGTATGAGATCAAAGGTGAACCCGCCCCTGCGGATCCGGGTCCAGCCCCGCCAGGGAGTTGCCCCGCATTCCCTGGCCGCGGAGATATCGGCGCTCGTGGAGGCATTGGATGCCGTTGTCGGCCGGCGCACACCCGTGCTGATCCACCTCAGCTCCGGAGCGCGCTCCCGGTTTGGCCGCGCGGAGCGGGTCCGCTGAACCGCCGATTTCCTGCCTCGATCTGCAGGCCCCCGGGGTGATCCTGACCACACGGGTTCCACAATCAACAAGAGCTCCGACCCGCCCGCGGTCGCGCAGTAGGGGCGGAGCTGCAGCGCCTTCGTGCCGTCGCCAGGGGGCACCCGGCGCTCCCCGCGAGATGTAAACGCTTGCATTATGGACAGCGTGCTGACTACTGTGATGGTTACCACACGATTGCACCACCGGTCCGCCCGGTACTCAGCGAGGAGCACCTGTATGAAAACCCGTAAGTATCTACTTCCCGTAGCCGCGGCCGGTGTCTTGGCCCTCTCCCTCTCCGCCTGCGGTGGTGGCGGCGGAAGCACCGGCGGTGGCGGCGGCTCCGCCGGGGGCGGCGACGCTGCGGCCAACCTCGAGGGTCGCGGACCGATCACGTACGTCCAGGGCAAGGACAACAGCAACGTCGTCCGCCCGCTGATTGAAAAGTGGAACGCCGCGCACCCGAACGAGAAGGTCACGTTCAAGGAGCAGACCGACCAGGCCGACCAGCAGCACGACGACCTCGTCCAGAACTTCCAGGCCAAGAACGCCAACTACGACGTCGTCAGCGTCGACGTCGTCTGGACCGCGGAATTTGCCGCGAAGGGCTGGCTCCAGCCGCTCAAGGACAAGATGGCACTCGACACGGCCGGCATGCTGAAGCCGACCCTTGACGCCGCCTCCTACAAGGGCACCCTCTACGCCGCGCCGGAATCGTCCGACGGCGGCATCCTGTACTACCGCAAGGACCTGGTCCCCACCCCGCCCAAAACGTGGGACGAGATGATGAGCATGTGCTCCATCGCCAAGACCAACAACATCGGCTGCTACTCAGGCCAGTTCTCGAAGTACGAGGGACTCACGGTCAACGCCTCGGAGGCGATCAACTCCGCTGGCGGTTCCGTACTGGACAAGGAAGGCAAGCCCAGCCTGAACACGCCTGAGGCGAAGGCCGGCCTCGAGAACCTGGCCAAGGCCTACGCGAACGGCAACATCCCCAAGGAAGCGATCACCTACAAGGAAGAAGAATCACGCCAGGCGTTCCAGGACGGCAAGCTGCTGTTCCTGCGCAACTGGCCATACGTCTACAACCTGGCCGTCACTGAAGGGTCCTCCAAGGTCAAGGACGTGCTCGGCATGACCGCCCTCCCCGGCAAGTCCGGCCCCGGTGCTTCCTCGCTTGGCGGCCACAGCGCCGGCATGAGTGTCTACTCCAAGAACAAGGCCACCGCGCTGGACTTCCTGAAGTTCCTCACTACGGAGGAGACGCAGAAGTTCTTCGCCACCCAGGGTTCGCTGGCTCCGGTACTGACCAAGCTCTACGACGACAAGGATCTCATCGCCAAACTGCCGTACCTGCCGGTGCTGAAGACCTCGATCGAGAATGCGGTGCCGCGTCCGGTCACCCCGTTCTACCCGGCCGTTACCAAGGCTATTCAGGACAACGCCTACCCGGCTATCAAGGGCGAAAAAGCGGTTGACGCAGCGCTGTCCGACATGCAGAAATCCATCGAGACTGCCACCGCAGGAAAGTAGCCGACGCCATGGCAACTGAATTGGGCCCGACGCCGGTAAAGAAGCCGGCGTCGGGCAGGACCGAGCCCCAGCGCCCACCAAAGGGGGTCGGGGAAGACAACGTCATTGCGAGCCAGGGCAAGTGGGCCTCGTGGCTGCTGGCCCCCACGATCATCGCGCTGGCCGTCGTGATCGTTTACCCGATCATCAGCGCCATCGTGATGTCTTTCCAGGCCGACGCCGGCCTGGATCCGGCCACCGGCCTCTTCACCGAGGGCGGTCCGGCCGGTTTCTCGAACTACGTCAACTGGATCGCCCAGCAGTGCGCGGCGCCCGCCGGCGGCACTGTCGCTTGCCCTCCCGGCACACTGGGATCCCAGTTCTGGTCCGCGACCGCCACGACGTTCTTCTTCACCATCGTGACCGTGACGCTGGAAACCGTGCTCGGCTTCTGGATGGCCATGATCATGGCCCGGACCTTCAAGGGCCGCAGCCTGGTCCGCGCCGCCGTCCTCGTGCCGTGGGCCATCCCCACGGCCGTCACGGCCAAGCTCTGGCTCTTCATTTTCGCCTTCGAGGGCATCGCCAACAAGCTCTTCAACACCTCGATCCTGTGGACCGGCAGCGAGTGGCCGGCCAAGTGGGCGGTCATCATCGCAGACGTCTGGAAAACCACGCCGTTCATGGCGCTGCTGATCCTGGCCGGACTGCAGATGATCCCCGCCGAAGTGTACGAAGCAGCCAAGGTCGACGGCGCCACCGCCTGGCAGCGGTTCCGCATGATCACCCTGCCGCTGGTCAAGCCGGCACTCATGGTGGCCATCCTGTTCCGCACCTTGGATGCGCTCCGCATGTTCGACCTGCCCTACATCCTGACCGGCGGCGCGAACAACACCACCACGCTGTCCATCCTGGTGATCAACCAGATCAGGCAAGGCTTCAATGTGGCCGCGGCGCTGTCCACCATCACGTTCATCATCATTTTCCTTGTCGCCTTCATCTTCGTCCGGTTCCTCGGCGCGAACGTTGTGGAGCAACAGACCGGCGCTAGTAAGGGGAAGAAATGACCGCCGCCACGACCGAGCTGCGCGCGCAGCAGGACCGTGGGCGCAAGACCGCCCAGAACCGGGAGAAGTGGGCCCAGGGCCGGACGTACATCAGCGCCCTGGTCATCCTCATCTGGTGCCTGGCTCCGGCGTACTGGATGGTGGTGACGGCGTTCCGCGAGGTCGGCTTCACCTACGACACCTCGATCCTGCCCACGCACGTCACGCTGGACAACTTCAAGACCGCGTTCGACACGTCGTTCGGCAACCACTTCGGCCAGGCGCTGCTCAACAGCGTCTTCATCGGCGCCACCGTGACCGTGGTCTCGTTGCTGATCGGCGTCTTCGCGGCCTACGCCCTGGCCCGGTTGAACTTCCGGTTCAAGTACCTCGTGCTGGGCTTCATCCTGGGAGCGTCAATGTTCCCCGGCGTCGCCCTCATCACCCCGCTCTTCCAGCTGTTTACCAACATCGGCTGGATGGGTACCTACCAGGCCCTGATCATCCCGAACATTTCCTTCGTGCTGCCGCTGACCGTCTACACCATGACGTCGTTCTTCCGCGAAATGCCGTGGGAGCTCGAGGAATCGGCGCGCGTCGACGGGTGCACCCAGGGCCAGGCGTTCCGGAAGGTGATCATGCCGCTCGCGGCTCCGGCCATCTTCACGACGGCCATCCTGGCGTTCATTTCCTCGTGGAATGAATTCCTGATCGCCAGCCAGCTCTCGTCCGACAAGACCCAGCCGGTCACCGTCGCCATCGCGAGCTTCGCCGGCGCGCAGCCCAACCAGATCCCCTACACGGCGATCATGGCGGCCGGCACCATCGTGACGATTCCACTGGTGATCCTGGTGCTGGTGTTCCAGCGCAAGATCGTGGCCGGCCTGACGGCCGGCGCGGTCAAGTGACCGGCTCCTGATGGGTTCGTGATGGCAGCCGGAGACAACCAGGGCGAAGTCCGCAGGACACACCGCAGGGTGCGTTCGGGCGAGGACTTCGACATCATTATCGGTTTCCTTGGTTTCTGGGCCGTGGTCATGCTGGCGGTCACCGTCTGGATGGAGGTGACCGCCCAGCCGGCCCTCGGCTGGGCCCTCGGGCTGCTCGCGACGCTGCTTGCCTTGTACGGCATGATCAGGCTGCGGCGGCGGCTGCCCCAGCGCACTGCCACCCGGCAGCGCTAAGGGCGGCCCCAGGCGGGGGCGCGAGCAAGTATGGGAACGATGGGCGCCGCGGGGCGGCACACCGGCCGCCTGATGGCGGCCGGCCGACTAGGGGACAAGGTGGCACGGACAACAGACAGGGCGCAGCGCGGCGGCCACGCCGGCGTCAGCATTGAGGACGTGGCTGCCGCTGCGGGCGTGTCCACCGCCACTGTCTCCCGTGCCGTCCGCGGCCTTCCCCGGGTGTCGCCCGCCACGCGGGAAAAAATCCTGATCGTCGCCGAGGCCCTGGGCTACGTGGCCTCCTCCTCGGCCTCCGGGCTGGCCACGGGCCGGACCCGCACCATCGGGGTGCTGGCCCCCTTTGTCAGCCGCTGGTTCTTCTCGAAAGCCATTGAAGGCGCGGACCGCGAACTTCACGGCCGCCAGTACAATCTGTCGCTGTTCAACCTGGGCGGCCATGGCAGCCACCGGGAGCGGCTGTTCAGCAAGACTATGGTCTACAAACAGATTGACGCGCTCCTGGTCCTCTGTATGGCCTTGAGCCCGGAGGAACTTGAGCACCTGCAGAAGATCGACATCCCGCTGGTCGTGGTCGGCGGCCACGTCGAGGGCTGCGCGTATATCGGGATCGACGACTACGCAGCGGCCTCCACCGCGGTGCGCCACCTCATCGGCCTGGGCCACCGGGACATCGCACTGCTGCACGGCGATGACGAGACGGACCTGAACTTCGACGTTCCGCGGGTTCGGATCAGGGCGTTCCATGACGTCATGAGCCAGGCCGGTCTGGCGGTCCGGCCTGAGTGGGACGTGTGGGGCGACTTCACCGTCCACAGTGGCCAGGAAGCGTTCCAGCGGCTGTGGTCCCGGCCCGGTCCGAAGCCCTCCGCAATTTTTTGCGCCTCGGATGAGATGGCCATCGGCGTCTTGTTCGAGGCCCGCCGGGCCGGCGTCCGGGTGCCGGAGGACCTGTCGGTGGTGGGCATCGATGATCACGAGTTTTCCGCCGTCGCCGGACTGACGACCGTGGGCCAGCGTCCGGACGAGCAGGGTGAGCTGGCCACCAAAATGCTGCTTGACGAGCTCGACGGGATCGTCGGCGCAGTACGCTCCACCGTGGCCCCGCACGAGTTGATCGTCCGGAGCACGACGGCGCCACCGCGGCGTGCGGAGCCCGTCGCGTCCGTCTCTGGCTCGCGGCTGCCGAAGATCTAGCGTCCCTCAGGAGGCGCGGGCGAGCTGACGGATCGGAATCCAGCGGGAGGCCAGCCGCCGGTAAGCGGCGGCCGCCCCGGTCATATCGCCCTCGGCCAGGCACTCGATGCCCAGCCGCACGTCCAGCGGTGAATCGTCCGGGTAGACCTTGTCCGCCACCGCACCGTAGTCGAGCTCCACCACCGAGTCGGCGTGGAATAGCTCCAGCCACTCGGTGAGCTGGGTCAGGTCTTCCAGCATGTCGAGGTCAGGGGCGGCAAGGGCCAGATGCGCGACGGCGTTGCTGACCCTTTCCAACGCGACACCGAGCGTGGCCCGGATGCGGACAGTGACGATCCGGCCCTCCGCCTCCACCACGTCCGTGGGATCGGATTCCTGGAACAGGCAGAACCAGCTGAACGGGATGCCCCAGGTCGAAGCGCGCGTGTGGACCCGGCCGCCCCCGTCCCGGGCTTTGACCTGGTCGATGCGTTCCTGGTGCCGGTCGCGCTGCTCCTCGGGAATCAGGAGCTGGGCCAAGGGCCCGTGGATCCCTTCCATCAGCGCATTGGCGGCCAGCCCGGCGCGGAGTACGAGTTGGCTGGGGCAGTACAGGAGCCTGGCCGGCAGGACTTCGCGGTCGCCGTCGGCGTTATGGCGCCCGGTCCTCCCGGGTCCCGCCGGGCCGCTACCGGAAGCGCTGACAGCGAGCAGGCGCACCAGGTCGGTCTGACCGGTCGGAAACGGATCGCCGCCGGGCCGGGTGATGCGTCCCAGGGAGGCCTGAAGTTCGGCATTCTCAACGGCGGCGCGGGATTCCGCCCGGGCGCCCATGGACTGCAGCGACTTCTGCTGCTCGGCGGGGAACGCTTCCAGAGGCTCATAGACCCGCAGCGTCGAGGAGAAGGGCAGCCCGGCCTGGCCCCGGTAGAGGTGACCCGTCATCGCGGGCCTGCGCTTACCCGGCGGGCTGTCATCAGTCAGCCAGCTCGACGATCACCGGGGCGTGGTCCGAGGCGCCCTTGCCCTTACGCTCCTCGCGGTCAATCGCTGCCCCGGTCACCCGGCCGGCCAGGGCGGGGGACGCGAGGACGAAGTCGATCCGCATGCCTTCCTTCTTGGGGAACCGCAGCTGGGTGTAGTCCCAGTAGGTGTAAACCCCGGGGCCCGGGGCATGGGGACGGACCACATCCGAGAACCCCGCGTCCTCGAACGCGCGGAAGGCTGCGCGTTCCGGTTCGCTGACGTGCGTCAGGCCCGCCGAGCGGAAGTAGTCGATGTCCCAGACGTCTTCATCCCGCGGGGCGATGTTCCAATCGCCCATCAGCGCAATCTGCGCCTCGGGATCGGCCTGGACCCACCCCTCGGCATGGGCGCGCAGGGTGTCCAGCCAGCTGAGCTTGTAGGGCATGTGCTCATCATCGAGCGCCCGCCCGTTAGGCACATAGAGGCTCCAGACCCGGATACCTCCGCAGGTGGCACCGATCGCCCGGGCCTCCTTCACCTCGCCCAGGCCGCCCTTGCCAAACGCCGGCTGGTCCAGAAAGGTGCGTTCGACGTCGTCCAGGCCCACGCGGGACGCAATGGCGACCCCATTCCACTGGTTCACGCCGAAGTGGGCCACCTCGTAGCCCATGCGCTCAAACAGCTCCCAGGGGAAATTGTCGTCCTTGCACTTGGTTTCCTGGATGGCCAGGACGTCGCAATCGGAGCGCTGGAGCCAGGCCTCCACGCGGTCAGCACGGGCACGAAGCGAGTTCACATTCCAGGTAGCAATTTTCACAGTCCCTAACTTACCTTTCCTTGCCCCGGGCCGGAGCGGCGGCCGGGGCCAACATGCCCCCGCCGCTCTGCCGCTGTCCCGCCAAGGGCGCTCTGGAGATTAGTAGGAAGTCCGAGTATATTCGGGAGCAGAGATGATCTAGGTCACACGCAAAAAGGAGCATTCCATCATGGTTCGTGAGCTTTCCCATTACGTCGGCGGGCAGCACGTGGAGGGCACCTCGGGGCGCTTCAGCGACGTCTACGACCCCTGCACCGGCGAGGTGCAGGCGCGGCTTCCGCTGGCCAGCGCGGAAGAGGTCCGCAACGTGGTCTCCAACGCCGAAAAAGGCCAGCTGGAGTGGGCCGCCATGAACCCGCAGCGCCGCGGCCGGATCCTGCTGAAGTTCGTGGACCTGGTCAATCAGAACATGGATGAACTCGCCACCCTGCTGTCCTCCGAGCACGGCAAGACGTTCCTTGACGCCAAGGGCGATGTACAGCGCGGCATCGAGGTCGTCGAGTTCGCCGCCGGGGCCCCGCACCTGCTCAAGGGAGAGTTCTCCGACAGCGCCGGGACCGGCATCGACGTCCACTCGATGCGGCAGCCCCTCGGCGTCGTCGCAGGCATCACCCCGTTCAACTTCCCTGCCATGATCCCGCTCTGGAAGTCAGGTCCGGCTCTTGCTGCCGGCAACTCCTTCATCCTCAAGCCCTCCGAACGGGACCCCTCCGTGCCGCTGCGCCTGGCCGAACTGTTCACCGAAGCGGGCCTGCCGGACGGCGTGTTCAACGTCATCAACGGCGACAAGGAAGCGGTCGACGCGCTGCTGGAGGACCCCCGCGTCCAGGCCATCGGCTTCGTCGGCTCCACCCCGATCGCGCAGTACATCTACGCCACCGCCGCCGCGCACGGCAAGCGGGCGCAGTGCTTCGGCGGCGCCAAGAACCACATGGTGATCATGCCGGACGCGGACCTGGACATGGCTGCCGATGCTCTGATTGGTGCCGGCTTCGGATCAGCCGGCGAACGCTGCATGGCCATCTCGGTCGCGGTCCCGGTGGGCCAGCAGACCGCCGACGCTCTGGTGCAGAAGCTGCAGGAACGGATCGCGGACCTGAAGGTGGGCCCCAGCCTGGCCGAGGACTCAGACTTCGGCCCGGTCGTCGCCGCCTCCGCCAAGGAACGGATCGAGGGGTACATCGCCGCCGGCGTCGAGGCCGGCGCCACCCTGGTCACCGATGGCCGCGGCCTCAAGGTAGAAGGCTACGACGGCGGCTTCTGGGTGGGCCCGACCCTTTTCGACAACGTCACCAAGGACATGTCGATCTACCGGGAGGAAATCTTCGGCCCGGTGCTCAGCGTGCTGCGCGCCGCGGACTACGACGAGGCCCTGCGCCTGTGCAGCGAGCACGAATTCGGCAACGGCGTGGCGATCTTCACCCGCGACGGCGACGCCGCCCGCGACTTCGCCAGCCGCGTCCAGGTGGGCATGGTGGGCATCAACGTGCCGATTCCCGTCCCGATCGCCTACTACACCTTCGGCGGCTGGAAGGCCTCGGGCTTCGGTGACCTGAACCAGCATGGCGCCGACGCCTTCCGCTTCTACACCAAGACCAAGACCGTCACCACCCGCTGGCCCTCGGGCATCCGCCAGGGCGCCAGCTTCGTGATGCCGGAAGGCAGCTAGTGGGGGAGCAAGCGGCCGAAAAGACCGCCGCCACCGACGAAGTCCTGTTCGAACGGCGCGGCCGGCTCGGCGTCGTCACGCTTAACCGGCCTAAAGCCGTGAACGCGTTGACCGCAGGCATGGCCGCCGCGATGCTGGAGCAGCTCACGCGCTGGGCCCATGACGACGACGTAGCCGCCGTGCTGGTCCACGGCGCCGGCGAGCGGGGCCTGTGCGCCGGCGGCGACATCGTCGCCATCTACCGGGACATGCTCGACGGCGGGGACGCCACGGCGGACTTCTGGGCCGTCGAATACCGGCTGGACCTGCTGATCTCGGACTACCCCAAGCCCTACGTGGCCTTCATGGACGGGCTGGTCCTGGGCGGCGGCGTCGGCATCTCAGCCCACGGCTCGGTGCGGATCGTGACCGAACGCACCCGGATGGGCATGCCGGAAACCACCATCGGCTTCGTGCCCGACGTCGGCGGGACCCTGCTGCTGTCCCGTTCGCCGGGGGAGACCGGCACCCATGCGGCCCTGACCGGGGCGCACCTCAATGGCGCCGATGCTCTGTTCCTGGGACTTGCCGACATCTTCGTGCCCTCCGACCGGCTCGAGGAACTGGCATCCGCGCTGGAAACCGAGGCGGTGGACGCCGCCGTCGCACGCTTCGCCGAGCCCGCGCCCGACTCGGTCCTGGCCGCGCAACAGGAATGGATCGACGCCTGCTACGCCGGGGACGATGCCGAGGAGATCATCCGCCGGCTGCGCACCGTCGGCGGGGAGGCGGTGGACGTCGCGGACACTATCGAAGCCAAGTCCCCGACGGCGGTCAAGGTTGCCTTGGCCTCTGTGCGCCGGGCCTCCGGGCTGACCCTGGCCGAGGCCCTGCAGCAGGAGTACCGGGTGGGCCTGCGCTTCCTGGCCGGCCCGGATTTCCGTGAGGGCATCCGCGCCCAGGTGGTGGACAAGGACCGGACCCCGCACTGGAAGCCGGCCAGCATTGCCGAGGTGGGCCGTGACGACGTCGAGGCGTACTTCGCGCCGCTGGGCGAGCGCGAACTGAAACTTTCGAAGGAGCGCGACAATGTCTGACGTATCACCGGCTGAACCGGCCGAACCGGCGCAACCCGGGGTGCAGACCGGCCCCATTGCCTTCCTTGGCCTGGGCCACATGGGTGGGCCGATGGCCGTCAACCTGATCAAGGCCGGCTATACGGTGACCGGCTTCGACGTGGTGCCTGCTGCGTTGGACGCGGCCCGGGCACACGGCATCAGCACCGCGGATACGGCCGCCGAAGCCGTGGCCGATGCCGCCGTCGTACTGACCATGCTGCCCAGCGGCAAGCACCTGCTGGACGCCTACCGGGGAACCGGCGGAGCACCCGGACTGCTCGCGGCGGCCAGCCCCGGAACCATGTTCCTGGACTGCTCCACGATCAACGTGGATGAGGCACGTGAGGCGTCGGCGCTGGCCGTCGAGGCCGGCCACCGGGCCGTCGACGCGCCCGTCTCCGGCGGCGTGGTCGGGGCCGAGGCGGGAACGCTGACGTTCATGGTCGGCGCGCTGGATGAGGACTTCGAGGCCGTCAAGCCCATGCTGGAGGTGATGGGCAAGCGTGTCGTCCACTGCGGCGCTCACGGTGCCGGGCAGGCTGCCAAAATCTGCAACAACATGATCCTCGGCGTCTCCATGATCGCGGTCAGCGAAGCTTTCGTCCTCGGTGAGAAGCTCGGCCTGACCCACCAGGCGCTGTTTGACGTCGCCTCCGCCGCGTCCGGGCAGTGCTGGGCGCTGACCACCAACTGCCCGGTTCCGGGACCGGTGCCCACCAGCCCGGCGAACCGCGACTACCAGCCCGGTTTTGCCGGCGCGCTGATGGCCAAGGACCTGAAGCTGGCGCTCAACGCCCTCGAAAGCACCGGCGTCGCCGCCCGGCTGGGGCCGCTCGCCTCCGAAATTTACGATACCTTTGCCGCGGAGGGCGGTGCCGGGCGGGACTTCTCCGGCATCATCACCGACATCCGGGACAAATCCGAACAGCAGTCGAGGGGACAGGCATGACCGAGTACGCAAACATTCTGGTGGAGCGCCGCGGCCGGGTCGGTCTCGTGACGCTCAACCGGCCCGAGGCGCTGAACGCCCTCAACAAGGCCACCATGGACGAGCTTGTCGCGGCGGTCACCGCGATGGACACCGATCCGGACGTGGGCGCCGTCGTCGTGACCGGCTCGGCCAAGGCTTTCGCCGCGGGGGCGGACATCAAAGAGATGCAGTCCAAGGGTTACATGGAGATGTACGCGGCCGACTGGTTCCGCGGCTGGGAGGACTTCACCCGGCTGCGCATCCCGGTGGTGGCGGCCGTCTCCGGGTTCGCCCTTGGCGGCGGCTGCGAGCTCGCCATGATGTGTGACTTCATCATCGCCGGCGACAATGCCAAGTTCGGCCAGCCGGAAATCAACCTCGGCGTCCTGCCGGGGATGGGCGGCTCGCAGCGCCTGACCCGCGCCGTCGGCAAGGCCAAGGCCATGGACATGATCCTGACCGGCCGCTTTATCGACGCCGCGGAGGCCGAGCGCTCCGGGCTGGTCTCCCGCGTGGTGCCGGCGGCCGACGTCGTCGAGGAGGCCATGAAGGCCGCCGAGGTCATCGCTTCCAAGTCCAAGCCGGTGGCGATGGTGGCCAAAGAAGCGGTCAATGCCGCCTTCGAAACCGGGCTGACCCAGGGTGTGCTGTTCGAACGCCGCGTGTTCCACTCGCTCTTCGCCACTGAGGACCAAAAGGAGGGCATGGCCGCCTTCAGTGAAAAGCGGCAGCCCGACTTCACGCACCGCTAGGGCCGGCAGCGGATGTGCCGCGGCGGGCCCTCTGCGCCGGCAGGCTGGCGGGAGGTCTGCGGCTACGCCCGTCGACGGGCGTTTAGTACGGCGTCCCGCACGGTGACCTGTACGTCGTCGGAGTCCGTGGTGGCGCGTGGACGGGCGGCGCACGTGATGATCTCCCACTCGTCCGGATCAAGGTCCGCCGCGGCCTGTTCGGCGGTGAACAGCAGACCCGGCGCGGAGGGCCTCCGGACGCTGGTCTCCAGATCTGAGGGATGGTGGCCCACGATCAGCAGCGTGCCGCCGGGCGCCACCGAGGCGGCGAGCCGGTGGTACACGCCGTCGCGTTCCGGAGCCGGCAGGTGGAGGTACTGAGCGGAGACGAGGTCGAAGGTACCGGCCGGTGGCGGTGAAACGGTGAGGTCCTGATGTTGCCAGCTGATCCGGGCGGCAGTTTCAGGGTCCGGCGCCACCGCCGCGGCAGCCCGGGCCAGCGCCACCGAGGAAATGTCTACGGCCGTCACCCGCCAGCCGCGGCGGGCCAGCCAGACGGCATCCGCGCCCTCCCCGGCTCCGACGTCCAGTGCCGAGCCAGGCATAAGCCCCGCGACCTCGACCACCAGCTGCGCGTTCGGCTGGCCGCTCCACACCGACCCGTGTTCGCTGTGCTGGCGGTACCGCTCGTCCCAGAACGATTCGTCGAATTCCATCCAGCTCTCCTCCGGCCCGTCGCATGCCCGGGGCTATCGCCGCCCCGGCCGCCCATCCAGTTTAGGCGGGACGGGCATGCGACGCGCCCCCCATCCTGCCCTGCGCAAATGTCCTGTCGCGGCTGGAATTCCTGCCGCGTCCGCGCATTTGCGCGTCGTGAGCCCAGGCCCCGCCGCCTGGCCGTCAGCTACTGAAGTCTCCGGCGTTTCGCCGGAAGTCGCCCAAAATCCGGATCAACTGCTCCACGTCGTCCGGCTCGAAGCCGGACTGGCCGAAGACGTCGGAGTTCAGCACCGCAGTCGCCCGCTTCGCCAGTGTGCGTCCCTCGGAGGTGAGCTCGATCAGCGTGGTCCGGCCGTCCGTGGGGTGCGGGGACCGCAGCACCAGCCCCGCCTCCTGCAGCCGGTCCACGGCATTGGTCACCGAGGTGGGATGGACCTGCAGCAGCGCGCTCGCCTTGTTCATCGGCAGTGCGCCGCTGCGGGCAAAGCTGAGCAGGGCCAGCAGTTCATAGCGCGCGAACGTCAGGCCGAACGGCTTCAGCGCGGTCTCGATCCGGGCCAGCAGGATCTGCTGGGTCCGCATAATGGCCGTGATCGCCGCCATCGGCGCGGCAACGTCGGCCCAGCCGTGCCGCTCCCAGTTCCGCTGGGCGTCGGCGATCGGGTCACGTGGCAACGGGGCGCCCATGCCTAGCCCTGCCCTTTGAGTCCCGGAAAGTCGTCCTCGGAGTACTCGGTGCCAAGGCCTTCGGGCATGCTGCTGGTGCCGTGGCGCAGTTCCTCGTGACGGCGCAGTTCCACCCGCCGGATCTTGCCGGAGATGGTCTTGGGCAGTTCGGTGAACTCCAGCCGGCGGATCCGTTTGAACGGGGCCAGGTGCTCCCGGCAGTAGCGCAGGATGTCCTCTGCCAGTTCCGGTCCGGGTTCGTGGCCCGCGGCCAGGACCACGAACGCCTTGGGCACAGACAGCTTGAGGGCATCGGGGGAGGGCACGACGGCGGCCTCCGCCACCGCAGGGTGCTCGATCAACACGCTTTCCAGTTCGAAGGGGGAAAGCCGGTAGTCGGAGGACTTGAACACGTCATCGCCCCGGCCGACGTACGTAATGATGCCTCGTTCATCCCGGCTCGCCATGTCGCCGGTGTGGTAATAGCCGTCCCGGAAGGCCTCCGCCGTCTTTTCCGGGTCGCCGTAGTAGGCCTTCATCAGCCCGACGGGACGCGGGTCCAGGCGCAGGCACAGCTCGCCGTCGTCCGCCTCCTCGCCGGTAGCGGGATCGACGAGGACGACGTCGTAGCCGGGCAGCGGTTTGCCCATCGCGCCGATCTTGATCGGCTGGCCCGGGGTGTTGGCGATCTGCACGGTGGTTTCGGTCTGGCCGAAACCGTCCCGGATGGTCTGGCCCCACGCCCGGTTCACTTGGTCGATCACCTCGGCGTTCAGCGGCTCACCCGCGGAGACCACCTTGGTGGGCGGATTCTTCAGCAGGGTCAGGTCGGCTTGGATCAGCATCCGCCAGACCGTCGGCGGCGCACAGAAGCTGGTGACCCGTTCGCGGTCCATTTGCTCCATCAGCGCCTTTGCGTCGAAGCGGTCGTAGTTGTAGATAAACACGCAGGCCTCGGCGATCCAGGGCGTGAAGACGTTGGACCAGGCGTGCTTCGCCCAGCCCGGGGAGGCTACGTTCAGGTGCACGTCGCCCGGTTCCATGCCGATCCAGAACATCGTGGAGAGGTGACCCACCGGGTAGGAGGTGTGGGTGTGCTCCACCAGCTTGGCCTTGGACGTGGTGCCGGAGGTGAAGTACAGCAGCAGGGTCTCATCAGCCCGGGTCGGCGCGTCCGGGACGAAGTCCTTCGCGCTCGCGGACGCATCGGCGTACTGCAGGGCCGTGGACTCCGTGCCGCCGCCCTCGCCGATTTCGATCAAGGTGTAGTCGCCCGGCACGTCGGCAAACTTGGCGATATTGGCGCTTCCGACGGCGGCCCAGTGCGCCCCGCCGCGTTCCACCCGGTCCTGCAGGTCCGCCGGCGCCATCAGGGTGGTGGTCGGGATCATGACGATGCCGAGCTTGATCCCGGCCAGCATCAATTCCCACAGCTCTACCTGGTTGCCGAGCATGATGATCATCCGGTCCCCGCGCCGGACGCCCTGCGCCCGGAGCCAGTTGGCGACCTGGGCGGAGCGTGCCGAGAGGTCGGCGAAGCTGCGTCGGGTCGCCGCGCCGTCCTGCTCCACGATGACCAGGGCGGGCCGGTCGGCCTTGGCCGGGTCGGCGGCGAGCTGGTCGAACCAGTCGAGAGCGAAATTAAACTCTTCGAAGCGCGGCCATTGAAATTCTTCGCGGGCGGCGGCGTAGTTTTCCCGCAGAGCCAGCAGCCGGTCCCTCGCGGCGCGGAATTCCTCAGTGACGGTCATGGGTGCACCTTTCGCAGCCGGTGGCCGACAGCAGCCAAGACGGCCGCCGCCGGCCGGGTGATCACTTTTCGCAGCGATCAACATCCCTAGTGATCAACATCACTGTGCAATATACTAGGACATCCAAGGGTTTGGAAGAGTCGACGTTGCTGCCGATGCGCGGCACAGAACGAAGGGATGCGTGCCCGTGCAGTCACCAGGAAGTGCCAGCGGACAGACCGCGCTCCAAGCAGCCGCAGGCGAGGGTGAGAAGGAAACTCTGGTCCCCACGCCCGTCGTACCGCCGTTTCCGGACGCCGACCTTATGTACATTACGGATCTGCTGTCCCCGGACGAGCGGGCCCGCTACCAGGAGATCCGTGAGTTTCTGCAGGCCCGGATCCGCTCCGCCTCGATCGACTACTGGAACCGCGAAGAATTCCCGTTCGACCTGCTCGCGGAGCTGGGCAAGTACGGTCTGGGCGGCTTGCAGACGGACGGCACATCCAAGCTTTTCAAGGGACTCATGTACGTCGAGGTGGCCCGCGCCGACGTCTCGCTCTCGGCGCTGGTGGGCATCCACAACGAGTTGATTGTCGGCATGATCGATGAGCTCGGCTCGGCCGAGCAGAAAGCCCGCTGGCTGCCGGGGCTGACGGCGTTCACCCAGCTGGGTGCCTTCGCCCTGACCGAACCGGACCACGGCTCGGACATTGCCGGCGGCCTGTCCACCACGGCGCGGCTCGACGACGGCGAGTGGGTGATCAGCGGGGCCAAACGCTGGATCGGCGCCGGAACCATCGCCGACTTCGCCCTGGTCTGGGCCCGCGACGTCGCGGACCAGCAAATAAAGGGCTTCATCGTGGAGACGGACCGGCCCGGCTACACGGCCACCAAGATCGCGAACAAGATCGGGCTGCGGATCATGCAGAACGCCGACATCGTGCTCGACGAAGTCCGAATTCCCGAATCCAACCTGCTTCCGGGAGCGACGAACTTTTCCCGCGCCAACGAGCTGCTGCGGGACTCGCGGGCCTGGGTGGGCTGGCAGGGCGCCGGAATCCAGCTGGCCGCGTTCGACGTCGCCCGCGCCTACGCGCTGGAACGCAAGCAATTCGGCAGGGAACTGGCCCGCTTTCAGCTGGTTCAGCAGCAGTTGGCCGAAATCTTGGGCAACGCCAGTGTGTCGCTGGCCCTGATGGCCCAGCTCGCGCGGATCCAGCAGGAGGGCAAACTGGACATGGTGCAGGCAGCCATGGCCAAGTCGACCACCACCCGCCTGGCCCGGGCCTCTGTTGCGATGGGGCGCTCGCTGCTGGGCGGCAACGGGATCAGCAGCGACTACGAGATGGGCAAGCTCTTCGGCGACGCTGAAATTCTCTACACCTACGAGGGCAGCTATGAAATCAATTCGCTGATCGTGGCCCGGGCGGTGACCGGGAAGTCTGCATTCGTCTAAACCGCGCTTCAGCCGGCGGCCGGCAGGCCCACAGGCGGCGGGCCTCAAGGTAGGAAGCGGTACCCGATCCCGGCCTCAGTAATCAGGTGCCGGGGAGCGGCGGCGTCGGGTTCCAGCTTGCGGCGCAGCTGGGCCATGTACACCCGGAGGTAGTTGGTCTCCTTTGCATAGGCGGGCCCCCACACCTCCGACAGCAGCTGCTGCTGGGTGACTAGCTTCTCGGGGTGGCGGACCAGTACCTCCAGCATTTTCCACTCCGTCGGCGTGAGCCGAATGTCCCCGCCGTCGCGGGTGACCCGGTGCTTTCCGAGGTCCACGGTGAAGGCGTCGGTGGTGACGACCGGACGGTCCGAACCATCCGGGCTGCGCCGCAACAGTGCCCGCAGCCTGGCCAACAGTTCGTCCAGCCCGAACGGCTTGGTGATGTAGTCATCCGCTCCGGCGTCCAGGGCCTGGACCTTGTCGGTGGAACCGTGGCGGGCCGAGAGGACCAGCACGGGAACCCGGCTGGAGCGGCGGAGCTTCGCCAGCACGGCCGTTCCATCCATATCGGGCAGGCCCAGATCCAGGATGACCAGCGACGGCGGCGTCTGCGCGGCAGCCACGAGCGCGGATTGCCCGTCGGCCGCCGTGGTGACCTCGTAGCCGTGGGCCCGCAGCGTGATCCGGAGGGCACGCAACAGGTAGGGGTCGTCGTCGACGACGAGGACGGCGGTCATGGCGCGTCTGTGGGGGAGGAGAGGAGCGGCGGGAGGTGGTGGCGGCCGGTGAGGAGCGACTGAGGTTCCAGCGGTGCCTGCCCGGCGTGCTGCTGGAAGGGGGCGCCCTCGGAGAGGGGCAGGCTGACCACCATGGTTAGACCGCCGCCGGGGGTGGCTTCCGCTTTGAGCCGGCCGCCCATCGCCTCGGTGAACCCTCTGGCAATGGCCAGGCCCAGGCCCACACCGCTGGCGCTCCCGTCATCCAGGCGCTGGAAGGGACGGAACATCTCCACCACCTTGTCGGCAGGAATGCCGGTGCCATGGTCGATGATCCGCAGTTCCCCGGCGGGACGCCCGTCCACCGATGCCGGGCTGAGACCGCCGGCCGTGCCCGTCACCACAATGTCCGAATCGGGGGCGTATTTGAGGGCGTTCTCGACGATATTCGCGATGACCCGCTCGAGCATGCCCGGATCAGCTTCGATTTCGGGCATGTTGGCGGGTAGCTCCACCCGGACCCGGGCCCGTACCCGGGCAGCCGGGAGGCTGTGCAGGCTGCCGCTGATCACGTCATACCAGCGCACGGGCCGAAGCAGGGGCTGGACGGCGTCGGAGGTGATCCGTGACATGTCCAGCAGGTTCGCCACCAGGCCGTCCAGCCGGTCGGAGCACTCCTCAATGGTTTCCAGCAGTTCTTGTTCCTCTTCCTTGGTGTAGCGGACTCCGGCCTGGCGGAGGCCTCCTACCGCCAGTTTGATACCGGCCAGGGGAGTGCGCAGGTCGTGGGAGACAGCCCGCAGCAGCGAGGTGCGCATGGAGTTACTCTCGGCCAGGCGCCGGAGCTGGCTTCGGCTGGCCAGCAGCTGCTGGTTTTCCAGTTGAGCCAGCAGATGCACGCCGAAGGCGCCGAGCAGGCGGCGGTCGCTTGCTGCCAGCACCCGCCCGGACAGGACCAGACGCGTGGTGGCGTTGATCTGTTCGACGTTGTCCCCGCTCGGGGCAGCCGGCACCCCGCTGTCCGGCCCGGCGGCTGGTGAGAGCTCCCCTGCGCCGGCAAGCTGCCGCCACCGCTCCCTTACCGCCGGCGGGACGGCGCCCGACGGTTCCGCGGCGCCCGGACCGGGGGCGTCACTGCCGGGGACGAGGCCGAACAGCGCGGCGCCGCGGACCTGGAAGACATCCAGCGCTTGTTCCAGCAGGCCCGTGACCGTGTCTTCCGTGCCTGGGGCGCCGCGTGCCAGCTGGGCCAGGGCGGTGGCCTCCGCCCGCGCGCGGGCCGCCTCCTTGGACCGCCGCGCGGAGCGGTCGACGACGACGGCGACAGTGCCTGACACGCCGGCGAATACCAGCAGGGCGAGGACATTCTGGGCGTCGCTGATGGTCAGGTTGCCGATTGGGGGTGTGGAGAAGTAGTTCACGAGCACACTGCTCCACAGCGCGGCGAGAACCGCGGGCCAGAGCCCGCCGACCAGTGCCACCGCCACGGAGCCTGTGAGCAGGACCAGCATGGAGGTGGCCAGGTTCGGGTCCGGATTGAGTCCCAGCAGCAGCTGGAGCAGCATCGGCACGGTGAGGGCCAGCCCGAACCCGGCACGGACCCTCCGCCGGCCCAGGTCCCACTCCCGTCTCGGCCGACGGCCGTGCTGCTGGCCCTCCTGCGGGACCAGATGGACATCAATACCGCCAGAACCGCGAAGCACCCGCGCGGTAGTGTCCCCGCCCCGCAAGAGGGCTAGCATCCGTGCCGCTAAACCGGCGCGGGAAACGCCGAGTACCAGCTGGGTGGCATTGACGCTGCGCGCAAAATCCAGTAGGGCCGCCGCCGGGTCATCCCCGGTGACGACGTGGAAGCTTCCACCCAGGTCCTGGACCAGCTTCCGCTGTGCTTCCAAAACCTGCGGCGACTCCGCGGCCGCGCCTTCCGCGGAGATGACATGGACGGTGAGCAGATCGGCGCCGCTGGCACGGTGGAGCAACCGCGCGCCGCGACGGATCAGCCCTGCGCCTTCAGGGCCGCCGGACAGGCCGACGACGACGCGCTCCCGTGTGGGCCAGCTGGCGTCGATCCGGTTGCCTGCCCGGTAACTGGCCATGCCTTCATCCACCCGGTCCGCCAGCCACAACAGGGCAAGCTCCCGGAGGGCCGCGAGGTTGCCGGGGCGAAAGAAGTCGGAAAGTGCCGCATCGATCCTGTCGGCCGGCACGATCTTTCCGGCCGCGAGCCGAAGCCGCAGAAGCTCCGGGGAGAGGTCCACGAGTTGCAGCAGGTCGGCCCGCCTGACGATTTCGTCGGGGACGGTTTCGGCCGGCCGGCCCCTGGTGATCGCGCTGACGACGTCGGTCAGGGAGGCGAGCTGCTGGATGTCCAGCGTGGAGAACACGTTGATGCCGGCGGCCAGTAATTCGTCGACGTCCTGCCAGCGGAACTGGTTCCGGCTTCCCGGGGCGTTGGTGTGGGCGTATTCATCGACGAGCGCGGTCGCTGGCGCCCGCTGGAGCACCGCGGGCAGATCGAGTTCCTCCACCTCCACCGGGCCCAGGGGCAACCGCCTGGTTTCGATCACTTCGAGGCCCTCAAGCATTTTCCGGGTGTCCCGGCGGCCGCGGTCACGGGCCACCGCGACGACCACGTCCTCACCGGCGGACCGGAGCCGGTGGCCCTCCCGGAGCATGGCGTAGGTTTTGCCCACTCCCGGGGCCGCACCCAGGAAGATGCGGAGCGTTCCACGTGCCATGCAGTCATTCTTCCATCCCTTCAGGAGTCCAGCTGGGGCGGGTGGCGTCAAGGATTCATCAATATCCCTGCCCCGGTAATGGGCGGCGCAAAGCCCGCTGCTAGCTTCGCAAGTGAGGACAGCAAGCGGCGTCCGCCCTTTAGGGAGGCGCCGGGAGGAAGGGACACCATGACAACGCTGAGCAGGCCGCCGGCCGATCCGTCGGCACCGCGCCCCGGCCGCAGGACCGTGCTGCGGAAGTGGCTGCTCGTCGGGCTGCAGGACAGCAAAGGCGCACATCAGGGTCCGGGCGGGGTGCCTACCGAGCACGAAAAGAAACACTCGTGGTGGCAGGTCATGTGCCTGACCGGCGTCGACTACTTCTCCACCCTCGGCTACCAGCCCGCAATCGCCGCGCTCGCGGCCGGGGTGATCTCGCCGCTCGCCACGCTGGTGCTGGTGGCCATCACCTTACTTGGCGCACTGCCGGTCTACCGCCGTGTTGCCGGCGAGAGCCACCGCGGTGAAGGATCCATTGCCATGCTGGAACGATTGATGCCACGGTGGGGCGGCAAGCTCTTCGTCCTGGTCCTGCTCGGGTTCGCAGCGACAGACTTCACGATCACTATGACACTGTCGGCCGCTGACGCAACCGCGCACCTTATCCAGAATCCGGTAGCGCCTAGCTGGCTGCAGGGTCAGAACGTCCCCATCACCTTGATCCTGCTCGCTATGCTCGCGGCCGTGTTCCTTCGGGGCTTCAAGGAAGCGATCGGCGTCGCCGTCGTGATTGTGGGACTCTACCTGGGTCTGAACGTCGTGGTCGTCGGCGTGTCTCTCTGGGAGGTGTTGACGCATCCGCTTGCTGTGGGCAACTGGTGGCAGGCGATCTCTACCTCACACGGGAATCCGCTCCTGGCCGTCGGCTTCGCGCTGCTGGTGTTCCCCAAACTTGCCCTCGGCCTGTCCGGGTTCGAGACCGGGGTCGCCGTGATGCCGCAGATCAAGGGCCATGCTGACGACACCGAAGATTTCCCGGCCGGCCGGATCCGGGGCGCCCGCAGGCTGCTGACCACCGCAGCGCTCATCATGAGCACGTTCCTGATAGTTAGCAGCTTCACCACGGTGGTGCTGATTCCGGAGCGCGAGTTCCAGCCCGGCGGCCAGGCCAACGGCCGCGCGTTGGCCTTCCTGGCGCACGAGCAGCTAGGCGTGGGCTTCGGCACCGTCTATGACCTCTCCACCATCGCGATCCTCTGGTTCGCCGGCGCCTCCGCCATGGCCGGGCTGCTCAACCTCGTACCGCGGTACCTGCCCCGCTACGGGATGGCCCCCGGCTGGGCGAGGGCTGTCCGTCCCCTCGTCCTGGTCTTCACCCTCATCGGTTTCCTCATCACGTGGATCTTCGACGCCGACGTCGACGCGCAGGGCGGTGCTTACGCCACCGGCGTGCTGGTGCTGATGACTTCCGCGGCAGTCGCCGTGACCCTGTCGGCCCGCAGGCAGCGGCAAGGTAAGCGGACGGTGGGCTTCGGCATCGTTGCCGTTGTTTTTATTTACACCACCGTGGCAAACATCATTGAACGCCCCGAAGGCATCCGGATCGCATCGATCTTCATCCTCGGCATCATCGTGATCTCCCTGCTTTCCCGCGCCGGGCGCTCCTTCGAACTGCACGCCACCCACGTCCACCTGGACCGGCAGGCGCTGGAGTTTATGTCCGATGAACTGGAAGGTCCGCTGCAGATCGTCGCCCACGAACCGCTGCGCCTCAGCGCAGAGGCATACCGGCAAAAACTCGACTCAGCCATCGAAGTCAGCCACCTTCCGCTGGACTACCGTGCCGTCTTCCTCGAAGTGATCGTGGACGATTCCTCCGACTTCGAGACCGAACTCGAGGTTAGGGGCATCATGCGGCACGGATACCGGATCCTGGAAGTGCACGGCCCCGTGGTCCCCAACACGATCGCCTCGGTGCTGCTGCACATCCGGGACGTGACCGGTCTAATGCCGCACATCTACTTCCGCTGGACCGAGGGAAACCCGGTCACCAACCTGCTGCGCTTCCTCGCGTTCGGCGAAGGGGAAATCGCGCCGGTCACCCGCGAGGTGCTGCGCGAAGCCGAACCCGACGTTACCCGACGGCCCTGGGTCCACGTCGGCTAGGAACACAACAGCCCCTCCGGATACGTACTCCGGAGGGGCTGCGGTGTTTTCTAGGAGTTACGGCCCGGCGGTGCGGGCCATTCCTGAAAGTTTAGAGCGGACGGATGTTCTCGGCCTGCGGGCCCTTCGGACCCTGGGTGACGTCGAACTCGACCTTCTGGTTCTCGTCCAGCGAGCGGTAGCCGCTGCTGGCGATTGCCGAGTAGTGGGCGAAAACGTCGGCTGACCCGTCATCCGGGGCAATGAAGCCAAAACCCTTTTCGGCGTTGAACCATTTAACTGTGCCTGTAGCCATGCTTTATCCTTCTGAAACGCTGCTGATCTCCGGCGGCCATGCAAGGCCAACGGCTGCGGAGACATTCTTCCGCTGCCCCCAACGTACGGGGCGCGGCGCCCGGGTGCAAGGGTCTGAGTGCTGGCTTAATTTCCCGTGACGGCCGAAGCGGGTCCTTCGGGTCGCTAACTTCCGGCGCCAGCTCCTCCGGAATCCCCGCCCGACCGGCGCCCGGGCCCCCGGCCCCGTCCTTCTCTCAACCGGCCTCGGCGTAGAGGGCTATCAGATCCCGGCTCATCTGGTGCGGCGACGTTTCACTTGGGCTGTGGCCGCCGCGGTAGACCGCGATTTTCGCGCCGATTGCCTGCGCGAAGCGGCGGTGCAACGCCAGCGGCCAGAGGTCGTGTTCCCCGACGGCGACAAACTTCGGCAGGGTCGCAGCGGCCAGCTCCGGACGCAGGTCCGGAACGTGCTGCATCAGACCGAAGATGTCGCGCACCGAAGCCCGGCGGGTGAGGCGGAAGCGCGACCTTACGAAACGGATCCGGGAGGGGGCGACGCGGACGAGATTGCTGCGGATGCCCCAAATCATCAGCGCCGCACCGACCCTGGGGCTCGCCAGAGCGCTAAACCGCCCGATCCGCTGTACGCCGCGGAAACAGTTGCCCGAGTGGGGCGGGCAACTGAGCAGAGTCAGGCTGCGGAACAGCTCGGGCCGCTGCACGAAGGCCAACTGGGCGACGATGGCGGCAAACGAGTACCCAACCACGTGCGCGGGACCAGTGCCGGCCTCAAGCAAAGCGATTAGGTCCCCGGTGAACAGCTGGTAGCCGTAGTGTTCCCGCGGCGGGACGAGGTGCTCCGGGCCGGCACCGGCCGATTCATACTGGCCGGCGATATCGCAGCTGAGGACAAAGTAGCCGGCGGCCGCAAGCTGGGGCAGCATGAGCGCAAAGTCTTCTTTGGACCCGGTGGCGCCCGGGACCAGCAAAACCGGCGGATTGCCCGGATTACCCATGCTCAGCGTGGCCAGGGCCCCGCTGGGTGCTTGGAACTCACCGCGGACCGCGCCCGCCGGCAGCGCGAACCAGTCCGCAGTGGCTATTGCGGCATCCAGCCGGGCAGCAACGTCGATGAGCCCTGACCCGAAAACTTCCGGGTCCGGTTCGGGTGCGCCGGGGACCGCGCGGCCTGTTGACACCATGGACTAAAGATAACGCCCGGCGCGTCGGCCAGCCCGGACGGCGGTTTGTAGCTTGGCGGGCTCTTAGTCCGGCAGCTCGCGGACGGTGCCGGCCGCGCCGTCGACAGTGACGCTCTGGCCGGTGCGCAGCCGGGTGGTCGCATCAGGCACCCCCACCACCGCCGGGATGCCGTACTCGCGGGCGACGACTGCCCCGTGCGAGATGACGCCGCCCATCTCCATGACCAAGGCACCCGCTGTCAGGAAAAGCGGGGTCCAGCCGGGGTCCGTGGAGGGGGCCACCAGGATCTCGCCTGGCTCAAGCCGCGCCCCCACCGGGTCCGTGATTACCCTGACCCTCCCTGTTGCGGTGCCAGCCGAGGCGGGGGTGCCGCTCAGGGCGCCGTACGGTGGCGCCTTCGCCATCACGGCTGCTTCCAGGTCGGTCCCGTCGGAGAGCAGCACGCGCGGGATGTGGCGGCGGCGGAGTTCGACGTCGTACAACCGCCGGCGGCTGGCGACGAGGGGGTGCATCCGGGCTCCCCGCAGTGCCACGCGGAGCTCATCGAAGTCCAGGAAGAACACATCTTCGGCGTCGACGATGACGCCGGCACGCACCAGCTCGGCGCCGACGAGCAGCAGTTGGCGGTGCATTTCGCCCAGAATCGTCACGATGTGGAACTTGGGCAGCTCGCGCAGGCCGGACAGCTGCCGGACCCGCCGCAGGCACAGTTCGAGTGCTCTGGCGCGCCACCGGCCGCGGGTGCCGGCCTGGGCCACCAGACTGCGGATCCGTTCCTCCGCGTGTTCCGCTGCCCGGCGGAACTGTTGCTCCGGAGCCTGTTCCGGGTCCTCCACGCGCAGGTAGTTGGTGATCATGCCCAGGATGTGGTCAGGCTGCTCGGACCAGCGCGGCATGCCGAGGTCGATCTCCGCCACCGCGCGGTGGCCGTACCGGGCCAGGAAGGCTTGCACTCCCTCCTGGCCGACGGCAGGCAACAGGCCGGCCCGGTAGGCTGCCGCGAGGTCGGCCGGTTCCCGCGCCAGAAAGGCGTCCCGTGAGGCCTGGTCGGCGCCGATGTCCACCGCCAGGTGCCAGAGCTCCAAATCCATCTCTGTGGTCACGTTGTGGGGCAGGCCGCGCAGCACGGCTTCCAGTTCCCGCGGCGCGGCAATGCCACGCAGCAAGCGCCGGGCGACGGCCAGCATAATGTAGCCGACGGAGGGGCCGGGCAGGGTGGCCTGGATCAGCCCGTCGATCGTCCGTCGCAGGAGCCGCTCTGAGTAGTCGAGGCGCTGCCGAGCGGTGGCCGGTTCGGGTAGTACCAAATCCGCTTCCAGCCGCTGCCCGTAGGCCTCAGCGCGGCGAAGTTCCGCTTCCGGACGGAGCGCGGCGCCGAGCATCGCCGGGATCAGACCCAGAACCATGCGCAGGCTGGCGGCGGCCTCCTTGCCGGGCTTCCGGAGCCGGGGCTTGTGGGGCGTCGCTCCGGGGATTGTGTGGGTGTGCTTCCGGACCGCGAACCTTGGATCAGCCAGCAGCTCCGGGACGAGGGCGGCTGATCTGCCGTCAGCGAGCGGGAGCATCTGTGTCAGGTAGCGGCGCCCCCATTTGTTCTGCGTCATTGCCGTCAGGTCTACGAACATGCGCAGCCCCGGGTTCGCGTACTGCCACGGTCCCTTGTCATTCCGTGCCTTGCTCAGGGCCACGAGCCCCATCGGCGTGATCGGGCGGGTAAGTCCCTGCAGCAGCGTCCCGCACAGGTAGACCCGCGTCCCTTTGCCTCCGTCTGGGTCACCGTCTGGGTCACCGCCGATAGCGGGCGTCCCGGGAGAGAACGGATCCTCCAGCGGATACAGCGAGGTGATTGGCCGGGATTGAGTCAGCCAGACCTTGTCCGAAGCGTCGAGCACCCACTCCACGTCCTGCGGCGTGCCGAAGAGGCGCTGCGCGGCGTCGCCCAGCCGGGTCAAGCGGGCGAGCTCAGGGTCGTCGAGGCTCCACCACCGCTCCGGGTCATCGTCGCCCGGCACCCGGCGCAGGACCGCGGCCGACGCCGTGGCGAGGGTGAACTGGTCCGGATTCACCGCGCCCGAGACCACCGCCTGTCCTGCCCCGGGGCTGGCGTTGACCACGGTCTCGGTCCGCGTGCCAGTGACCGGGTTGGCGGTAAACATCACGCCCGCGGTAGCGGCATCCACCATGACCTGCACGATGACGGCGAGCCCCACGTCCCGGTGGCTGACGCCGTTGGCGGAGCGGTACGCCACCGCCCGGTCACTCCAGAGCGAGGCCCAGCAACGTCTGACGGCGTCCACAACCGCGTCGGCGCCTGTGATGTCCAGGTAGGAGTCCTGCTGGCCTGCGAAGCTGGCGAAGGGCAGGTCCTCCGCGGTGGCGGAAGACCGGACGGCAACCGCCGGCTCCGCCCCGAGGGCGGCGTAGGCGGACCGCAGTGCGGCTTCGACGGCTGGCGGGACAGCGGCTGCGCCGATCAGCGCACGCGCCCGGGCCGGCAGTCCGTCGAGCTCCGCTGCAGTGGCCCCGGCGTCGGAAGCGCCGACGTCGAAGGTGCCGCCGTCGGACGCCCCTGCTGTAACGCCGTCGAGGCGGGCGGCAAGTGCCTGCAGGCCGGTTGGAGCTGACAACCGGTAGGCGTCCGTGGTCAGGCAGAAGCCAGCCGGCACCGGAAGGCCAGCGGCGGTGAGCTTGCCGAGATTCAGCGCCTTGCCGCCGACCAGGCGGAGCGGTGCGGAACCGGCCTGGGCCAAGTCCAGAATGAAACCGTCCACGCCGTCGCCGCCGGTCAGGTGGGTGTCCGGCTCAGAACTGTCCTTCCCTCCGCCGGCAGGCGCGGAGTGGTCTTGTTCGGTGTGCATGGCGACCGCCTAGGCGGTCGCTGTGTCGCCGGCGTCCTCCCATAGGACGTCCAGGTTGCGGAACACCGGAGGGGAGTCGCACAGCGCCGCCATCCGGGCCGCGAATTCGGAAGTCTCCGGACGGCTGGAATTCTCCATCGCCGAGTCATAGGAGTCGAATTCGACGATGGTGAGGTACGTCCCCGGCCGGTCGCGGTCCGCGGTGGCTACAAGCCGCCGGAAGGTCGGCGGGGTTCCTCCCTCCGCCCGGGAGGGTCTGCCGAGCGCTTCGATTTCCTCGGGGCGGGAGGACTGGAATTCGATGATCTGCACAAACCTGGCCATGACGGCTCCTTGACGGCTGCGGGTGCTGATGCGCCTCACGCTAGACCCGCTGTCCCGGCAGTGCAAGAGCGTCCCGAAGCGGTGGGCGGGCGTCGGCCGACCGGCCGGGCTAGGGGGTCAGGAGGACCTTGATGGCGCGCCGTTCATCCATCGCCCGGTACGCCTCGGGCGCCTCCTCTAGCGGCATCACGACGTCGAAGACCCGTCCCGGATTGATGCTGCCGTCCAGCACGTCAGCGAGCAGTTCCGGAATGTAGGTGCGTGCCGGGGCCATGCCGCCGCCGATGGTGATGTTGGTGTCGAAGAGGTAGCGAAGGGGAACTTCGCCCCCGCCGGTCGGCACACCGACAAAGCCAAGGGCGCCGCCGGGCCGGACGCTGTGCAGCGCCTGCTCCATGGACTCCTTGGTGCCGACGCATTCCAGCACGGAATCGGCCAGGACCCCGCCGAGCAGTTCGCGGACCTTTGCGACGCCGTCCTCGCCGCGTTCGACCACAATGTCCGTCGCGCCAAACTCCCGCGCGAAGGCCTGCCGGTCGGCGTGCCGGGACATGGCGATGATGCGCTCAGCACCCAGCCGCTTGGCGGCCAGGACACCGCACAGGCCGACGGCGCCGTCGCCCACCACGACGACGGTCCGGCCGGGACCTACTTTCGCAGCAAGGGCGGCGTGGTGGCCGGTGGCCATGACATCGGAGAGGGTCAACAGGCTGGCGCGCAGCGCGTCGTCAGGCTCGGTCACGCCCGGCACCTTAACCAGGGTCGCGTCCGCCAGCGGCACTCGGACCGCCTGGCCCTGACCGCCCTCGATCGGCAGTCCGGTGTCGTCCTTGCCGCCCCAGCCGGCCAGGTGGTCGCAGGCGACGGTGACGCCGTGAGGCACTGCGGGCAGTTTCCACAGCTGACGACGAACGGCGCGATCACCAGATCGCCCACCGCAAGGTCCGTAACGGCGTCGCCGATACTTTCGACCAGGCCGATGAACTCGTGCCCGATTGCGCGCGGCTCATGGGTGGGCCGCACCCCGCGGTAGGGCCAGAGGTCGGAGCCGCAGACGCAGGAGGCGGTGACCTTCACAACGGCGTCCGTGGGCTGCAAGATGGTGGGGTAGTCGCGGTCTTCGACCCGGATATCACCGGGGCCGTGGATGATGGTGGCGCGCATGGGGGCTCCTCGCGTGGGGCTGGATGGGGTCGAACCGAGTCTAGTCCTGAGCCCCCGGTGGCCCTGAAGCACCGGCTCCACGGGCGGGCACTCAGACGGCTTCAAGCACGCTGACATAGTTCGCGATGCCGACGCCGCCCATGTTCTGCACCGCGGCCCGGCGCGCTGTGGCCAGTTGCATGTCGCCGGCCGTGCCGGTGAGCTGCATGGCGGCGATGACGTGCTGGGAGACGCCGGTGGCGCCCACCGGGTGGCCCTTGGCCTTGAGCCCGCCGGAAACGTTGACCGGCAGCTTGCCGTCCTTGAAGACCCAGCCTTCCTTGATGGCGCGGGCGCCTTGGCCCGGTTCAGTCAGGCCGATGGCCTCGTACATCAGCAGTTCGGCGATGGTGAAGCAGTCGTGTACCTCGGCGAAGTCCAGATCCTCCAGTCCGACGCCGGCCATACCCAGGGCGCGCTGCCAGGAGACGCGGGTCGCGGCGAAGGCGGTGGGGTCCCGACGGTCGGCGGGGAAGAAATCGTTGGCCTGGCCGAAGCCGGCCAGCCGGACCGGCGCGGTGGCGCCTCCGGTGGGGGCGAGGCTGAGCACGACGGCGGCGGCGCCGTCGGAGACGGGGGAGCAGTCGGTGCGGCGCAGCGGATCCGCGACCATCGGGTTCTTGTCCGAGACGGTCTGGCAGAACTCCTCGCCGAGGTCCTTCCGGAGCTGGGCGTAGGGGTTGTCGACGCCGTTGCGGTGGTTCTTCGCGGCGATGCTGCCGAGCACATCGGACAGATTCCCTGCGCCAGCGCCGTAGCGCTTCTCATAATGCTTCGCGACCTCGGCGAAAAGGCCGGTGAAGCCGGTGCTGGAGGGCTTGCCTGCCATGTCGTAGTCCGCGCCGAGCAGGGCCGCACCCACGACGTCGGCCCCGGCGTGGGTCATCTTCTCGGCGCCGATGACGAGGACGGTCCGGGCGGTCCCGGCCAGCAGGGACTTGGTGCCCTGCTGGAACGCCGCAGAACCGGAGGCGCAGGCGTTTTCGACCCGGGTCGATGGCACGTTGGCGAGCTGCTCCGAGACCTGCAGCGCCAGCGAGGACGGGAAGGCCAGCGGCATCATGCCGGAGTTGAACTGGCCGACGTAGATCTCGTCGATCTGGCCCGGTTCGATCCCGGCGTTGCCGATCGCCTCGGTAGCGACCTGCACAATCAGCGACTCGAGGGTCTCGTCGGTGAGCTTGCCGAACCGGCTGTGCCCCCAGCCGGTGAGCAGGACGTCCTTGCCGAACTGGTCCTTGAGGCTCATGCTGTTGCTCCTTCGAGGGGAGTGGACGCTGTGGCGGCGGTTTCGGCGAGGGAGGGATCGACGTCGAACTCCGCTTCCGTCTTTTCGCGGATCTCCTCGACAGTGACGCCGGGAGCGAGCCGGGTGAGGGTGAGCCGGCGCCCGCCGTCGACCTTTACCAGGTCAAACACGGCGAGGTCGCTGATGATGCGGTCGACGCAGCTGAGCCCGGTGAGCGGGAGGGTGCATTCCTTGACGATCTTGGCGGTGCCGTCCTTGGCGTTGTGTTCAGTGAGAACCACGACGCGCGGGGTGCCGGCGACCAGATCCATGGCGCCGCCCATACCTTTGACCATCTTGCCGGGGATGGTCCAGTTGGCGAGGTCGCCGGCGCCGGAGACCTGCATGGCGCCCAGGATGGCGACTTTGACGTGGCCGCCGCGGATCATGCCGAAGGAGGTTGTGGAATCGAAGATGCTGCCGCCGGGCAGGACGGTGACGGTCTGCTTGCCGGCGTTAATCAGATCGGCGTCCTCCTCGCCCTCGTACGGGAACGGCCCCATGCCGAGCAGGCCGTTCTCGCTCTGCAGCACGACGCGGACGCCCTCACGCAGGTTGTTGGCAACCAGCGTGGGAATGCCGATGCCGAGATTCACGTAATCGCCGTCGTTGAGTTCTTCCGCCGCGATTGCGGCCATTTCGTTCCGGGTCCAAGCCATGGTGGTTCTCCTAAAAGTGTGTCGGGCAGCGCTTTGGGGGTGATTAGACGGCGACGGCGGATGCTGTGTCGGCGGTCTCGCCGCGCGGGCGCACGGTGCGCTGTTCGATGTCCTTGACCCGGTCGCTGGCCTGGACCAGGCGCTGGACGAAGACGCCGGGGGTGACGATGTGGTTGGGGTCGAGTGTGCCGGGCTCCACGATGACTTCGGCTTCGGCCACCGTGACGGCGCCTGCGGTGGCGACGACGGGGTTGAAGTTCTGGGCGGTGTAGCGGTAGATCAGGTTGCCGTCGGTGTCGGCGGTGTGGGCGTGGACCAGCGAAACGTCGGCCTTGATGGCCCGTTCCTGGACGTAGGTTTCGCCGTCGAACTCCGCGAGCGGCTTGCCTTCGGCGACGAGGGTCCCGACACCGGTCTTGGTGTAGAAGGCCGGGATGCCGGCGCCGCCGGCGCGGAGACGCTCGGCGAGGGTTCCCTGCGGGGTGAACTCAACCTCGAGTTTGCCGGCCAGGTACTGCTCTGCAAACAGCTTGTTTTCACCGACATAGGAAGCGATTACCTTGCGGACCTGGCCGGCTTCGATCAGCACGCCCAGACCCTTCCCGTCGATGCCCATATTGTTTGACACCACGGTGAGGTCCTTGACCCCGGAGTCGCGCACGGCCTCGATCAGGTCCGCCGGGATGCCGCTGAGGCCGAAGCCGCCGACGGCGAGCGTCATGCCGTCCCGCAGTACATCCTGCAGCGCGGCAGCCGCGCCCGATTTCACCTTTGACATCGCATCTCCTCATTGAGCTTTCGGATTACGATCGGTCGGCCGGGGCCGCTGTCGTGATCCACTTTATGGACTGTGCACCTGAAGAAGGAGCTTAGAGTGTGGCGTGGAACACTGTCAATGGCAGTGATTTCCGCGCCGCCGAGCCTTTTTACACTGTGGACGGTATGCTTTTGTTTGTCCATATTATGGATGCTTAGTAGCGCAACGAGGTGAGGATTAGAGGAAAAGGATGAGCTCAGTTCCGGTCCAAGGGGCCCAAGTGGTGAGCCGTGTGGCGGGTCTGCTCAGAATTGTGGGCCGGAAGCCGGAAGGGTGTCCCCTCATGGAACTGGTCCGTGAATCCGGGCTTACCCGGCCTACCGCCTACCGCCTGCTCACTTCGCTGGCGGCGCGAGGGTCTGCTGGACCAGGACCCGCTTAACGGCAACTGGGTGCTGGGGCCGGAAATCCTGCTCATGGGATCGGTGGCTTCGGCCCGTTTTCCGCTGGAGGAGGTCGCGCGGCCCAGCCTGCGCCGGCTGGCGGAGGAGACCGGGGAGAGCGCTTTCTTCTCGATCCGACGCGGCGGCGAGACAGTGTGCCTGCTCCGCGAGGAGGGCAGCTTTCCGGTCCGCTCCTTCGTCCTGCATGAGGGAGTCCGCTTTCCGCTGGGCGTCGCCTCCGCCGGCACTGCCATCATGGCGTTCCTGCCGGAGGCGGAGCAGGAGGAACTGCTGGCCGGCTGGTCCGAGCATGCCGGCGGCTTTGCCGCGGTCCACACCGAAGAACTGGTCCGGGCGAACCTGGAGGCTACGCGGCAGGCAGGCTACTCCGTCAACCCGGGCCTGGTGCTGGAGGGCAGCTGGGGAATGGGAGCCGCCGTTTTCGACCGGCACGGCCGCCCGGCCTGGGCGCTGTCGCTGACCGGGATCGAACCCCGCTTCCGTGAGGACCGGCGCGAGCAACTGGGACGGCTGCTGATGGACGAGGCGCACCGGATCTCACTGCAGCTCCAGGGAGCCTGAGCCGGAGTCTCAGGCGGAGACGCAGGCCAGGCCGCAGCAGTCAGGCCAAATGCCTCGACAAACCGGTCGCAGCGGAGCACGATGAAAACTGCAGCCTTGGCTGCATGCGCAGAGCGCCTGCCCCCTTGTCCGGTGGCGTGTCTGGCGCGAATATACTTCCCCGCCTTGATGCTGGGGACTGGGAGTGAGAGAAGATCACGGCGGACGCTGTCCAGGCCGGAGCGAACCGCCGTCGAGAGTGGCGGCGGCGACGCACCTTCCCAGCCGGTTCTCCGGCTCTAGCCCCAGTTCAGAAGGAATGAGTCTGATGACTCGTCAAACACCTATCCATTCCGCGCCGCACTTGCTGCGCCTCTTCATCGCATTCGCCGTTGCCTTGGTGTTGCCGGTCGCCGTCGGCGGAGCGGCCACCGCCGACGGCGGCAATTCGTCCAGAACATGGACTGTCCAGGTTGGCTCCGAGTCCCAGGACCAAGCTATTCAGGGCATGTCCTTCCTTCCCGAAAATATCTATGTGAACGCGGGCGATAAGGTCATCTGGCGGGCCAACTCCGCCGAAATCCATACCGTGACCTTTTTGGCCGCGGGCCAGTCCCTGGAGTCCACCCAGCCTTTCGACCCCGGACGGCCGGAGAACATCACCCAGATGGGCGGAAAGGACTACGACGGGCACTCGTACTACAACTCCGGGATCATGACGAACGTCTCCGACACGGAGTTCACACAGGTCCGGAAGTACACGCTTGGGTTCCCGGATGAAGGGGACTTCACCTACTACTGCCTGGTGCATGGCATGGCCATGAAAGGAACGGTCCACGTCCGGGCGGCGGGAACCGATTACCCGTTCAGCCAGTCGCAGTACGATCGCAAGGCGGAGAAGCAGGAACGGGCCATCCTGCGGGATGGCTATCGGCAGTGGGACGACGCCCGGGACCTTGCCGACGAGCATACTGTCATCGCCGGAACGGATAACGGGACGTCGATGGTGATGCGCTTTGTCCAGCAGAAGATCGAAGTCCGGGTGGGGGAGTCCGTCACGTTCGTCAATAACGGCATGGGCGCACCGCACACCGTCACGTTCGGCAAGGAGCCGGCCAACTTCGCTGCCCCGGCCGGCGACCCGGCGCACTACGGCGGAGGGGACCTGAACTCAGGAATTATGCCGCCGCACAGCAGTTACACCGTGACCTTCACAAAGGCCGGTGAGTTCGACTACATCTGCGCCCTGCACGACTTCATGGGCATGGTGGGGACGGTGGAAGTCCGGGACTGATCCCGAACTTAGGGGCCACCCGGCCGGCCGGCCGGGCGCCGGAACCGTCCGCCGTCCGGGGGGCATTTTGACGCGGACACGCCGCACCCCAAGACCGGGGTTGGATTCGCACCCCAAAGTGCCCCCGCGGGCGCGGCACTGCTGTCGGCCTGGCCCCTCGTGAACGGGTGAGTGGTTCCGAAGTGCCGCGGCGTCATTCGGACGGGCTCAGAGGCCGGCCCGGGGCTCCTCTGGACCGGGGCTTTTCCACCAGGTGTCAAAAATGGACACCGGAACGGTGCGCTTGTGCCGGGTCACGAGGTACTTCTGCTCGATCAATTTCGCTGCCGCCTCGTCGATCTCGCGGCCCTCAAGGTAGTCATCGATCTGGTCATAGCTCAGGCCAAGTTCCTCCTCGTCGGTGCGCCCGGGCTTGTCGTCCAGGAGGTCGGCCGTGGGCACCTTTTCCCAGAGCCGGGCGGGGGCGCCGAGCTCGGCGAGCAGGGCCCGGTTCTGACGCTTGTTCAGCCCGAACAGCGGAAGGATGTCCGCGCCGCCGTCGCCGTACTTCGTGAAGAACCCGGTGACCGATTCCGCTCCGTGGTCCGTTCCGATCACCAGGTAGTTGTGTTCGCCGGCCAGGGCGTACTGGGCAGTCATGCGGGTCCGGGCCTTGGTGTTGCCCTTATGGAAGTCGGAGATGCCGTCGCCGGTGGTCTTTTCGAACTCATTCTCGAAGCCGTCCACCGCGGCCGCGATGTTGAACGTCCACTCCGTCTTGGCCTGGATGAAGTTCAGGGCCGCCTGGGCGTCGTCCTCGTCGTGCTGCACGCCGTACGGGAGCCGCACCGCCACGAAGTTCGCTTCCACCCCCTCCGCGTCGAGCTCCTCGACGGCAAGCTGCGCCAGCCGACCCGCCAGGGTGGAATCGAGGCCGCCGGAGATGCCGAGGACGAAGCCCTTGGTATGGCTGGCCTTGATGTACTCCTTGAGGAACGAAACGCGTTTGCGCACCTCCTCGGCAGGGTCGATCCGGGGCTGCACGCCCATTTCTTCGATGATCTTTGCCTGAAGTTCACGCATGCCACTCAGCCTAGCCAGCCCTGTCAATCATGCCCAACTGTTGCCGGCGCCGCAGTCCTGGGCGGCCCGTTTCCGGAAAAGTGCGGCACTTCTGGACGAGTGCGCCCCGGATCCCCGCAGCCCCGGTGCGAAACCGTGGCGCGGGCGAAAAACCGGCGCGGAAAACTCCTCCCGGCGGACGCCGCACCGGCGTAGCGTATGGCCATGGAGAAGACAGGCTGCCTGGTGGTGGGCGGCGGGCCGGCAGGCATGATGCTCGGCCTGCTGCTGGCCCGCGCCGGGGTCAAAGTGACCGTCCTTGAAAAACACGCCGACTTCCTGCGCGACTTCCGGGGCGACACCGTCCACCCCTCTACGGTCCGGCTGATCGACGAACTGGGCCTCGGCGAGGAGTTCCGCCGGCTGCCGCAAAGCCGCCTGAAGAGTGTCGTGCTGCCGGTCCCTGGCGGGCCGCCGGTGACGCTGGGCGACTTTGAATCGCTGCGGCCGCCCTACAACTACATCGCGATGATGCCGCAATGGGATTTCCTGAACTTCCTGGCCGCCGCCGCAGCCGAGGAGCCAGGCTTCACCCTGCTCATGCGCCACACCGTCACGGGGCTGGTGCGCGACGGCGGCCGGGTCCGCGGCGTCCACGTTAAACGCCCCGACGGCACCTCCGTTGACTTGCTCGCGGAGCTGGTGGTGGCCACTGACGGGCGGCATTCCGCGCTGCGCGCCGCTGCCGGCCTGGCGCTGACGGATTTCCCGGTGCCCTTCGACACGTGGTGGTTCCGGCTGCCCCGCCACCCAGAAGAAGCAGGCGAAATCGCGGGTCTGATTCCAGCACTCGGACCCGGCGAGGCGCTGGTTGCCCTGACCCGCACCGACTACTACCAGATCGCCTACCTCGCACCGAAGGGTGCGGACGCCCGGATCCGGGCAGAGGGCGTCGACGGCTTTCGACGGCGGATCGCTGCACTCCGCCCCGACCTCGCCGACCGCGTTGACGCCATCCGCGCCCTGGACGACTTGCACTGGCTTGACGTGCGCCTTGACCGGCTGCATTCTTGGCACATCAACGGCCTACTGTGCATCGGGGACGCCGCCCATGCGATGTCCCCGGCCGGCGGCGTCGGCATCAATCTCGCCATCCAGGACGCCGTCGCAACGGCAGACCTCCTCGCACCCGCTCTGCTCCGGGGCCGGGTCACTTCGGCCGACCTCAGGAAGGTCGAACGACGGCGGCGCCCGCCCACCGTCGTCGTGCAGACCGCCCAGCGGCTCATGCACCGGACGGTCTTTGGCCCGGTCATGGCCGGCAAACGGACAAAGATTCCCGGTGCGGTGCTGTTCGTGGCCCGGCGGGTCCCGGCGGTCCGCCGCATCATGCCGAGGCTGATCGGCTTCGGGCCGCGGCCGGAGCACGCCCCAGGGTTCGCCCGGCGCCCTGCAGCCCGGCCGCAGCCGCAGCCTTAGCCTTCCTTCGCCGTCGAGCGCTCCGTATCGGCCCTTTTGGGGCACCAAAACGGCCGTTATGGAGCCACGGATGGGTTTCGGCGGGGGAGACTGCGCCCAGCCACTAAAGTGGGTGCCATGACTGCCACCCGGAACTTTGCAGCCGACGCCGCTGCCGCCCGCGCCCGCCTCCTGGAACTGATTAAGGAGCTCGCCGTGGTCCGCGGCAAGGTCACCCTCTCCAGCGGCGCCGAGGCCGACTATTACATCGACCTGCGCCGCATCACACTGCACCATGAGGCTTCCAAGCTCGTCGGCCAAGTCATGCTGTCCCTGATGGACGACTCCGGAATCGACTTTGAGTGCGCCGGCGGGCTCACCATGGGAGCAGACCCCGTCGGCACCGCCGTGATGCACGCCGCCGTCGACGCCGGCCGTACGGTGGACGCGTTCGTGGTCCGCAAGGCGCAGAAGTCCTACGGCATGGGCCGCCAGGTCGAGGGCCCCGCGGTGGAGGGCCGCAAGGTCCTGGTACTGGAGGACACCTCCACCACCGGCGGTTCCGCGCTCGCCGCCGTCGAGGGTGTCCGCAAGGCAGGCGGCAATGTTGTGGCCGTCGCGGTGATCGTGGACCGCGCTACCGGCGCCAAGGAAAAGATCGAAGCCGAAGCCGGCGTCCCCTACCTCTTCGCCTTTGGCAAGGACGAGCTGGGCCTGAGCTAGGTTTCGCCCGGAGCGTACGCCGGTGGACGGCCGTTGCGTGGCGTTTTATGATTTTCCAGACGCCCGTCGGCGTCTCGCACCCGTAGTTGGAGAAATGCGCTATGCTCCCGCCCCAGGAAGACCTGAGTCCGGCACCCATCAGCACTGTCGACCAGGTTCAGAACCTCATCCTCGACAGCACCGACTTTGAAGAGTTCCTCAACGACCTCGCTCGTTTTTCCGCGCATCAGGTAGCCGGTGAGGGCGACGACGCGCTGTGCGGAATCACTCTGCTGCGGGACCGGAAAGCGGTGACCATCGGGTGGAGCAGCGATGACGCGCGGGAGGTGGACGAGATCCAGTACCGGCTGTCGCAGGGGCCGTGCCTGACGGCCGCGCAGGAGGAACGCGAGGTTTACGTTCCCGACCTTCTGGAAGAGAACCGCTGGGGACCTGACTATGCCAGCGCGGTGGCCTCGCACGGTCTGCGGTCCGTGCTGTCCGTGCCCTTCCACCTTCAGGGAGAAGCGCAGGCTGCGCTGAACCTGTATTCGGACGCGCCGCACAAGTTTGATGGGGAAATGGCGGCTCGGGCGCGGTACTTCACCCGGCAGATCTCCCGGGCGCTCCGGCTGGCCGTCCGTTTCTCGCTGCATACCGACAGCGCCACCAACCTGCGGGCGACGTTGGAGTCGCGGACGGTGATCGACACGGCCGTGGGTATCGTGATGGCCCAGAACCGGTGCAGCCAGGAGGCGGCGGTCCGGATTCTCACCGAGGCGTCCAGCAACGGCAACGTGAAACTGCGGGATATTGCCACGTCACTGGTCGAAACTGTCGGCGGAATGGCGCCCCGCACGCACTTCCAGGAACCGGGACGGCACACGGCCGGATAGTCTCCGATGACTTGTGCCACCACCGTCGGGCGGTTACGCTGGTCAAGGTTGAGCCGTCGGCCATAGACACCATTATTTGGAGTTCCTATGGACCAATCTCTTAACGCCCAAATCAAGCTCGACGCCCTCTCGGATGTCGTCCGGATTGATGTCCGGGGAAGCCTCAACCGTTGCTCGCGCGCGGTCTTGATACAGCTGATCCAGCGCATCCGCCGAGCCGGCCTTAGCTCTCACATCCGTGTAGATCTCGCTTCCGCGGTGTTCGTCGAATCCTCCGCCCTGGCTGGACTTCGCCACGATTTGAACTTCATCGATGGCAACTCAGCCGAGCTGGAGGCGGCCGGGGCGATGCCTGCCCCTGCCGGTGTTTCACTGGACCTGCAGATCTTTGCCGATGACTTTGGCCGCGTGTTCCAGACCGTCGAGCTGCCCGGAGAGTTCGCGGCCTCGGTAGATCCTTCCGGGACGCGTCCGCTGGCCCGCTTCTCCGACGACGAACTACTGGCCGCGAGTGATTTGGTATTCGGCAGGCTCGATGACCCGGGCGCTGTACAGCCCTCGGAGCTCCTGGCCCAGTACGAGGACATCAGCGTGGAGATGACACTGCGAGAATCCGGCCGCGAAACCGAGACGGCCTAGCCCGGAGCCGCGCGAGCGCCGCATTTACTGCAGCACATCAGCAGTAGTTACGGTAGAGGGGTGCCGCGGAAGACGGAATCAAACGGGGACCCACCCGCAGACGCGGCTGCCCGCGTACTCCGGCACGCCGCGGAGCTGGAACGGTTCTCCCGCCGGAACTTCCTCGCCGGAGCCGGCGCCGCCTCCGTACTCGCCGCGGACATGCTCTTCACCCGGCGTGTGCAGGCCGAACGCCGGGTCAACAAGATCCTCGTCGTCCCCGACGAAGACGCCGAGCTCTACTTTCCCCGTGCCAGCTGGTTCCTTTTCCCCGGGTACAAGACGAGCTGGGAGGAGGCGCAGTGGATCCTGAACTCACTGCGCGGCGGACTGACAAAGCGGGGCCAGCTGGCCGCCGTCGGCTACTCCAACCAGGGCCTCGAAATCGACAAGATCGTGATCGCCGTGATCGAACACGTCCGCGCGCACCAGCTCGACACCCTCTACTTCTACGGCCACAGCTTCGGCGGCATGGTGGCCGTGCAGGTTGCGGCCAGGCTGCTGGAACTGCACGGGGTTAAAGTGGCGTTCATTCTGCTCGACTCAAGTCCATCCAGCAGGAGCGACGTCCTGGATCAGAGCTGGTTCGAGGGAGTGGTGTTCCTGTACGAGAGCGGCGTCCGTTTCCCGACAGTGCTGCGCGGGGGCTACGAACTCGGCGAACGGGTGCTCAACAAGCACGAACGCAGCTGGGGCCAGATCCTGGACCAGACCCTGGAGCAGCTCTCGCCGATCGCCCCGTCGAATGTGCTGATCCAGACCGAGTCGGCCTACATCTACCATTTCGACTTGAACCGGTTCGTCGGCAAGCTCGGGGACGCCAAGATGGCCTTCATCGGCAATCCAAAGGACCAGACCGTGAGCTACGAAACGGCCCGGGACACCTGGATGCTGCGGTTCAAGGCGAACATGGTCTCCGACTCGCTGCAGACCGACGGCGCGCGGCCGGCGCACGCCAGCCCGCAATGGAACCCGGGCATCTACCGCGTCCTGGTGGAGGACCTCCAGGACGAGTTTCTCCCGCTGCCTTCGGGCGGGGGCAGGAAGACCGCGTTCTAGCAGCGGACGGCGCTGCTGGTGCGGTCCGGGCGGCCGCGGGCGGTGCTGCCTGTCCGGGCCGGTGCTCCGGAGCCCGTTCTTAGATCTGGTGCTTAGACCTGGTTCTTTAGATCTGGTTTTTCAGGTCCGCCACGGAGTTCAGGATCTGGTTGGGCCGGAACGGATAAGCGGCGATATCGTCCTTGTGCGTGATGCCGCTAAGCACCAGCACCGTGTGCAGCCCTGCCTCCATCCCGGCGATGATGTCGGTGTCCATCCGGTCCCCGATCATGGCCGTGGTCTCCGAATGCGCATCGATTTGGTTCATTGCTGAGCGGAACATCATCGGGTTGGGCTTGCCCACAATGTAGGGCTCCCGGCCGGTTGCCTTGGTGATCAGCGCGGCGATTGCACCGGTGGCCGGCATCGGGCCGTCCTTGGAGGGGCCCGTGGCGTCCGGGTTGGTGGCGATGAAGCGGGCACCGCCCAGGATCAGCCGGATGGCCATGGTTATGGCCTCGAAGGAATAGGTGCGGGTTTCGCCGAGCACCACAAAGTCGGGGTCCTGGTCGGTGAGGATGAAGCCTGCCTCATGCAACGCCGTCGTCAGTCCCGCCTCGCCGATGGTGTAGGCGCGGTTGCCGGACTCGGAGCCGCGCACCTGGTCCTTGAGGAACTGGGCCGTCGCCAGCGCGGACGTCCAGATATTCTCTTCCGGGATTTCCAGTCCCGAGCTCTTGAGCCGGGCGGCGAGGTCCCGCGGCGTGAAGATGGAGTTGTTCGTCAGGACCAGGAAGCGCCTGGACGTGTCCACCCAGCGCTGGATGAGCTCGGAGGCGCCCGGGATCGGCTGGTTCTCGTGCACCAGTACGCCGTCCATGTCCGTCAGCCAGCACTCGATCTCCTGGCCGCTGCGGTACACCGAGGATGAGGAGCGCACGTCGTCGGCGTCTGTCCGTTGCTCTGTCCCGTGGTCTTGCTGGTCCGCCATGGTGCCCTCCGCCGATAGTGTGCCGCAACAGCTCCCAGTCTACTGTTGACTCGTGACTGAGCCCGAGACCCACCGCGAACCGTCCACCCGCACTGAGACCGGAATGGAAACCGCCGCGGACGGCGGCGCGGAGCCGCAGGCGGAGGTCGGCGTCGGCCCCTGGCAGGGGCCGTGGCCGGAGGGTGAGCACTGGGACCCCGACCTGCTGGCGGACGGTGACCGGCGCAACGTGGTGGACAAGTACCGTTATTGGAAGCACGAGGCGATCGTCGCGGAGCTGGACTCGCGGCGCCACACCTTCCACATCGCGATTGAGAACTGGCAGCACGACATGAACATCGGCACGGTCGTGCGCACCGCCAACGCGTTCCTGGCCAAGGAAGTCCACATCATCGGCCGACGCCGGTGGAACCGCCGCGGCGCCATGGTCACCGACCGTTACCAGCACGTCCGCCACCACCCCAGCGTGGCCGAATTCGTCAGCTGGGCGCAGGGGGAGGGGCTGGCCATCATCGGGATCGACATTTTCCCCGATTCTGTTCCGCTGGAAACCTACGAACTGCCCCGGGACTGCGTGCTGGTGTTCGGCCAGGAGGGCCCCGGCCTGACGCCGGAGGTCCATGACGCCGCCGTGGACACCTTGTCGATCGAGCAGTTCGGTTCCACCCGGTCCATCAACGCCGCTTCCGCTGCCGCGATCGCGATGCACGCCTGGATCCGCCGGCACGTCTTCAACCAGCTCCCCGGGTAGCTCTCGCCGTCGAGTTTGCACTTCACGGCAATGCCGGCGGCAGACACTGCCGCGAAATGCAAACTCGGCGCGGCCAAGGAGCGCGGGCTGTGGAAAACTCCAGCCGGACCTGGCGAAAACCGCCAGAATGGGCCATGCGCAGGGCACCGCTTCCACTCCACCTGGCCACTGGTTCGTTTTCGTTACGTGCCGTGGACAAGGCCGGCGTCACTCGCACGCGCACCGCGGCCAGCGACCTGGTGACCGTCTCCCGCGGCATCCGGGTGCCGGTGCGCTCGGCTGCGGCCGGTCCCGCGGCGCTGCGGGCCTACACCGACCTCGACGACGACTGCATCCTCACCCTCGCGTCGGCGGCGCGTCTTTGGCGTGCACCCCTTTCCGGCCGCCTCGAGGTGGACTGGCGGATCCACCTTGCCCGGCCCCGGGGCCGCAGCACGCCCCGCCGGGCCAACGTTGTGGGCCACCAGCTGAGCCTGCTTCCGGACGAAGTGGTAGAGCTCGACGGCGTGCGGCTCACCTCGCCTGCCCGGACCTGGCTCGACCTCGCCTCGGTCCTCGACATCGACGACCTGGTGGCCGCGGGGGATTCCTTGGTCTGTGCGCACGGTCCAGAGTTTCCCGTTCCCCGGGCGGCCCTATGCGGCATCGAGGATCTGCGGGAGATGGTGGCGCGGCACCCGGGAAGCCGTGGAGTGCGGAAGGCGCGGGCCGCCGTCGAACTCGTCCGGGTAGGTGCCGATTCGCCGCCCGAGACGCGGCTCCGCCTGCTGCTCGTTCGGTCCGGGCTGCCCGAGCCCGTACTGAACCACGTGGTCCGGGAGGAGGACCAGTGGGGCGGCAACGGCGCCGCCGTCCTGTGGCCGGACGCCGCCTACCCGCGCCGGCGCATTGCGCTCCAATACGAAGGCGTCCACCACAACGGGGAGGACCAGTATCTCCGGGACATTCGCCGGGCCGACACGGCGCTTCGCTTGGGCTGGCTGGAGGTCCGCGTCTCCCGGCTGGATCTGGAGGGCGGGCATCCGGCAGCCCTGCGCAAGGTCCGCAGCGCGCTGGAGAGTCGCGGCTGGCCCGCGAGTTGACACTTCACGGCAATGTCGGGCTCCGGGACTGCCGCGAAATGCAAACTCGGCGCGGGGTCGGGTCGCGGGACTGCCGCGAAATGCAAACTCGGCGCGCGGCAGGGTCGGCGGCCAGTGTTACAGCCCGGGCGTGACCGGAACCACTGCGGCGGCACACGAATGGCTAGGATGGGTTCTAGCCGACGAGGTTCACCCCAGGGTCAACCCAGCCCGCAGACGAAATTCACTTTAGGAGTCAGCATGCCCATTGCAACGCCAGAGATTTACTCCGAGATGATCGACCGCGCCAAGACGGGCGGCTTCGCGTTCCCGGCCGTCAACGTCACGTCCTCCCAGACCCTGAACGCCGCCCTCCGCGGCTTCGCCGAGGCCGAGTCCGACGGCATCGTCCAGGTCTCCACCGGCGGCGCGGCCTACTGGTCGGGCGCCTCCACCAAGGACATGGTCGCCGGTTCCCTCGGCTTCGCCGCGTTCGCCCGCGAGGTCGCCAAGAATTACGGCGTGAACATCGCCCTGCACACTGACCACTGCCCGAAGGACAAGCTGGACGGCTTCGTCATGCCGCTGCTCGCCGCATCCGAGGCCGAGGTCAAGGCCGGCCGCAACCCGCTGTTCAACTCGCACATGTGGGACGGCTCCGCCGAGACCCTGCAGGACAACCTGCGGATCGCGCGTGACCTGCTCCAGCGCACCGCTGCTGCCAAGATGATCCTCGAAGTTGAGATCGGCACGGTCGGCGGCGAGGAAGACGGCGTCGAGAACGCCATCAACGAAAAGCTCTACACCACGGTCGAGGACGCCCTCGCGACCATCGACGCGCTCGGCACCGGCGAGAACGGCCGCTACATCACGGCCCTGACCTTCGGTAACGTGCACGGCGTCTACAAGCCCGGCGGCGTGAAGCTGCGCCCGGAGATCCTCAAGGACATCCAGGAGCAGGTCGGTGCCAAGATCGGCAAGACCAGCCCGTTCGACCTCGTCTTCCACGGCGGTTCCGGCTCCTCCGAGCAGGAAATCGCCGACGCCGTCTCCTACGGTGTGATCAAGATGAACATCGACACCGACACCCAGTACGCCTACACCCGCCCGGTCGCGGACCACATGTTCCGCAACTACGACGGCGTGCTGAAGGTCGACGGTGAGGTCGGCAACAAGAAGATGTACGACCCACGGGTCTGGGGCGCCTCCGCCGAGGCGGGCCTGGCCGCCCGCGTGGTTGAGGCTGCCCAGCAGCTCGGTTCCACCGGCAAGACCTTCTAGCCGTGTCGGACGAATTCCGCCGGAACCTGATGGGTCCCGAGCCGACGCTGCTGCCCGCCGAGACAGAGGTCAACGCCGGCCTGGACGCGGGCCAGGAAGCGCTGGACCTGGTGGAGAAGTACCCGACCTCGTCACTGCTCTGGGCCGTTCTGGCCGAGGAAGCCTGGTCCGAGGGCCGCACCATCGATTCCTACGCCTATGCCCGGGTCGGCTACCACCGCGGCCTGGATTCGTTGCGGCGCAACGGGTGGCGTGGCGTCGGCCCGATTCCGTGGGAGCACGAACCGAACCGCGGATTCCTGCGCGCGCTGTACTCCCTGGGCCGGGCTTCGGCGGCGATCGGCGAGGCCGAGGAGCCGGAGCGGATCGAGAAGTTCCTCAACGATTCGGACCCCACCGCCAAGGCGGCCATCGAAGCGTAGGCTGAGCTCACCCGCCAGGCAACGGGTTAAATGACGTCGGCGGGCTCTCACCGAAAGGTGGGCGCCCGCCGTCGTCGTTTACTTGCGAGTGGGGGATCAGGCCTTAGCCAGGCCGGTGCGGGCCATGGCGTCGGCGTACGCGACGCGCATTTCCTCAAGGTACTGCTCCTGGCGGGCCGGGGTGCCGGCGAAGGCGCGGCCGCTGAGCGAGCGGACCTTGTACGTCTTGAGGCCGCGGCGCCAGATCATCGGCACCTCGGTCTTGAGCAGCAGGTTGGCCAGCCGGTTGGCTTCGGTGCCGTGCGCGACGATGACGGAGGCCCGCGGGACCAGGGCGAGGAACTTCAGCAGCGGCTTCAGGCCGGCGGAGATCTGGTCCGGGGTGAACTTGCCGTTCGGCTCACCGGGCACGTGCCAGGGGTGGACGTTCCACGGCATGACGAACTCGGGGCGCAGGCCCAGTTTCCACTGGATGCCGAGCATGCGGGTGGCGGCTTCCTCGTCGCCGGCAGTGATGAAGCCGGACGGATCGGCAAGCCCGATGTTGGAGTACAGGCTGACGATGCGGCACTCGTCAACGTCGTGCGCGGGGTCCACATAGGGGACGGCGGTACCAGTCTTGGCGGTCTGCAGGGTGTCGCACAGTTCGTTGACCGGCGCGACGTTAGCTTCGTAACGGCGGCTCAGGAGCTGTTCGCGGAAATTTTCAGTGGCCAGGGCTGTCATATATTGCTGGGTCTCCTGCGGGATTGGTAAAGCTGCCACCCCGCTGCGGGCACGCCAAAGGAAGGGCGCGCTGCGGCCGGTGTGGTTTGAAAATGTGGTGTGGACCGATTCCTGTTCGGTCTTTACCAGTCTATCAAGCCCGGCGAAATGCCCGCCGAGTAGGCCCGGAAGGCCGGCCTGCTCCCGGTAGCAGCCCGGCCCTCGCGGCTACCAGAGCCGCTTAGTGGCCCGCCTGGCACCCTCGCCGAGCGCTTCCAGCTTGGCGAACGCGATTTGCGGGTGGACCCGGCCGCCCAGGCCACAGTCAGTCGAAGCAATCACGTTTTCCCGGCCGACGAGTTCCGCGAAGCGCACGATCCGGTCTGCGACCAGGTCGGGGTGCTCCACGACGTTGGTGGCATGGGATACGACGCCGGGGATGATGGATTTGCCCTCCGGCAGCTTGGTGTCCTCCCAGACACGCCACTCGTGCTCGTGCCGCACGTTGGCCGCCTCGAAGGAGTACGCGCCGGCGTTAACTTGCAGGACCGAGTCGATGATGTCCGCGAAGGGGATGTCCGTGGTGTGCGGGCCGTGCCAGGAGCCCCAGCAGACGTGCAGCCGGATCTTCTCCTGCGGCAGGTCCCGCAGCGCCCAGTTTGTGGCTTCGACCCGGAGCTGGATGAACTTCAGGTAGTCCGCCAGACTCGGCTCGGGGTTGATCTGGTCCCAGCTTTCGGCCAGGGACGGGTCGTCGAGCTGGACCGTGAGGCCAGCATCGATGATTGCCTTGTACTCCTCCCGCATCGCGTCGGCGCAGGCGTAGAGCAGCTCCTCATCGCTTTGGTAGTACTCGTTCGCAACCCGTGCGCAGGAGCCGGGGGAGAGGGAAGCCACGAACCCCTCCGCCAGCCCGGCCGCGGCCAGGCCGGTTTTGAGGTTGGCGATGTCCGAGGCGACAAGCGCCTGCCCGGTGTAGGTCAGCGGGCCGGCGATTTTGGGCTGGGTGACACTCTTCCGGTGCGCCAAGATCCCGGAGGAGGGGTCGTTGTAGGCGTCATTGAACAACTGCCGGTCCCGGCGGTCCGGGAACGAAGTCAGGACGATGTGCCCGGGTGAGGACCGGCGCACCTTGGCGTCCGCCCAGCGGTCCACGTCGGTCGGCTCGAGGCCGCCGAGCCGGGAGAAGGAGTAGTTCCACCAGGCGCCGTAGTCGACCGAGCTGGACATGGTGTGCCCGTACTCGCCGTCGTTGGCGATGTCGATTCCGAGGTCCTTCTGCCGTTGCACCACGTCAACCACTGAGGTCTCCAGCAGGTCCAGGAACTCGGCCGTGATCCCGTCGGCTTCCTTCGCCTCGTTCGCGGCGATCAACTCCGGGGTGCGGGGCAGGGAACCTGCGTGGGTGACACGGATGTGGTCGGTGCTGTGGTCCGCTGTGCTGGGGGACGGCGCGTTTTCGGACATGGCGGTCTTCCTTTCCATCGGTCCTGGCGGTAGCACCGTCGACGGTTCCGGCGCCCGCACGAAGCGGGCCGGTCCGGCGCGGTTGCTGCGGCGTCAACGGTCCAGGTCCCTCGGCCGCTCGGGATGGTCACTCTCACTTAATTCCACTGCGGGCCGTCCCGCAAGTAGTTGCCGGTATGTGTCGCCGTCCCGTGGCGGCCAAAAAAGGTGCCGGACGCCGACTTCGGCTAAACTTGGGTGGTAAGAGCCCCGGACTCCGGCGTTGGTGGTACAGATCGTGGTGGTACTGCGCACAGCGGTAGATTCGGGGCATTCTCATGAACGGCGCTGAGCTGCGCTGACCACCTGGTGGATCAAGCCCGGTGGCTCATACGGAGCTTGGCCCGAACGAATGGGGGAGGATCCCATGCCAGCAATCGTGATCGTCGGAGCCCAATGGGGCGACGAAGGCAAAGGTAAGGCCACCGACTTGCTCGGTGGGCGAGTCGACTACGTCGTTAAGCCAAACGGCGGCAACAATGCCGGCCACACCGTCGTCGTGGGCGGTGAGAAGTATGAGCTGAAGCTCCTTCCGGCCGGCATCCTGAGCCCCAACGCGGTCCCGGTGATCGGCAACGGCTGTGTGGTGAACCTTGAAGCCCTTTTCCAGGAGATCGACGGCCTCGAGGCCCGCGGCGCGGACACCTCCAAGCTGCGCGTCTCGGCCAACGCCCACCTCGTGGCCCCGTACCACCAGGTGCTGGACAAGGTCACCGAGCGCTTCCTCGGCAGCCGTGCGATCGGCACCACCGGCCGCGGCATCGGACCGGCCTACATGGACAAAGTGGCCCGCCTCGGCATCCGCGTCCAGGACGTCTTCGACGCGTCCATCCTGCGGCAGAAGGTCGAAGGCTCGCTGCGGCAGAAGAACGAACTGCTGGTCAAGGTCTACAACCGCCGCGACATCGAGGTGGATGAGATCGTGAACTACTTCCTGTCCTTTGCCGAACGCCTCCGCCCGCTGGTCATCGACAGCACCTTTGTGCTGAATAAGGCGCTCGACGAGGGCAAGGTGGTCCTCATGGAGGGCGGCCAGGCCACGTTCCTCGACGTCGACCACGGCACCTACCCGTTCGTGACCTCCTCAAACCCGACCGCCGGCGGCGCGTCCGTGGGCTCGGGTATCGGCCCCACCCGGATTTCCCGGTCGATCGGCATCATCAAGGCGTACACCACCCGCGTCGGCGCCGGGCCGTTCCCCACCGAACTGTTCGACGAGATGGGCGTGTACCTGCAGAAGACCGGCGGCGAGTTCGGCGTCAACACCGGCCGCCCGCGGCGCTGCGGCTGGTACGACGCCGTGCTGGCCCGCCACGCCTCCCGGGTCAACGGCTTCACCGACTACTTCGTCACCAAGCTCGACGTACTCACCGGCATCGAGCAGATCCCGGTGTGCGTGGCCTACGACGTCGACGGCGTCCGGCACGACGAGATGCCGATGACCCAGACCGAGTTCCACCACGCCAAGCCGATTTTCGAGTACTTCGAAGGCTGGACCGAGGACATCACCGGCGCCCGCACCCTGGACGACCTGCCGGAGAACGCCCGGAACTACGTGCTGGCGCTCGAGAAGCTCTCCGGCACCCGCTTCTCCGCGATCGGCGTCGGCCCGGACCGCGACCAGACCATTGTCGTCAACGACCTGATCAACGACTAGTACCGCTGGCCTCAGCGCCAGCACAGGACCCGCAGACCCACGACGGCGGCGGCCCACCCGGGAAGGTGGGTCGCCGCCGTCGTTTTGCGCGGGTTGCGGTAAGAAAAAAGAAATTCCGGTCCCTGCGTAACCTTTCGGGGCGTCCCGGCGATTACAGCTTTGTAAGCGCCAAACGGAACCTGGTCCCCCCACCACGGACGACCGGCCTTACAGGGAAAGATCCGACGCGCGCCTGCCCCATCGGGCGCCGCGGGCTTCGAAAGAAGGATCCGGCCGGCACCTGCCCCATCAGGAGCCGACCGGACCTCGAGTGCAAGTGCAGGCCGGCGCCTGCCCCCATCAGGCGCCGGCCAGCCTTCAACCAACCAAAGGATGTACGTTTTTCATGAAGAGTGTTAGCAAGACCACCAAGATTGCTGTCGGCGCCGCGATTCTCGCGGTCGGAGGTTTCTCCGGAATCGGCCTGGCCAACGCGGCCCAGGTTTCCAACACCCAGCAGGCTGAAGTGAACCAGGCTACGCCCGCCACCCCCGCTGTTCCCGCCGCTCCGGCCACGGAGCTGCCCGCAGTTCCCGCCACCCCGGCCGTTCCGGCTGTTCCGGCCGCCCCTGCCGTTCCGAACGTTGACGGCGCTGCCAAGGGCGACGCCGCTGTCGAGGGCACCGAAGACGCCGAAGGCACCGCCGAGGGCTCCGTCACCGCCGACGAGGACGGCGCCGCTGTTGACGCCTCCGTAGCCGGTGCCGCCGGCGCTGCCAACGCCAAGGGTGCTGCCGAAGCCAAGGCCCACGCCGGCGTGACTGTAGCCACCCCGGCTATCCCCGCCGCTGACGGCGGAGCGGCCACGCGCGCTGTCCCGGCCGTTCCGGCCAAACCGTCGGTCGAGCTGCCGAAGCTCGACAAGTAAGACGGAACGCCTCTCTTCGGAGGTGACGGGGTGCGGCCACTAAGCTATCGGGGGCCGCACCCCCTGCAGTAACGGAAGGAACGCCTCTTGGCAGACCAGCTGAGCGATGACGAACTGTCAGCCGCGCTCGCTGGCGACCCCTCGGGCTTCAGCGCTGTCTACACTGTGGTTTCCCCCGCGGTGCTTGGCTATTTCCGGGCCAAAGGCGTCGACGACGCCGAGGCGCTGACCCAGGACGTCTTCGTCGATGTACTGCCGAAACTCGCAGGCATCACCGGCGGCCAGAAGGGTCTGCGGACCTTCATCTTTTCCGTGGCCCATGCCAGGCTGGTTGACCACCACAGGCGCTCCGAACGGACGCCGCACCTGGCAGAGTACGACCCGCTGAACGACGCGCGGCTAACTGCCTCCGCGGAAGACGAAGCCCTCGGATCGCTCGGCGGCCTGACCCACACACTTTCCCGGCTCAACGAGGAGCAACGGGAGGTCTTGGTCCTGCGGATCATCGCGGACCTTTCCATCGAACAGGTGGCCGGCATCATGGGCAAGACCCCGGGTGCCATCAAGCAGCTTCAGCGGCGCGGGCTCACTGCCCTGCGCGAACTGGTAACCGAAAAGGACCACGCAGCATCATGACCGGCACGCGCAACCCCCAGCAGGATGGCAGCATCCAGGCGATGCTCCGTGATTCCGGCCTCGAAGATGCCGTCGAGCTCCGCAGCACCCTCGAAAAACTCCAGACCCTGGTCCCGGACGAGGCGCCCGTGCCCCGCAGCGACCTCGCGGCGTTGCTGACGGCCGGCGTCCCCGCAGTAACCGGCGCACCGGCCGAGGCTGGCGCACCGGCCGACACCGATACCGGCACCACCACCGCGAGCGTGCCGAATTTGGCGGATCGCCGCAACCGCAAACGCCGGATGGCCTTGATCGGCGGCGCCGTCGTCGGCGCCATGAGCCTGGGTGCCGGTGCCGTGGCCGCCTCCAGTCAGGACTTCCGAGAGAACCTGGGTCACACGTTCACCGTCATTTTCAAGCCGGGAGCACCGACGCCGACGCCCGCCCCGGCGCCTAAGCCCGCCGGGACCGCGCCCACGGACATTCCGGCTGCCCAGTGGCCCGTTCCGGTCGAAACTTCGCCGGCCAGAACCGCCCCTGCTCCCGCCGCTGCCGCCCCCGGCGCTGCTGTCCCGGCGCCGCCGTCGCCGGTAGCAACCGTCCCGGCGCCGCAACACCCCGCTCCGGCCCTGACGCCTCCTGCGGTCGGCCGTGACGGGGTGCTTCCCACGCCTGACAAGCGCCCGGCCGTGCCGGGTTTCCAAGGCAAGAACGGGCGCGGCATTCCAGTCAGTCCGCTCCCGACGGTCCCGGGGGTTCCGGAAGTCCCGTCCACGGTCCCGGGCTCCTAGCCGGGCCTGCGCGGCCGACCTCCTGCGGCGGCCCGGCGCAGTCCTCCCTGTAACGGCTTGAGGTGCCGCGCGGCTTTAGGCGAGGACCTGCCGCTTGGAGGAGATGACGCCGGTGGCGAAGCCCGCCAGGTGAAGCCCGCCGTGAAAACGGGCGTGCTCGATCTTCACGCAGCGGTCCATCACGACGTCGAGGCCGGCGGCTTCGGCTTCCTTCGCCACGTCCTCGTGCCACGAGCCCAGTTGCAGCCAGAGCGTCTTGGCGCCGGCGGCGATGGCCTCGTCGAGGACTCCGGGCAGGTCGTCGTGCTTGCGGAAGACGTCCACGATGTCCGGGCTCTCCGGCAGATCCGCGAGCGAGGCGTACGTCGGCTGGCCCAGGATCTCCTTGACTACCGGGTTTACGAAGTACAGCTTGTAGCGGGTGGAGGACTGCAGGTACGTCGCCACAAAGTAGCTCGCCCGTGAGGGCTTGTCGGACGCGCCCACAATGGCGATGGATTTTGCCTGCCGCAGCAGATTCAGCCGCTCCGGCGCGGACGGTCCGGTCCAGGTGCGGGTTTCTTCGCTGCTCATGCGTTTGCTCCGATCGTGCAGGTGTCGGCCGAGAATGCATCGGCACCGGCTGCGGGGGACCCCTCGGCCCCAAAGGCCGAGGCGGCGTCGAGGGCTTGGTCGAGGTCCCAGAGGATGTCCTCGATGTCCTCCAGACCCACCGAGATCCGGACCAGGTCTTCCGGCACGCCCGCGGACTCGAGCTGCTCCGGGCTGAGCTGCTGGTGGGTGGTGGAGCCGGGGTGGATCACCAGGGTCCGGGAGTCGCCGACGTTGGCCAGGTGCGAGGCCAGCTGCAGGGATTCGATGAATTTCTGGCCCGCGGCGCGGCCGCCCTTCACCCCGAAGGAGAACACCGAGCCCGGCCCCAGCGGCAGGTACTTGCGTGCCCGCTCGAAGTGCGGGTGGGAGGGCAGTCCGGAATAGTTCACGTAGGCGATGCGCTCGTCGGCTTCAAGCCACTCGGCCACGGCCTGCGCGTTCTTGAGGTGTTCATCGAGGCGCTGCGGAAGGGTCTCCACCCCCTGCAGCAGCTGGAACGCCGACTGCGGTGAGAGCGCGGGACCGATGTCACGCAGCTGCTCGCAGCGCAGCTTGGTGAGGAAGCCGTACTCGCCGAAGTTTCCCCACCAGGAGACGTTGCCGTAGGAGGCCACCGGCTCCGTCATGGTGGGGAACTTGCCGTTGCCCCAGTTGAACCGGCCGCTTTCGACGATGACGCCGCCCAGGGTGGTGCCGTGTCCGCCGAGGAACTTCGTGGCGGAGTGGATGACGATGTCCGCGCCGTGCTCGATCGGCCGCACTAGGTAGGGGGTGCTCAGGGTGGCGTCGACGACGAGCGGGATGCCGGCGTCGTGCGCTGCCTGCGCCAGCCCCGCCAGGTCCTGGACCTCCGACGACGGGTTGGCCACGACCTCGACGAAGATCGCCTTGGTATTCTCCCGGATCGCGGCGGCGTAGTCGGCCGGGTCGGTGCCCGGCACGAACGTGGTGTCCACGCCGAAGCGGCGCAGCGTGACGTCCAGCTGGGTGACCGTGCCGCCGTACAGCTGGGAGGAGGCCCACAATGTGGTCACCGGCCTGGGTCAGCGCAGCGAAGGTGATGAACTCCGCGGCCATGCCCGACGACGTCGCGACAGCGCCGATGCCGCCGTCAAGGGACGCGACCCGTTCCTCGAACGCGGCGACCGTGGGGTTGCCGATCCGGGAGTAAATGTTGCCGTACTTCTGCAGGGCAAAGAGGCTGGCGGCGTCCTGGGTGTCCTTGAAGACGAAGGACGTGGTCTGGTAGATCGGCACCGCACGGGCGCCGTGCTCGGCGTCGGGGGTGCCCCCGGCGTGCAGGGCGCGGGTGCGGAACCCGAAGGTACGGTCGGCCATTATGCGTTTACCTCAATCTTGGTTGCCGGAGTGCCGGTGGTGGGGACAAGCTCCGTGCCGTGCTTGCGGGCGAGGTCAGCCTCGAGTTCGCGCACGATCGGCAGGACGTCCTGGCCGAAGGCGGCGACTTCCTCCTGAAAATGAAGGTAGCAGGTGAGGAGCAGGTTCACGCCGATCTTCTTGTACTCCACGATCCGCTCCGCGATCTGCTCCGGGGTGCCGATCAGCTGGGTCTTGAACCCGTCGTTGTATTGGATCAGGTCCTCGAAGCTGGAGTCGGCCCACATGCCCTTGCCGTCCTTGGTGGACGCGCCGGCTTCCTGGACCGCGTCGCGGAAACCCTCGACGGCGGGCTTGTGCGCCTTCGCGACGATCTCCCGGAGGGTGTCGCGGGCTTCCTTCTCGGAATCCCGGGCGATGACGAACCCGTTCAGGCCGAATTTCGGCGCCGCCAGCGCGCCTTCGGACCCCCGCCGGGCCTCGCCCGCAGCGGCCACCACGCCGACGATGTTGTCCTTGAAGCCCTCAAGGTCCTTGCCGTTGGAGAAGTACCAGTCCGCAACCCGGCCCGCCGTGGCCTGCGCCGCAGTGGAGTTGCCGCCGAAGAAGATCTCCGGGTGGGCCCGGCCGGGCACGTCCACCGGGGCCGGTTGCAGCGTGAAATCGTTGATGTTGTAGTACTTGCCGGACTGGCTGAAGTTCTTTTCCGTTAGCAGCCCGCGCAGTATCCGGATGAACTCCTCGGTCCGGACGTAGCGCTCGTCGTGTTCAAGCCATTCGAGGCCGAAGTTCTCGAACTCCGCCTTGAGCCAGCCGGACACGACATTCACGGCGGCCCGGCCATTGGAGATGTGGTCCGCGGTGATCAGGTACTTCGCCAGCACCCCCGGGTGCCACATCCCCGGGTGGACGGCGGCGATCACCTTGAGCCGTTCGGTCGCGGCCAGCAGGCCGAGGCTGAAGGAGGTGGCTTCATGCTGCTTGTCCGCGCCGTAGGAAGCGGCGTAGCGGGTCTGGGTGAGGGCGTATTCGAAGCCGGAGTTCTCCGCGATGCGGGCCAGCTTCTTGTTGTACTCAAAGTCCCAGCCGGTGCGCTGTTCGATGGTGGAAACCACCAGACCGCCGGAGACGTTGGGGACCCAGTACGCGAACTTGAGCGGTTCGGACAGGCGGGCGACGCTGCTGATGTCAGTCATGGGTATTCCTTACTTCTGGTATTTCTCAGGTGTCAGGCGCTCACGCAGCACCTGCTGGATGCCGGCGATCGAGGGTTCGTTCTGCAGTGACGTGGTGTCGCCGAGCTCGGTGCCCTCGAACAGCTGGGTCAGCAGCCGCCGCATGATCTTGCCGCTGCGGGTCTTCGGCACATCGGCCACAACGACGACGTCGCGTGGCTTGGCGATCGGCCCGATCGCCTTGGCGACGTGGTCGCGGAGGTCGGCGGCGATGTCCTCGCTCGCGCGATGCGCGGCTACCGAGGAAATCGCAGCCGCACCCTGCAGAACCACGAACGCGACGATCGCGTGGCCGGTCTTGGGGTCCGCGACGGGGCAGACGCCGGCCTCCACGACATCCGGGTGGGTCACGAGGGCCGACTCGATCTCGATGGTGGACAGCAGGTGCCCGGAGACGTTGAGGGTGTCGTCCACCCGGCCGAGGATCCAGATGTCGCCGTCGTCGTCGTACTTGGCGCCGTCGCCGGCGAGGAACCAGCCCTGGTCCTGGTACTGCCGCCAGTAGGAGTCGAAGTAGCGGCGTGGGTTGCCCCACACCGTGCGGGCGATCGCGGGGCCCGGGGCGTCCACCACGATGAAGCCGTGCACGCCGGGCGGGACCGTGTTGCCTGCCTCGTCCACGACCCGGGTGCCGACGCCGGGCAGCGGCCGCGCGGCGCAGCCGGGCTTGAACTCGGTGTCGGTCGGGGCGGGGGAGAGGATCGTGGCGCCGGTTTCGGACTGCCACCAGGTGTCGACCACCGGCGCGGTGCCGGCACCGATGTGGCTGCGGAACCAACGCCACGCTTCCGGGTTGACGGCTTCTCCCACCGTGCCAAGCAGGCGGATCGAGGACAGGTCGTACGTGTCAGGGACGCCGTCCGGGAACCAGCCCATTAGGGAACGGACCAGGGTAGGCGCGGTGTAGTACTGCGTGACCCGGTAACGCTCGATGACTTCGAAGTGCCGGCCCGGATGCGGGGTGTTGGGGGTGCCCTCGAAGATCACCTGGGTGGCGCCGTTGGACAGCGGACCGTAGAGCTCGTAGGTATGTGCCGTGACCCAGGCCAGATCTGCCGTACACCAGTGGACATCTGAGTCCCGCAGTGCGGGGTCGGGGTTGCTGAAGAGGTGTTCAAAGCTCCAGGAGGCCTGGGTGAGGTAGCCGCCGGAGGTGTGCACCAGGCCCTTGGGCTTGCCGGTGGTCCCGGAGGTGTACATGATGAACAGCGGTGTCTCGGCGTCGAACGCCTCGGGTTCGTGCACGTCTGAGACGTGCGCGACGGCGTCGTGCCACCAGAGATCCCTGCCGGCGGTCATCGGGACGGTGTCCAGCTGCTCCGGTGCGGTCGTGCGGTTGACCACGAGGACGTGCTCGATCGCGTTGTCCCCGGCGACGGCGGCGTCCGCGTTCTCCTTGACCGAGACGGCAACGCCGCGGCGGAACTGGCCGTCGGTCGTGACCAGCAGCTTGGCGCCGGTATCCTCCACGCGGAACCTCAGCGCCTCGGCTGAGAAGCCGCCGAAAACCAAGGAGTGGATGGCCCCGATCCGTGCCACGGCCAGGGTGATGATCACCGTTTCCGGAATCACCGGCAGGTAGATGACCACCCGGTCGCCCTTGCCGATCCCCAGGTCCAGCAGGGCGTTGGCGGCCTTGGAGACCTCGCGCTGCAGGTCCACGTAGGTGATGGTCCGGCGGTCGCCCGGCTCGCCCTCAAAAAACAGGGCCACCTTGTCTCCGCGTCCCGCCGCTACATGGCGGTCGACGCAGTTATAGGCGACGTTAAGCCGTCCGCCGTCGAACCAGCTGATCTGCGGGCCGGCTCCGGCCTGCGCATCGGCCGGGATGAACCGGTGCGCCGTGTGCCAGGGCTTGCCGGTGCTGGACGATCCGCCCGGTACTTCTTCCCAGTCCAGCCGCAGGGCGGCCGCTTCCCAGAACGCGATCCGCTCGTCCTCGGTCAGCGGGACCCGCACGGGGGATTCAGTCAGCGTTACGCCCACCGTTTCACCGCCCATTTCTCGGCAAGCCCCAGCAGGGCGTCGGTGGCCTTGCCGATCACCGCGAGTAGCACGATGGCCAGCAGGAGCCGGTCCGTTCGGCCGTTGTTTTGGGAGTCGGTGAGCAGGAAACCGAGGCCCATCGAGGAGGCGATCAGCTCGGCCGCCACCAGGAACAGCCACGCCTGCGCCAGGGCCAGCCGCAGCCCGGAGAACACCGCCGGCACCACGGCGGGCAGCTGCACCGTCGTCAGCAGCCTCACGCCCTTGAGCCCGAAGGCCCGGGCCGCCTCAACCAGGTTCCGGTCCACGTGGCGCAGCGCCAGCGAGACCGTGGTGAAGACCGGGAAGAACGCGCCGATCAGGATCAAGGTGATCTTGGAGTCCTCACCGATTTTCATCCAGAGGATGAGCAACGGAACCCACGCCAGGGAGGGTACCGCCCGGAGCGCGCCGATCGTTGGGGCGAGCAGGGCATCGGCGAACCGGGACAGGCCCACCAGCGAACCGAGCACCAGGCCCAGCGCCGCCCCGGCGGCGAAGCCGATCAGCACGCGCTGGGTGGAGATGGCGACGTGCTGGCCGAGCTGTCCGCGCTGCAGCAGGTCAAGGCCTGCCTCCAGCACCATGGCCGGCGGAGGAAGCTGCACCGCGCTGAACATTCCGGCAGCGGTGGAGAGCTGCCAGGCGGCCAGCACCGCTGCCGGAATGACCAGTCCAAGCAGCAGCCGCGCCCAGCCGCTGGTCAGGATCCCGTTGGGCGACCATCCGTTCGCCGGGGACCCATCGCCAGCCGAGGCGGGGGCGGTGGTTGGCCGTGCGGCATCTGCCGGGGTTGCGGGCGCGGTTGCAGCGCGGCCGTGCGTAACTCTGTTACTGGCAAGGCCAGGGGTTCCGAGCTGTGTCATCAGGAGTCCTTGATGGCGGACGGGTCCGCCTTCTTCACCAGCGAGTCATCGAGCAGGGACGCGACGGCGTCGTCGATCTGCTGCTGGCTCGCGACGTCTCCGGTCTCCACGAAGGTCGGGCCGATCTTGGCCAAGACCTTGCGCTGCGCCTCGCCCGGGGCCGGGTCGACGTCGAGGTTGCTGCGCTGCAGCACCACGGTCTTCGCGACGGCGGGGTCCAGGCTGGCCGCATCCGCGAGGATCTGGGCGGTCTCGTCCGGGTTGGCGACGGCCCAGGCGCGGGCCTTCTCGTACGCGTTGACGACGGCCTGGGCCTGCTTCGGCTTGTCCTTGAGGAAGGCTTCCGTGGCGTTGAGGAAGCCGTAGGTGTTGAAAGAAAGATTCCGGTAGAACAGCTTGGCGCCCTTTTGCTCCGCCCCGGCCATGATCGGATCGAGGCCGGACCAGGCATCCACGGAGCCGTTCTCGAGTGCTGCGCGGCCGTCGGCGTGCTGGAGGTTCTGCACGGTGACGTCCTTGGCGGACAGGCCGGCCTCAGACAGGGACTGCAGCAGGAAGAAGTACGGGTCGGTGCCCTTGGTGGCCGCCACGGACTTCCCCTTGAGATCGGCCACGGTGCTGATGCCGCTGCCGGCCTTGGTGACCAGGGCGGCCCACTCCGGCTGGGAGTAGATGTCGATGGTCTTGATCGGTGAGCCGTTGGCCTTGGCCAGGAGGGCGGCCGAGCCGGCGGTGGAGCCGACGTCGACCGCGCCGGAGCGCAGGGCTTCGTTGGCCTTGTTGGACCCGGCCGACTGGACCCATTTGACGCTTACGCCCTGGTCCTTGAGGGCGGCTTCGAGCCAGCCCTTCTTCTTGATCACCAGGCTTAGCGGGTTGTAGGTGGCGAAGTCGATGTTCAGGGTGCCGCTGCCGGCAGCGGCGGCATTGGCCGCCTGCTGGCCGCCTGAGCCTTCACCGGCGACGCAGCCGGTGAGCGCCAGGGCGGCGGAGACGGCAGCGGCGGTGAGGAGTGAACGGCGGGTGGTTTTGCGTGCGAAAGGCATGGGGTTCCTTCGAGAACGGGTGCGAGCGGTGCGGGGAAAGAGCAGGGGAGCCGGGCCGGAATGGGCGGCCGGAAGGTCCGGAAGGGCGGCGGGCCCGGACAGTGCAGGCGGTCAGTGACCGTCGACGCCGAGACTGGCCAGGAGCGAGGCGCGCATTCGGGCCAGCTCGGCCGAGGCCCGGTCGCGGGGGCGTTCGCCGGGGACGACGACGGTGCGGACAATTGCAGCGCCGGGCGCCGGAGCAACTGCCGGGTCCGTTGACGGCACCTCTGATTCGCCGGCTCCGGCGGGGGACTGGGGATCGCTGCCCAGGACGATGATGCGGTCGGCGAGTTGCAGTGCCTCGTCGACGTCGTGGGTTACGAGCAAAACTGTGGTCGGCTCGGCCCGGTGGACCTCCAGCAGCAGGTCCTGCATCTTGATCCTGGTCAGGGCGTCGAGGGCGCCGAACGGCTCATCGAGCAGCAGGACTCCGGGGTTGCGGGCCAGTGCGCGGGCCAGAGCGGCGCGCTGGGCCATGCCCCCGGAGACTTCGCGCGGCCGGTGCTTGGCGAAGTCGTGAAGTCCCACGAGTTCAAGGAGCCGGGCCACCTTGGCCTTGCCGTCCCGGGCGCTGGTGGCGGCGGGCAGGCCGATAGCGATATTTGCCTGCAAAGTATGCCACGGCAGCAGGCGTGGCTCCTGGAACGCGAAGGCGCAGCGGGAATCGACGCCCTGCACCGGGACGCCGCCAATCTCGACACTGCCGGAGCTCGGGGCGTCCAGGCCCGCAGCGGCCCGCAGCAAGGTGGACTTCCCGCAGCCGGATGGGCCGAGGATGGCGAGGACTTCACCGGCGCGGACGTCAAAGCTGATGTCCCGCAGGACGGTGTGCGCCGCGGGTCCGGACCCAAAGGTGCGCCGCAGGGAGCGGAAGGACACGGGCAGTGCCGGGGAACTGGGCCAGCCGACAGGGACGTCTGCGGGTGCCGCGGGGGAGGTCGGGTACAGGACAGCAGTCATAGAGTTACTCCATCGGTCCTGGCAGTAGCACCGTCCTCAAGGGAGGGGGTTGCTGCGGCTTCATCGATCCAGGTCTCTCGGCCGCTCGGGATGGTCACTACCTACTAAAACCGAAAGGACGAATTAGGCCAAATGAGCCGCGTAATATTCGGACACGCGTTTGGCTGGTCTGCCGCGTCAGTCGAATCTTCGGCAGCCTCGTCCGGCTGCATTCGTGCCGTGCTGCCGCTGGCGGCGGGAAGTAGGCTTGGCGCATGACCCATGTCAACGATCCCGCAGTACTCGAACGGCTCCTGCGCACCAAGGGCAGGTGGGCCATAGTGGGCCTGAGCACCAATGAATGGCGGGCCGCCTACGATGTTGCGCTGTTAGTCCGGGACCGGCTGGGGATGGAGATCATTCCGGTCAACCTTCCGGGGGATGACGTCCATGGCGAGACCGGCTACTCCAGCCTCGCGGACATTCCGGCGTCCAAGCACCCACTCGACGTCGTGGACTGCTTCGTGAACTCCCGGAAAGTGGGGGACGTCATCGACCAGGCGATCGCCGTCGGCGCGAAGGCCGTCTGGCTGCAGCTGGGCGTCATCGACGAAGCTGCCGCGGCCCGGGCGAAGGCAGCCGGCCTGGACGTCATTATGAACGCGTGCCCCGCGCAGGAAGCGCCGCGCCTCGGCCTCTGACAGCCGGCCAGCTGGCGGCGGGCCCGCGTCCCACGCGCCGGGCTGCCGTGTGAGGGCGCGTATGACGCGCCCTTTACGGCGTGTGACGCACCGCTTCGCAAGCCGCCGCGGCGTGTGCGAGATTCGTGGTGTAACCATCCCGAGCGGCTGAGAGATCTGGCTCTGTGACGCCGCAGCAACCCCCTCCTTTGAGGACGGTGCTACCGCCAGGACCGATGGAGAACCACGTGTTCTAGGCACCAACAGCCCGAGCTTGGCGCTGCCCTGGTGCCGGACCACAGGGCCTTCCTTGGGTGAACCCCGGAGGAAATCATGAACCCACGCATCAACCCAACACCAGCCCGGACAGCAGGTGGGGACCTGTGATTCAAGTCCAGAATGTCACCACCTCTTTCACGTCGGCCGGAACCACCTTTACCGCCGTCGATGATGTCAGCCTGCGGATCAAGCGGGGCAGTATCCAGGGCATCATCGGATTCTCCGGCGCCGGCAAGTCCACGCTGCTGCGCAACATCAACCTGCTTGAACGCCCGACGTCGGGACGCGTCCTCGTGGACGGGGTGGACCTGATGTCCCTCTCCGACAGGGAACTGAGGAACAGCCGGCACGGCATCGGAATGATCTTTCAACACTTCAACCTGCTCAACAACCTGACGGCCCAGGAAAACGTCGAACTGTCCCTCAAATTCGCCGGCGTCGGGAAGGCGGAACGCCGCCGCCGGGCCGCCGAGACCCTGGATATTGTGGACCTGGCCGACAAGGCGGCAAGTTATCCTGCGAAACTCTCCGGCGGCCAGAAACAGCGGGTGGCCATCGCCCGGGCGCTCGCCACGGAACCGAAAGTGCTGCTCTGCGACGAGCCGACGTCGGCAGTTGACCCCCGTACGACGTCGTCCGTGCTTCAGTACCTGGCGGACGTTAACGCCAAGTTCGGCATCACGATCGTGGTGGTCACCCACGAAATGAACGTCATCAAAGCCATCGCTGACAACGTGGCGGTCATGGAAGACGGCCGCGTCGTGGAGCAATTCGACCTCATCGAACTGGAACGGCCGGGTTTCCACCCGGCAACCTCAATCGGGCGCTACCTGATCTCCGACAAAATCCAGCTGGAGCGCTCCGCACGGGCCGTCCCCGCCGAGGTGCCTGCCGCGATCCCATCGGAAGGACTGATTCATGTTTGACCGCATCCTTGAAGTCCTGCCGGAAATCGCAACGGCCATGGGGCAAACGCTCACCATGCTGCTCGTCGCCATCCCGCTGGCCGTGCTCCTGGGGACACCGCTGGGCATTTTGTTGTACACCATCGGTCCGAACGGGCTCAAGCACAAACCCAAGCTGCACCGCGTCCTGGACGGCCTGGTCAACCTCGTCCGGTCGTTCCCGTTCCTGATCCTGCTCATCGCGATCATTCCGGTGACACGGTTCATCGTCGGCACCACCATCGGCACCGCAGCTGTCATCGTCCCGCTAACCATCAACGCCATCCCCTACTTCGCCCGGTTCGTGGAACAGAACCTCAGCCAGCTTGGCGGCGGAGTGGTGGAGGCCGCCCGGTCCATGGGGGCCAGCCGGTCCCAGATCGTCCGCGACGTGCTCATTGTGGAAGCCAAACCCGGGCTGGTCAGCTCCATCACCATCATGACCGTCAGCTTCGTCTCCTACTCGGCGATGGCAGGCCTGGTGGGCGGCGGCGGAATCGGTGACTTTGCGATCCGGTACGGCTACTACCGCTACGAAACGCCCCTCATGATCACGGCCATTCTCCTGATGATCCTGCTGGTCACCGTCGTCCAGCTCAGCGGCTCCTACCTTGCCCGGCGCCTGGACAAGCGGCTCTGACCGCCTGCTTCCCCGCTGCCCATGCAACCCGACTTTCGAAAGTAACCCATGAAAATTACCAGTACCCGCTTCGACGGACCCCGCCCGCGCCTGCTGATCAGCGCCTTCGTAATGAACACAACCAGCCACATCATGGGAGGCCAGTGGCGCCGCCCCGAAGCGCAGCAGCACCGCTTCAACGAACTCCCACTCTGGATCGATTTGGCGCGCGAGCTGGAGGACGCGAAGTTTGACGCGATCTTCTTCGCCGACGTCGTGGGCCTTTACGGGGATTACGACGGCGGCTGGGCGTCCCTGCTGGAAAAAGGGCTGCAGGTGCCCTCCAACGATCCGCTAATCCTGCTGTCCGCACTCGCCACCGCGACCCGCCAGATCGGGCTGGCGGCGACGTCGTCCGTCATCCAAAGCCATCCGTTCCAGTTTGCCCGGCAGATGTCCACCCTGGACCACATCAGTAACGGCCGGGTGGCCTGGAACATCGTCACCAGCGTGCTGGAAAACGCGCACCGCAACTTCAATGCCACCGAGCTGACCAAGCACGACGAACGGTACGACTGGGCGGACGAATACGTCGAGGCAGCCTACAAGCTGTGGGAGGGCTCATGGCAGGACGCGGCACTCCTCACCGACAAGGAAGGCGGGGTCCACGCAGACCCGGAAAAGGTCAGCAAAATTTATCACCGCGGCCCCCGGTACTCCATCGACGGGCCGCACCTTTCGGCGCCGTCGCCGCAACGCACCCCGGTGCTCTTCCAGGCCGGCAGTTCCGGCCGGGGCCAGCAGTTCTGCGCCGCCAACGCCGAGGCCACCTTCACGCTGGCTCCCAGCACCGATGCGGCAGCGAAGTACACGGCCGCCGTCCGTGGGCAGGCGGTTGCCGCCGGGCGCCGCCCGGACGACGTGAAGTTCCTCCAAGGGATGCACTTTGTGGTCGGAGGCACCGAAGCGGAGGCGAACCGCAAGGCCGCCGAGCTTGAGGAGACACTGGACATTGAAGCCCTGCTGGCGCACGTCGGCGGCGGATTCGGCGTCGATCTGGGCGGGCTCCCGCTGGACACCCCGCTGGGTGACCTGGCCACCGAAGGCAGCCGGGGCCATCTTGAGGCCATCCGTGCCTCGGTTCGAAACGGTGACCCCACGCTCCGGGACATTGCGCTCTACCGCAGCCGGGCCAACCGCGTGGTGGGTACACCGGAACAGATTGCCGACCGCCTTGAAGAATGGCAGGACGCCGGGATCGACGGGATCAACATCATCAACCAGACCCTCCCGGGTTCCTACACCGATTTTATCAGCGGCGTACTGCCCGAGCTTCGCGGCCGCGGCCTTGCCCAGGCCGAATACGGGCAGGGAACCCTGCGCGAGAAGCTGTTCGGCGCGGGCCCGCGTCTGAACGACAGGCATCCCGCTGCCGCGTTCCGCGGAGCCTTCGCCGAATTTTCCGCCGCGGCCGAAAACAAGCCCGCCACCATCAGCGTTTAGCCATCAGCTTTTAGCCCGCAAAGGACCGAAAACCATGCAGCGTCGAAGTTTCCTCAAGTATGCCCTCGCCGGTGCCGGCGCCGTCACCGTTTCCACGATGACCGGCTGCGGCCTCGTCAACCCCGGCGGCGCCAGCGCGGCCGGCGGCGGAAAGACCATCAAAATTATCGTCACCGAGTCCGCTCCGTACCAAGAGCCTACGAAGATTGCCAAGAAGCTCCTCGAAGCCAAAGGCTGGACCCTGGAGCCGACCTACGTCACAGACATCATCCAGCCCAACCTGGCAGTGGCGAACGGCGAGTTCGACGCCAACTTCTTCCAGCACAACGCGTACCTGAAGCAGTTCAACCAGGACAAAGGCCTCGATAACGTCGGTCTCTTCTACGTCTACAGCGCCCCCGGGGGGATCTGGTCCGACAAGTACAAGTCCCTGAAAGAACTGCCGGACGGTGCCAAAATCGGCATTCCGGTGGACCCCGCCAACAACGGCCGGGCCCTGTTCATGCTCCGGGACGCGGGCCTGCTGGAACTCTCCGAGGCCACCGTGATCCATACCTCGCAAAAGAACATCACCGCCAACCCGAAGAAACTGCAGTTCGTAGAAGTGGACCAGCAATCCCTGGCCAAGACCCTGCCCGACGTCGACGCCGGCTTTCTGGTCGCCCGGATGGCGGCCGACGTCAAGCACACCAGAGCCGACGCTCTGGCTTTCGAACCGGACGCGAACCAGGTCCCGTTCCGGATTGTGGTGGCCGGCCGGAAAGACTTCGCCGGTTCGGAAAAGGCCGCAGCCCTGAAGGAGGCTTACCAGTCATCTGAGGTCAAGGCCTGGTTCGCCAACTACCAGAGCGGGATCCTGCCCACCCCGTGGGACCAGGACCCGGCCGCCGACGTGGCCAAGCTCTAGCCCGGCTGCCAGGACCAGGGAGAACCAATGACAAAATCAACGGCGGCGCCAGCGACGGCGCCAGCGACATCCACCGAACCGGGCTACGAGGCACTCGCCGAACGGTTCAGGCCGGTTTTCGCCCGCATCGCGGAAGGCTCGCTGGCCCGGGAACAGGACCGGGTCCTGCCCTTCGAGCAGGTCCGGTGGCTGAACGAGGCCGGTTTCGGCCGGTTGCGGGTGCCCGCGGCGCACGGCGGCGACGGTATCGGCTTCGAGCCGCTCTTCCGGCTGCTCATCGAACTTGCAGAATCGGATCCGTCCGTGGCGCACCTGTACCGGTCGCACTTCGCCTTCGTCGAGACGGTCGGGCTGGAGGACCAGCAATTTCAAGAGCGCTGGTACCCGCGGGTGGTTGCCGGCGAGATTTTCGGAAACGCCGCCACGGAGCGGTCAGGGAACGTCCTCGGCGCCACCGGCACAACGCTGAGTCGTGCCGGTGGGGACTGGCTGCTGAACGGCAAAAAGTTCTACACCACCGGCACGATCTTCGCCGACTGGATCGCCGTCACCGCCAGCACCGAAGGCCTTGAAGGCCGGCAGTACGCCGTCGTCAGCACCACCGCGCCTGGCGTGGAAATCCTCGACGACTGGGACGGCTTCGGCCAGCAACTGACCGGCACGGGCACCACCGTCTTCCGGGACGCGGTCGTGCCCGACGCGAACATCATCCAGCGGTCGGTGTCCACGACCCACGAACCGGCCTTCTTCCAGCTGGTTCTGCTCGCTGTCCTGGCCGGCGTCGGCCGGGCGGCGCTCGCGGACGCGCGGGTGCTGGTCCGGGACCGCAAGCGGACCTTCAACACCGGCTCGGGCGAGCTGTTCCGCCATGACCCGCTCATCCTTCAGCTGGTGGGACAGCTCTCCGCGAAGGTTTTTGCGGCCGAGTCCGTGGTGCGCGCAGCCGCCCGGGAGCTCGACGCGGCAGCGGACCAGGACCTGGACTTCACCCTGGCGCAGCGGTACACCAAAGGCGAAGTGGCGGTGGAGAAGGCCCAGCTGCTGGTTCCGGAACTGGTGCTCTCGGCCGCGCAGCAGCTCTTCGACGTCACAGGTGCCTCATCGACCTCCAAGTCAAAGGCCCTGGACCGGCACTGGCGCAATGCGCGGACAGTGGCCACCCATAACCCGGCAGTGTTCAAGGCCCGGATGGTCGGTGATTACGAAGTTAACGGAACCACTCCGGAGGGGCTACACAGCATCGGTGACGCGCGTCCGGCCGGTTAGTTACATCCTGCCGACGACTGTGGCTTCGCTCTGCTAGTCTGCGGCTGACCCATTTTGCGGACCCTGGGAAGACAACATGTATGCACGCCACCGGATAGCGCCTCCGGCGCTCCTGGGCCGCAGGAGCGCCCTGGGCCTGCTGGGAGCTGCGCTGGCGACGGCGTTAACCTCCGGCAGGGATCCGGGGCCCCGGCCGGCAGGGGCGCCGCAGCCTTCGGCGCCGCCGCCGCCCTTGCCGGCGTCGGTCCGACCAGGTCGCCTGCAGGTGCCGGTGCTTCCCGAGGGACCCAGCCCCAGGCCCCGGCTGGCCGGGTTCACTCCGGATTTCAAGCTGCCGCCGATCCAAAACGGACTCGCCCCGGTGATCACGAAGATTGAGACGAAGTTGCCGGTGGTCTTCCTGACCATCGACGACGGTGTCACCAAGACACCCGAGATGATCCGGCTGCTGGCGGAGTACGACTACCCCGCGTCGATCTTTCTGGCCAAGGACTTTGTTGCGGACCAGCCGGCCTTTTTCAAAAACTTCATCGCCCGCGGCAGTCTCGTGGAGAACCACACCGTGCACCACAACATCAACATGGTCACGCAGATGGGGTACGCCCAGCAACTCGCGGAAATGAACGCCATGCAGGACTATGCCCAGCAGCAATTCGGCCGCCGCCCCACGCTGTTCCGGCCGCCCGGCGGCGCGTATTCCCTCGCCATGCGGCAGGCCGTCGCCGCTGCCGGAATGAAGGCCATCGTCACTTGGGAAGCCAAGGCAAACGACGGCCACATGGACTACCAGTACGGCAAGGACCTTCGTCCGGGCGAGATCGTGCTGATGCATTTCCGGCCGGAATTCGCCGCCGATCTCGCGGCCTTCCGGGCGGCCCAGCTTGCTGCGGGTCTTGAAGTGGTGTTGCTCGAGGACTTCCTCGACGTCGCCTGAGCCAGGTCCCCGTCCCTTGCCCCAGCCCCAGGCCCGGTCCCGGACGCAGGCCCTCCGCAGATGTCAGCGCCGGGAAGTAAGCTTCCAGCATGGACGCAGCAGCACTCCGCGGGATCTGCCTGGGGTTTCCCGGCGCCTTCGAGGACTATCCGTTCGGCCCTGAGACCGCTGTTTTCAAGGTCCGCGCAGCGGTGCCCGGCGGGACCCGGCGTCAAGCCAAAATGTTCGCCTTGTCCGCCATGGATCCGAAGGACTTCAGCGTGAGCCTGAAATGTGAACCCGTACTCGCCGAACAGTTGCGTGCCGCGCATCCGGAGATCACCGGGGCTTGGCACCTGAACAAACGGCATTGGAACGGGGTCAGGCTCGACGGTGAGCTGCCCGATGCCATGATCCGCGACATGGTGGAGGACTCGTACGACCTTGTGGTCGCCACCTTGAGCCGCCGCCAGCAGCTGCAGCTCGGTTGGGCACGGTTTGCCCGCGGGGAGGCCTGGTGACGGGGGAGCAGCGGATCGCCGCCGGGGAGCTCAACTATGCGGGGATCGGGGCCACCGAGACCGGCATGCTGCCGGAGGACGGCAAGGGTCTTATCACCCAGGCGTACGTGGGCGACGGCGAAGCGGCCTACCGGCGGGCGGTGCAGGGGCTGTTGACTTGGCGGGTGCACCGGCGGGCCGGGCTGCGGGTGCGTGCGGAATCCGACGTCGTGGTGCCGGGGACGCGGGTCGTGAGCGGCTTCGGCGTCGGCCCCTTCCGGATCAACGCGCCCTGCGAGGTGGTGTGGGTGCGCCGGCCCGTCCCCGGCCCCGGGCCACAGTCGGCGGGCTTCGGCTACGGTACGCTGCCCGGGCACCCGGTCCGCGGTGAGGAGTCGTTCGAAATCTCCCTTGATGAAAAGGGGCAGGTGCTGATCAAGCTCACTGCCTTCGGCGTGCCGGCTAACTGGTTTTATGCCGTCGGCGGCCCCGTAACGGACCGGGCACGCCGGCTGGTGACTTCCCGCTACGTTAGAAGTGCACAGGAACTGGCCGCAGGTGTGAACTGATCAGGAGCAGGTGGATGCTGGACCAACAGACCCTTGACCGCATGTGGAACTTCGAGGATCCGGGCCTCTCAGAGTCCCGCTTCCGCGCAGCGATGGAGGACCCGGCCTACGACGCCGATGAGCGCGCCGAGTTCGCCACCCAGTTGGGTCGCGCAATCGGGCTGCAGGGCCGCTTCGAGGAAGCCGATGCGCTGCTGGAATCAATCGACGGCGACGAACCCACCGTGGCCGTCCGGGTGTTGCTGGAACGCGGCCGGCTGCTGAACTCCGGCGGCCGAGCCCAAATGGCCGTTCCGCTGTTCGAACACGCCGCCGAACTCGCGGACCACCTGGCCGAAGATTTCCTGGCGGTAGACGCCCTGCACATGCTGGCGATCGCTGACACCGCACATACCGAAACCTGGACCCGCAGCGCATTGGAGTACGCGTCCACCGCGCAGGACCCCCGGACCAAACGCTGGATGGTCCCCCTGCACAACAACCTTGGCTGGACCCTGCACGAGGCCGGGCGCTGCACCGAGGCGATGGTCGAATTCCAGCTCGCCGAGCAGTGGGCCGAACGGGTCGGCACCCCGCAGCAGCAGGAAGCCGCCCGGGCGGCCATCGGCACCTGCTGAGCCTGCCTCCTGCAGCTGCCACGCAGGCTCCCGTCCGGGCAGCTTCCGCCTCCTGCTGGTCCGGATGTGACCTCGCCATGCCCAGTTGCCAGAATGGAAGAACGAAACCCCAACCGAAAGGCGCCCGCCGTGATCTTCATCGTCGTCAAATTCAAGGTCAAGCCCGACTGGTCCGAGCGCTGGCTTGGCCTGGTGGAGGACTTCACCCGCGCCACCCGGCAGGAGCCGGGCAATCTGTGGTTCGACTGGTCCCGCAGCGTGGAGGACCCGAACGAATTCGTCCTGGTCGAGGCCTTTAAGGATGACGCCGCCGGAGACCACGTCAACAGCAGCCACTTCAAGCAGGCCATGGCGGACATGCCGCAGGCGCTGCAGGAAACACCCCGGATTGTCAGCCGCCAGGTCGACGGCGAAGGCTGGGACCTGATGGGCGAACTCACCATCTGACCCCATGCTGCGGTCTCGGTACGCTTGGGGCATGTGGATCGGCTGGATCGAACTCGATGTCCTGCTCGGCGATGTGCACAGCCTGAAGGAGAAGCGGTCCGTGGTCCGGCCCGTGCTCGCCGAGCTCAAACGCCGCTTCGACGTTTCCGTGACCGAGGCCGAGTACCACGACCAGTACCGGCGTACCGTAATCGGCGCCGGGCTCGTCGCTGCAGACCGGGCCCACCTCGTGGAAGTGCTAGCCGCCGTCGAACGCCTGGTCGCCGCGCGGCCGGAGCTGGAGCTGCTCAGCGCCCGCCAGCGTGAACTGCGCAGCGACGACTGACCCCGCATAAGCGCGAACGGACACTTGGGGCCCTTCGAAAAGGGCCACAAGTGTCCGTTCGCGCCTAACCCGGTGGCGCTGGGGTCAGCCGAAGTACTTCGGCAGGGTCGCCTCGTGGGCTTCGCGGAGTGTCTCCAGGCTGAGGGTGTCCACGCCGTTGATCTCCAGCGTGCCGCTCTCGGCATCCACGACGCCGATCCGCAGGTGCTCGAAGCCGCGGGCGGTGCACATGTCCTTGAACCGGATCTCCTCCGAGCGGGGCACCGCCACGACGGCACGGGCCTGGGACTCGGAGAACAGTGCGGTGAAGAGGTCGACGCCGTCGCGGTCCAGGACGTCCTGCAGCGAAATGCGGGCGCCGACGCCGTAGCGCAGCGCTGACTCCACGAGGGCCGCCGCGAGGCCGCCCTCGGAGAGATCGTGCGCGGAATCGACCATGCCGTCACGGGAGGCGTTGATCAGGATCTCGCCGAGCTCGCGCTCTGCGGCGAGGTCAACTGCAGGCGGCCGGCCGCCGAGGTGACCGCGCAGGTTGGACCATTCCGAACCGTCCAGCTCCGCCGCCGTCGTGCCGAGCAGGTAAATCGCCTGGCCGTCCTCGCGCCAGCCCGAGGGCGTGCGGCGGGCGACGTCATCGAGCTTGCCCAGCACGGCCACCACGGGGGAGGGGTGGATCGGAACGCTGCCTGTCTGGTTGTAGAGCGAGACGTTGCCGCCGGTAACCGGGATGCCGAGCACCATGCAGGCGTCGGACAGCCCGCGGATGGACTCGGCGAGCTGCCACATGACGTCGGGGTCCTCGGGCGAGCCGAAGTTCAGGCAGTCGCTGACGGCCATCGGGATGGCACCGGAGGTTGCCACGTTGCGGTACGCCTCGGCGAGGGCGAGCTGCGCGCCGGAGTACGGATCGAGGTAGGTGTACCGGCCGTTGGCGTCGGTGGCCAGGGCCACGCCCAGCCCGGTTTCCTCATCGACCCGGACCACGCCGGCGTCGTCTGGGAACGCCATGGCGGTGTTGCCGCCGACGTAGCGGTCGTACTGGTTGGTGATCCAGGCCTTGCTGCACATGTTCGGCGAGGCCACGAGTTCGGTGACGGCGGCGGCGAGTTCGGCGGGGGCGGCGGGGCGGCGTGCGTCCTGCACGGACCCGGTGAAAGTGTCGCCCTGCACGGCGTCCTGCCACTCCGGTCGGGCGTACGGGCGGTCGTAGACCGGGCCGTCATGCGCGACGGTGCGGGGGTCGAGATCGACGATCACTTCGCCGTCCCAGGTGATGATGAGCCGGCCGGTGTCGGTAACCTCGCCCAGCCAGGAGTATTCCACGGCCCACTTGTCCATGACGGCCTCGAAGGCGGCCACGTTTTCCGGCGTGACCACGGCCATCATGCGTTCCTGCGACTCGGACATCAGAATCTCGCCCGGCGTCAGGGTGGGGTCGCGCAGCAGCACGGACGTCAGTTCGACCTGCATGCCGCCGTCGCCGTTGGAGGCGAGCTCAGACGTGGCGCAGGAAATGCCAGCCGCGCCTAGGTCCTGGATGCCCTCCACCAGCGAGCCCTTGAACAGTTCCAGGCAGCATTCGATCAGGACCTTCTCGGCAAAAGGGTCACCGACCTGGACGGCGGGACGCTTAGAGGGCTTGGTGTCGTCGAAGGATTCGGACGCCAGCACGGAAGCGCCGCCGATGCCGTCGCCGCCGGTCCGGGCGCCGAAGAGTACCACCTTGTTGCCCTTGCCGGAGGCGTTGGCCAGGCGGATGTCCTCGTGCCGCATGACGCCGACGGCGAGGGCATTGACCAGCGGGTTGCCCTGGTAAACGGAGTCGAAGACCATCTCGCCGCCGATGTTCGGCAGGCCAAGGGAGTTGCCGTAGCCGCCGATGCCGGCCACGGCGCCGTGCATGACGCGGGCGGTGTCCGGGTGGTCGATCGCGCCGAAGCGCAGCGGATCCATCACGGCCACCGGGCGGGCGCCCATCGAGATGATGTCGCGGACGATGCCGCCGATGCCGGTCGCGGCGCCCTGGTAAGGCTCCACGAACGACGGCGAGTTGTGCGACTCGATCTTGAACGTCACCGCCCAGCCGTCGCCGAGGTTGGTTACGCCGGCGTTCTCGCCGATGCCGACCAGCATGTCCTTCTTCATCTCCTCGGTCACCTTTTCGCCGAACTGGCGCAGGTGGTTCTTGGAGGACTTGTAGGAGCAGTGCTCGCTCCACATCACGGAGTACATCGCGAGCTCGGCGCCGGTGGGGCGGCGGCCCAGGACCTTGACGACCTCGTCGAACTCGTTCTGCTTCAGGCCCAGTGCGGCCCAGGGGAGTTCGGTGTCCGGCGTGTGGGCCGCGTTCTCCACGGTGTCGATGTTGAACTTCTTGGCGGTCTCCGCGGGCGCTGCCACTGCGGGCGTCTCCGTCATTTGTTGTCTCCCACGATCTTGTTCAGGACAGAGGTAAAGAAGCCGAGGCCCTCGGTGCCGGAGCCCGTCTCGGGGCCGAACCCGGGTTCGATGGCGTGCTCGGGGTGCGGCATGAGGCCCACAACGTTGCCGGCGGCGTTGGAGATGCCGGCGATGTCGCGGCGCGAGCCGTTCGGGTTCCAGCCGACGTAGCGGAACACCACGCGGCCCTCCGCCTCCAGGGCATCGAGCGTCTTGTCGTCCGCGATGTACTGGCCGTCCTGGTTTTTCAGCGGCACGGTGATTTCCTGCCCGGCGGCGTAGTCGCCGGTCCAGTCGGTGCTGTTGTTTTCGACCCGCAGGACCTGGTCGCGGCAGAGGAACTTCAGGTGGTCGTTCTTGATCATCGAGCCGGGCAGGAGGTGCGACTCGGTCAGGATCTGGAAGCCGTTGCAGATGCCAAGAACCGGCAGCCTGGCGTCGGAGTTCGCGGCGTCGATGATCCTGGCCATCAGCGGGGCGAACCGGGCAATGGCGCCGGCGCGGAGGTAGTCACCGTAGGAGAAACCACCTGGAATGACGACGGCGTCGACGTCGGCCAGGTGGGTGTCTGCGTGCCAGAGCGCCACCGGGGTGGCGCCGGCCAGGCGGACGGCGCGGGCGGCGTCACGGTCGTCCAGCGTGCCGGGGAAGGTGACGACGCCGATCTTCGCGCCGGCGAGCTGGGGGTGGGCGGCGACAGCGACGGCCTCACCGATCAGGGGGAGTTCAGTCATCTCAGGCCTCGACGACCTCGACGTTGACGACGTCCTCGATGACCGGATTCGACAGCAGGGTTGCAGCTGCGTTCCGTGCCTGGGTCAGGATCTCTTCGGTCACTTCGCCCTCGACGGTCAGTTCGAAGCGCTTGCCCTGGCGGACGGAGCTGAACGCGGTGAAGCCCAGGCGGGGCAGCGCACCCACGATGGCCTTCCCCTGCGGGTCGAGAATCTCGGGCTTGGGCATGACATCGACAACGATCCGGGGCATCCGGCAACTCCTGTGCGTGAGCGTTGGGTAAGGGCGCAGCGGAGTGGTGCCGTCTCACGCCGGTCTGCTGTGTACTGACGACAGCAGAGTTGCTAACAACATGTTCGGGCGCTCCGCGAGCTTGCACTCCCATTCTACCGGCCGCAGGACGCCACCCGCATTCGTGACAGTGCCGTCCTGCCACGGTGGTGGGCTAGAGTTTGGCGTGCTGCGCTCACTAGGATGGGTAAATGGCTCAGAAACCTAAATCCGTACTGCTCCCCGTCATCGCCGCCGCTGTCTTTGCAGGCCTTGGCCGCATGGTGCTGCAGAAGATCAAGCTGGACCGCGCCGCCAGGTCGACCAACGTGGCCGGTCCGCTGGACGACAAAACCAGGGAATGGATCAGCGAGGTCGTGCGGACGCCGCGCCAGTAGCTGTCTGCAGCGGCGAGCTACAAGCCTTTTTAGAACCTGTTTGAAGCCGGGGCGGCTGCGCCGTCCCGGCTTTCCCATGCCCGGAAGCCCTTCTCCAAACGCGACCCTTGTTGAGTCATATGACTAATTGGGATCAGTCCGCTGTGGCCTATGTCATATTCGGCTCTCAGTCTGTACTGTATGAATCGGCTGGTATCCGCCGGGGACGAGAGTCAGCTCTTGCCCCTGTCACCGGCCGTTGTCCCCGGCAAAGGCGCCGGGATCGTACCTTCTGAAAGGTTCAAACCACTCGTGAAATCACCAGGAAAGAGCTTCCTTCGAAGCGGGGGACTCCGGAGGGCCGCGGCACTGACCCTGGGCTTGCCGGTTCTCCTCTCCACTGTCGCCATTGCGCCGGCCACCGCCGCGCCGGCCCAGGGTTCCACCGTTGCCGGTGTCGCCCAGAAGAATCTGGACCCTGCCAGCTACCCCGACGGCCGCTACATCGTCCTCCTTGCCGGTCAGCCCGCAGCGACGTATGACGGCTCGACCGACGGACTGCCGGCAACCAAGCCCGAGAAGGGCAAGAAGCTTGACCCCAACAAGGGTGAGGTCAAGAAGTACCGGGCCCACCTGGAACAGAAGCAGGCCGCGCTTGCTGCCAAGCAGAACGTCCAGATCCAGCGCCAGTTCTCGGCCGCGGTCAATGGCTTCAGCGCCACCCTCACCACAGACCAGGCCATCAAGCTCGCGAAGGACTCCAGCGTCCTGGTGGTCGCCCCGGACACGGAAAACGCTCCGGACTACTCCAGCACCGACTTCCTCAAGCTCAGCGGCGCCAACGGCACCTGGAACACCAAGTTCGGTGGCCTGGACAACGCGGGCAAGGGCGTCGTTGTCGGCGTCATTGACACCGGCTACACGCCCGACAGCGCCTTCTTCGCCGGCGAGGAGGTCAAGCCGCTCGTGGGCAACCCCGTCGTCGGCGTGCCCTACCGCACGGCCGACGGCAAGATCGCGATGCTCAAGGCCGACGGCGAGACGTTCGTCGGTGAATGCCAGAAGGGCACCGGAACCGGTGCATCCTTTGACGGCTCGGCCTGCAACTCCAAGGTCCTGAGCGCGCACTACTTCGCAGACGACTTCCTGCGCTACGTTCCCGCCGGCGACCGTGCGCCCGAGGAGCAACTTTCCCCGGTCGACGTCGCCAGCCACGGCACGCACACGGCCAGCACCTCGGCCGGCAACGCCAACGTCGAGACCTTTGTCGACGGTCGCAGCTTCGGCCTGACCAGCGGCATCGCACCCGCCGCAAAGCTCTCCGTTTACAAGGTGTGCTGGGAAGACACCGACCCCAACACCGGCGGCTGCTACAGCTCCTCCTCCGTCGCCGCCGTCGAGCAGGCCATCGAGGACGGCGTGGACGTCCTGAACTACTCGATCTCCGGTTCCACGACGTCGGTCATCGACCCCGTGTCGGTCGCGTTCCTGAACGCCGCCGCAACAGGCATCTTCGTCTCCGCATCCGCCGGCAACTCCGGCCCCACCGCCAGCACCGTCAACCACGGCGCACCCTGGGTCACGACGGTCGCGGCCAGCACCTTCTCCCAGGAGCTCCAGGGCACGGTTGAGTTCGCCGACGGCGCCAAGTACCGCGGCGCCAGCATCATGAACCGCGAGGTCAAGGACGCCGGCGTCGTGCTGGCTGCCACCGCCGCCGCCACCGCCGGGAACCCGAACGCGGCCCTCTGCGGACCGGACACCCTGGACCCGGCGAAGGTTGCCGGCAAGGTCGTGGTCTGTGACCGCGGCACCTTCGATCGTGTCGCCAAGAGTGCCGAAGTAGCCCGCGGCGGCGGCGTCGGCATGATCCTGGTCAACCTGAGCAACTCCTCGCTGGACACCGACCAGCACGCTGTCCCCACCGTGCACGTGAACCCGCCGGCCACCCAGGCCATCAAGGACAAGGTCACGGCCAACCCGGCCATCAAGGTATCCCTGGTTAACAAGGACACCACCGGACTGCCGCTGGAGGCCCAGCCGCAGATTGCCGGCTTCTCCTCGCGCGGGCCGCTGTTGGCCACCGGCTCGGACCTGCTGAAGCCGGACGTTGCCGCACCCGGCGTTGCCGTCCTGGCGGGTGTCTCCCCGATCGGCTCCGGCGGTGCCAAGTTCGGCTTTATGTCGGGCACCTCGATGGCTGCACCGCATGTCGCCGGCTTCGGCGCACTGCTCCTGGCCAAGAACCCGACCTGGTCGCCGGCCACGGTCAAGTCCGCCATGATGACCACCGCCTCCGAGGTCAAGCTCGCCGACGGTTCCAAGGACACCGACGTCCACGCCACCGGCGCGGGCGAGGTCGATCCGGCACGCATGGTCGATCCGGGCCTGGTTTACGACGCCGGTTACGAGGACTACCTGAAGTTCATCCAGGGCACCGGCGTGGACCTGGGTCTGCCGTCCAGCACCAAGTCGCGGGACATGAATGTTCCGTCGTTCGCGCTGGGCAACCTCACCGGCAAGGTCGAGGTCACCCGTACGGTGACCGCCCTGACTCCGGGCGTCTACAAGGTCTCGGCCAACGTTCCCGGCATCAAGGTCAGCGTGGCCCCTGCCGCACTGAACTTCAAGGCAGCGGGCGAACAGCGCACCTTCAAGGTCACCTTTGAAAACCAGGGTGCACCGCTCGGGAAGTTCGCCATGGGCTCGCTGACCTGGGAAGGCGCCGGCAAGACCGTCTCCTCCCCGATCTCGGTCCGCCCGCAGTCCGTTGTCGCTCCGAAGGATGTCACTCTCACCACCGAGTCGGCCACCGGCTCCGGTGACATCAAGGTCGTGTCCGGCACGAACAGCCCGGTCAGCATGACCCTGGACGGTCTTTCCAAGGCGGATTCGTCCGCCGTGGAGCTGGTCCCGGGTCCGTTCACCGGCCGTGCCGACGCCTCCACCTTCGTCAAGACGGTCCAGGTGCCGGCCGGAGTGCCGCTGGCTAAGTTCTCCGTTCTCTCCTCCGACCCGAACGCCGACTTCGACATGTGGGTCGTCACCCCCCGCGGTGTCGAGCAGGTGGCGACGTCTTCTTCCAGTGAGACGCTGTCCATCGCCAACCCGGCCGCCGGCAAGTACACGATCTACGCGAACCTGTATTCCAGCCCCGACGGCAAGGCCCGCAAGGCCTCGGTCGATGCCGCAGTCCTCGGCGCCAACGTCGGCAACGCGACGCTCTCGCCGAACCCGCTGAAGCTGACCAACGGCAAGGCCGGCACGGTCACGCTGAACTGGACCGGCCTCGCCGCCGGATCCTACATCGGTCGGATCACGTTCGCGGGTGCCAGCGAGCCGACGTTCGTCAGCGTCATCGTGACGCCGGCAGGCGCCACCGCGGTGGCCCCCACCTCCGAGGACCAGGCAAGCAACGCTGGCCCCGGTGACGAAGCCGGCACAGGCGACGCCGCCCACCTGGATAAGGGCGCAAAGGTGAAGAAAGAGCAAGCCAAGGTCGTGAACCAGGACCCGGCGCAGGCTCCGAACAACGCCGTTTAGCAACACGCGAACAGCAATGGCCGGCGGTTTTGACCGCCGGCCATTGCTGTTTAAGTTCGACCTACACGGCGCCCGTGGAGCCTGCGGTGCCGCCCAACAGGGGTGCCATGGCGCGCCAGCGGGAAATTTCGCAGCCGTCGGTGCGACTGAACTCGCGGTCCACGTCCCGGCCCAAGTACCGGCCGGTGACTACGGCAACCTGCGGACCTCCGTACTGCTGCGTACACAGTTGGGGCGGTCCTGGCCGGGGGAAAAAGACAGCCTCGGCGTGCAACCGGAGAGCTTCGAGGGCAGCGGCAGGGTCGGGCAGGGTGGATTCAGCCAATGCGCCTGCCCCGTCCGCGGTCAGCCGGAACTCGGTTTCCGGAGCACCCGGTGCTTCCCTTAGGCGGATAGTGAGGTCGATGTCGTGGGAATCATGCGGCACGGGGGAGTCGGTCATGGGCGTCCTCTCTGGGGCACGGGCAGGGGCACGGGCATCGGGGAAGAAGCCGGGCTGGCGGCTGCCAGCAGCGGGGTAAGTTCGAGCAGCAGCCGTTGCCGCAGCTCCTGGGAGGCGGCGGCGAAGTCCCGCTGCTGCTCGACGTATTCGGCCTTGCCCTCGACCGTCTCGATCCTGATGGGCGGATAGCCCCACTCGCTGAGGTCATAGGGCGAGGCACGCATATCCATGGCGCGGATCCGCCAGGACAGCTCGAAGCAGTCCATAACCAGCTCGCTCGGCAGCACCGGCGCCAGCTTGTAGGCCCATTTGTAGAGGTCCATGTTCGCGTGCAGGCAGCCGGGTTGCTCCATCGTCCGCTGGTTCTCCCGGCTGGGCGCCAGACTGTTCAACGGCACGGCGTCCGGGGTGTAGAAGCGGAACGCGTCGAAGTGCGAGCACCGGATCCGGTTATCCTCGACCACCTGGTCCGTCCGTTCAGAGCCGAGCCGCAGTTTCAAATACTCGTGCCGGAGTTCAAACTTGTCCTGCCGGTAGACCATTGCCCACTCGTGCAGCCCGAAGCAGCCGAACTGCGCCGGCCGCGCCGCCGTCCCGGCCAGGATAACGCCGGCGAACTGCAGCGCCTCGCGCCGCTCGCCGAGGAAGCGTTCGACGTCGACAGTCACAGCGTCACTGCCCGGGCGCAGGCCCGCGGCGGCCAGCTCCCCGGCGTCGGGAGCGCGGTAATACTTCCAACCGGAGCGGGCGGTGGCTGCCGGTCCGGACAGCACGACGCCGGCGCCCGGGTGCCAGCGCAGTAGTTGACCCGGTTTTTGGGTGTAGTAAGTGAAGAGGAAGTCCTCAACGGGGTGCTTCTGGCCGGTGGACCTTCGGGCAAGGTAGGGGTCGGCGTAGGCCCAGACGCGTTGCTGATGGCCGGCTTCGCGCCGTTGCCACTCGTCCTGCTGAAGATGGTGCAGTTTAGACAGCCCCGCTGGAGAAGCCCAGAACATCCTTGGCGGCCTTCCACTGGGCGATCGCGCATCCGTCCCGCAGAGTGAAGGAGGCGTCGACCGGTTGGCCGTTCACGGAGCCGGTGACGGTGGCCTCCGCCGGGCCGCCGAACTGCTGGGTGCAGACCTTGTCTGTGGGGCGGGGGGCTGGGCTGAGCAGTGCAGCGTTCTCCTTCAAGGCGACGCAGGCGGCTGCGGCCGCAGGGTGCTGGCTCTCTGCGGCCGGGACGCCGTTCTGGCACACCAGGGTGTAATTTACGGTCTGTCCGCCGTCGCCGGGGTTTACCGTGATGGCCAGTTCCGCGTTGCCCTGCCCGGGACCGGCGGTCGGCGCGGCGGCGGAGGGCGACGGTGCCGCTGCGGTGGTTTCGGTGTCCGCGGAGGGGGTTGCGCTGGCACTGCTCGCGCTGCTGGTCGGCTGTGTGGCGGTAGCCGAGGGGGGCGCGGTCGGAGCGGTGCTCTGCGCGGACCCGCCGCCGGGTGAGCAGGCAGCCAGCCCGACGGCGGTCAGCAGGACGAGCAGGGTGGGCATCAGGGGCTGGCGCATGGGCGAATCTCCTCAGTTCGAGATAAGTCTAGCGTCGCACTACCGGGATGGGTCGATTGCTTTGGGGCCGGCCCGTCGACCCCGGGGCTGAATCGTCGGCCGGCGGTGCCGGCGCCGGGAAAGCGGCGGCGCCGGGGTCCGGCAGGCGGGTGGCGGCAATGAGCCGCATCATGGCGGCGTGCAGTTCACCGACTTGCTCACGGTCCAGGCCGAGCCGGGCCATCATGGCCCCCGGAACCGCCGTGGCCTGCTGCCGCAAATCCGCTCCGCTGGAGGTCAGCCCGACGGCCAGGCTCCGCTCATTGCCCTCGGCCCGTTCCCGAGTGATGTAACCCGCCGCTTCAAGCCGCCGAAGCAGCGGCGAAATCGTGGCGGGCTCCAATGCCAATGCATTGCTGATATCCCGGACGGTGCGGGGGCTGCGCTCCCACAGGCACAGCATCACCAGATACTGCGGGTGGGTGAGGCCCAGCCTGTCCAAAACGGGCTTGTAGGCGCCGACGACGCTGCGGGACGCGACCGTCAGGGCGAAACAGAGCTGGCGCTCCAGCAGGAGGTCCTCCTCGACCTGAGCAGCGTCGGCAGGGCCGGCGGTCACGGCATCGCTCATAAAAGGACCCTTCTTCTGATAGTTAGTGTGCTAATGATTAGTGTACACTGGTCTTACATCCTCTCGAAGGAGTGGCTAGAAGGAGTGGGAATGGCAAAGGGAAACAACGCCGATCGGTTCATGCGCACGACCGGCAAGCTCAGGGCCATTTTTGGGCCTGCCAGCCGTACTTCTCTGCAGCATGAGATGACGGAGGAGAACCGCCAGCTGCTGGCCCAGCGCCAGGCCGAGACGCAGCAGTGGGAGACCATCCGCCGCGCGGACGGCAGCACCTACGTCGTGCCCCGCAACCCGAACGACAAGTCGTTGCGGTAGAGCAGCCTCCGTCCGCTCCGGGCGGGCCCCTCGGCACTGGCCGGCGGCTCCTGCCTTTTGCCGCCGTCGGGCGTAAAATGAGGGCATGGCGCCCCCCGCGCCACACTGTTGAACTGTAGCTGTCAGCAGGAGAGGGGGTGGAAAATATGTCGGATGCATTGAAAATGGCGGCCTTCAGGCAGCGCCTGCACCCGTCGTCCTGGGCGAGGTTCCTATTCGGCCCCGCTTCACGGGGGGATTACACCGCACCGGTCGTGCATAAGCACGATGACTTTGAGTTGGCGTCCGAGGCCGAACTCGCCGGCTTCGAAGTAGAGACCGACGGGCAGGGACACCACTACGCCGTACGCCGGGAGGATCTTCCGAAAGAACAGGTCTGACCGGCAGCCGGACGGAGTGCAGCCGGTTGGAGGCAAAGGAAAAGGGAGCGGCAGATGCCGCTCCCTTCGCCGTGTGTGCCCTGCCGACCCTTCGCTGTGTCCTGCCGGGTTCTAGCGGCCGGTGCCGCCGTAAACTGTGGCTTCGTCCTCGGTGTCCAGGTCGAACGCCTTGTGAATGGCGCGGACCGCGTCGTCCAGCATGTCAGCGTGGGTGACCACGGAGATGCGGATCTCCGAGGTAGAAATCATGTTGATGTTGATTCCAGCCTCCGAAAGTGCGGCGAAGAAGCGCGCCGAAACACCGGGGTGGGAGCGCATGCCCGCGCCGATCAGCGACAGTTTGCCGATCTTTTCGTTGTATTCGATGTTCTCGAAGCCGATTTCCGCCTGGGCCGCGCGGAGGGCGGCAAGGGCGTCGGCGCCTTCAACCATCGGCAGCGTGAAGGAGATGTCTGTCCGCCCGGTCCCCTCCGTGGAGACGTTCTGCACGATCATGTCGATGTTGGAGTTTGCGTCGGCGATGACCTGGAAGATGGCTGCAGCCTTGCCGGGGATGTCCGGAACGCCGACCACCGTGACTTTGGCTTCGGAACGGTCGTGTGCAACACCGGAGATGATTGGCTGCTCCAAGGCAACTCCCTCTTGAATCGTGATCTTGTCGTCGGCACTGGGCAACACCCAGGTGCCTTCGTTCTGGCTGAATGAAGAGCGGACGTGCAGGGGGACTCCGAAGCGTCGCGCGTATTCCACGCAACGCAGGTGCAGGATTTTGGCGCCGGAGGCAGCCAGGTCTAGCATCTCCTCGCTGGAGATGCGGTCGATTTTCCGGGCCGACGGAACAACGCGCGGGTCTGCGGTATAGATTCCGTCAACATCGGTGAAGATCTCGCAGACGTCAGCGCCAAGGGCGGCGGCCAGCGCCACCGCCGTCGTATCGGAGCCTCCGCGGCCCAGGGTGGTGACCTCGTTCGTGGCACGGCTCATGCCCTGGAAACCGGCGACAATCGCAATGTGGCCTTTGTCCAGGGCGGTGCGGATCCGGTGCGGATCGACGTCGATGATCCGCGCCTTGCCGTGGATGCCGTCGGTGATCATGCCGGCTTGGGAACCGGTGAAGGACTGCGCCGACGCGCCGTACTTGTTGATGGCCATCGCGAGCAGGGCCATGGAAATGCGCTCCCCGGCAGAGAGGAGCATGTCCATTTCCCGGGCCGGAGCTGCGTTGGTCACCTGGGCGGCCAGATCAAGGAGTTCGTCCGTGGTATCGCCCATGGCGGAAACCACGACGACGACCTCGTCGCCGGCGTTGTGGGCGTCCACGACGCGGCGGGCGACCCGGTTAATTCCGTCCGCATCCGCCACGGACGAACCGCCGAACTTTTTCACCACAAGGTGCTTGGTGGATGCTGGAACAACGGGCAACACCTGCGGCAGCGGGCCGGGGTGGACTTCAGTAGTGGACAGACTCATGCGCGCACCCTCACTGGATCATCGGGGTTCTGGGCCAAGCAACCAAACGGCGCGACGGCGACTTTCTCCGTCGAGTTTATCGCCGCCCGGCACCCGGAGTTGAATTGTAACCAAATGCCGGACCCTGGCAACCGGGCTTCAGGTCCCGTTCTTGGGAGCATGCTCTTTCCGCGGCCGCTGGCTGCCGGTTAGCTCAGGGCGTTGCGGCGGCCTTCGAAGGCGCGGCCAAGCGTTACTTCGTCGGCATACTCAAGGTCTCCGCCCACGGGCAGACCGGACGCGAGCCGGGTGACGGCGATGCCGATCGACTTCAGCATCCGAGCGAGGTACGTCGCCGTGGCCTCGCCCTCCAGGTTGGGGTCGGTGGCGATGATGATTTCCTGGATGGCGCCGTCGTTGAGCCGGGTGAGCAGTTCGCGGATCCGCAGCTGTTCCGGGCCGATACCCGCAATCGGATTGATGGCCCCGCCGAGCACGTGGTACCGGCCACGGAAGGACCGCGTGCGCTCCACCGCGAGGACGTCCTTGGACTCCTCCACAACGCAGATGGTAGACGGGTCCCGTCGGGGGTCGCGGCAGATGTTGCACAGTTCCTGCTCGGTGACGTTGCCGCAGACCGTGCAGAACTTGACCCGTTCCTTGACGGTAGTGATCGCCTCTACGAGCCGCTTCATGTCCTGGGGGTCGGCTTCAAGAATGTGGAACGCGAGCCGCTGCGCGGACTTGGGCCCTACGCCGGGAAGCCGGCCGAGCTCGTCGATCAGCTCCTGGACTGCACCTTCGTACACAATTTCCTCATTCGTTTGGGGGCTCGGCGGCCGGGATGGGCGGCGCCGGGAAGGCTAGGAGCGCGGCGCCAGCGGGCTTCCGTCCAGGGAACGTTCCTCGAGCAGTTTCCCGCCCAGGATACGCTCGACGGCGGCGCGGCCGAAGACGCCCGATTCCTCGATGGTTTCATCGTCGGCGCTGGGGATGTCCTGCTCGTAGGCGGTGGCTGCAACGGCGGCGCGTGCGGGGGCCTTTGCACGTCCGGCTTCCGCTTCCGGGCTGTTGGACAGGCGCTGATAGAGGCTTTGCCGTCCGGTAGCCGGAGGAGCCCCAACAGAGGCGGTGGCCACGACCGGAGAAGCTGCCGCAGTGATGGGGGCGGTTCCGCCGGCGGCCGCGGGTTCCAGTCGCGTCGCGGGAGGGCTGGCAGGTACCGGCTCCCGCTGCGTCGCTGGAACGCGCTCCCCAGAGCCGCCGGCGTACCCGGAGTTGGAGACTGCGGACAATGCACCGACGGGTTCGGGGATCTGGGCGGCGGCGGGCTCGTAGTGTGGCCGCTCCGGCTCAGGGCCTGGCTGCGGGACTTCGGCGGCCGCGTCCACGGGAGCGCGCCGCCCCACGTTCAGTTCCGTGCCGACAGTCCAGACCCCGGGTGACTGCTCGACGGCACGCGCCCACGGGTCCTCGGAAGGGTCATGGGCAGGCTGGGCGGGGGCGACGGGGGCACCGGCCGCCGTCCCAACGACGCTGCTGCCCGACCGGACCCGCGGTGCGGTCGGCGCCGGGGCGGGGGCGTCAACGGCGGCATGCCGGACCGGTGCCGGAGCCGACGGAACCCAGTCCATCGGCGGCTCTTCGTCCAGCGGCGGCGCATCCTCGTCCAGCGGCGGGCCCCAGTCGTCGTCCGGGTAGGAGTAGGAGCCGCTGTCGTCGGAGCCGGCGCCCGGGGAGGACCAGGCCGGGGCGCCGGTCTGTGCAGCGGGTGCAGCAGGCGCGGCTGCGGGTACCGTGGCGGGCGGCTCCGTGGACTGTCGGGCAGGTTCGGGTGCGGGCACATCCTGCCGGGCGGGCCGGCCAGGGGCGCCGGGCGCAGCCTGCGGCACAACGGCGGAGGAAGCGGCAGCAGCGGACTGGGCAGCAGCGGACTGCTCGCCGGCGCCGTCGGCGGCCTTGGGCGGGGAGTCCGGTGCTGCCGCAACGTCGGCGGGCGCCAGGCCCCAGGCCACGTCGGCCGAGCTCGCCGTGGCCTCCCGGCTAGTAGGAGCTTTTGGGTTTGGCTCAGAGCTCGCTGTGCTGTTGGCTCCGCCAGCGACTGCGGTGATCTGGCAGTCGATACCGATGGTTTTGTGAATCGCCTGCCGCAGGTTCTCGGCGTGGTCGGCGCGGCCAAAGGCCCCGGCGAGCCCCGACGTGGTGAAGGACAAGGTAAGCACCTGGCCCTCGAAGTGGCCGACCTGGGCGTTGGGCTCAACCAGCGCCCAGGTGCTGCGCTTGATCTTGGTAAGGGTTTGGAGGATGTCGGGCCAGGCGCGGCGCAAGACCTCGACGTCCGGACCGGAGCCCGACGCCGGAGCAGAGGCTGATGCGGGAGCGGGGGCCTGTGCCGGGGCGGGGGCGGGGGCTGATGCGGGAGCCTGGGCCTGAGCCGAAGCAGGCCTTTGGGCGGCGCCCGGTGCCGTTGCAGGCACGTCCGCGGCCGGGCGTTCGGCGTGCACGGGTGCCGTCGGGGCGGGGGCTTTCGGTGCGGGGGTGTGCGGCGTCGGCTCCGGGCGGTTGGTCGAGGACGGCTGTGCCTCCGGAGCAGAAACCGGCTCCGGGCGTGTAGCGCCGGTGGGGGATGCGGGACCGTCCACCGGCCAGTCGTTGGTGCTGACCCGCGGCGTTACCAGGGGCACTCTTTCCGGCTGCGCTTCGCGGCCGGCGGCAGCGTGACCGGGACTCGCGGCTGGCGGGCCGGCCGGAGCCGCTGTTGGACGCTGGGTTTCCGCCGGGCGGGCGGCTTCCTGGGGGGCCTGGCCGGGAGCTGCAGCTGCAGGTGCGGGCGCGCTAACGTCGTTTCCGGCGTAATTCAGACGCCGCTCTACCCGGTCGATCCTGGCGGCGATGCCGCGCTCGGTCTGCTCGGCGCTGGGCAGCAGAATGCGCGCGCAGAGCAGTTCAAGGTGCAGCCGCGGAGAGGTCGCGCCCGTCATTTCGGTGAGAGCCGTGTTGGTGACGTCTGCCGCGCGCGACAGTTCGGCGGCGCCGAGGTTGTGCGACTGGTTTTGCATCCGTGCAATCTGGTCTGCGGGCATGCCGCGCAGGATCGACTGGGCGCTCTCCGGCATGGCCTGGACGATGATGAGGTCACGGAAACGCTCGAGCAGGTCCTCCACGAAGCGGCGCGGGTCATGCCCGGTCTGGATGACCCGGTCCACGGCGCGGAACACGGTCGCCGCGTCCGAGGCGGCGACCGCCTCGACGACGTCGTCGAGCAGGGAGGCGTGGGTGTAGCCCAGCAGGGCCACGGCCAGCTCATAGTCCAGTCCGTTGGGGCCAGCGCCGGCCATGAGCTGGTCCAGGACTGAGAGCGAGTCGCGCACCGAACCGCCGCCCGCGCGGATGACGAGCGAGAGCACGCCCGGAGCCACGGCCACGTTTTCCTGCCGGCAGAGCAGTTCCAGGTACGCCATGAGGGGTTCCGGCGGCACGAGGCGGAAGGGGTAATGGTGGGTCCGGGACCGGATGGTGCCAATGACCTTGTCCGGCTCCGTGGTGGCGAAGATGAACTTGATGTGTTCCGGCGGCTCTTCGACGATCTTGAGCAGCGCGTTGAAGCCGGCCGATGTGACCATGTGGGCTTCGTCAATAATGAAAATTTTGTAGCGGTCCCGGACGGGGGCGTAGGTGGCGCGTTCGCGGAGGTCACGGGCATCGTCGACACCACCGTGGCTGGCCGCGTCGATTTCAATGACGTCGAGTGAACCTGCGCCGCCGCGAGCCAGTTCCACACAGCTGGGGCAAACTCCGCAAGGGGTGTCGGTGGGGCCCTCGGCGCAGTTCAGGCAGCGCGCCAGGATACGGGCCGAGGTGGTTTTTCCACAACCGCGCGGTCCGGAAAAGAGGTAGGCGTGGTTGACACGGTTCTTCCGCAGAGCCGTCATCAGCGGCTCCGTGACGTGCTCCTGTCCGATGACGTCCGCGAACGAATCGGGGCGGTATCTGCGGTACAGGGCGGTCGTTACAGTCACAGCTAAACCCTACCAATCGGCACGGACATAAAAGACCCCCCATGCACCCGCCAGAGCCCATTTACCCTTGCTACCTTCCGGTCCTGGGGGAGTTCAACAGGATGACGCCACATGAGGGGCCGTCGACTACTTTACCCGACGATCGGGCCTGCCCCGAATCGGCCTCCCGACCGCGGCCTGACGGTCCAATTGGGCGAAGCCGCGAAGTTCAGGTAGTCTAGTATCTGCTTTTGATTCAAAAGCTACTGGAGAATTCGCCTAGCGGCCTATGGCGCACGCCTGGAACGCGTGTTGGGTTAACGCCCTCGGGGGTTCAAATCCCCCATTCTCCGCGCTTGGCCCCGGTCCTGGACCGGGGCCTTTTTGCGTTCGGCCCGGAAAAGCACCACGGTGCGTGGCACCTGACCGCCCCTCCCGCCAGTGTCTAGCCCGCCAGGCCCAGGCGGCGGAGCCGTTGTCGTGCCGCCTGCTCGCTGGGACCGACTTTACCCAAGGCCAGATGGACGACGCCTAGCGTGAGCTTCGTTGTCAGCTTCACCGGCAGGGGGACCGGTCCCAGCCGCGGAGTCCGCAGTCCCAGCATCTGCCGGTACTTCGGCTCGAGGCTGGCCACAGCCGCGGCGAACAACACCCGGTAGCCCGGTTTGAGCGCCGGGTGGAGCGGCGGATTGCGGATGAAGGCCACCGTCTCGGCCACCTTGTCGTCGGAGATGAGTTCGCCGTCGTCGTACCAGCGGTCAAGCTGCCGGCGCATCTCCGCTTCGCTCAATGGCGGTGAATCCACCCCCATCAATGCTCCGGCCTGAGCCCACTCGCGGACGTAAGCGTCCGGGCCGCCAGGAATCGGTCCGCCCCAGATCTTGTGCGCGGAGAGGAACGCGTCGGTGAAGGCAATGTGTACCCACCGGAGCAGTTCGGGGTCGTTCGCCGCGTACGGCCGGCGAACGCCGTGGGCGTCGACATAATCCCCGCGCACCGACTCGTGCAGGCGCAATACCCAGCCGGAGGCGGCTTGAGCCGCTCCGGTGGATCCGTAAGTGACCGTGAAGATCCAGCGTATTGTCCCGGCGAGCCGGCCGAGCGGGTCTTCCCGGAAGCGGGAGTGGTCGTGCACCCCCGCCAGTGCACCAGGGTGCAGCGCTTGCATGAGCAGGGCGCGAATGCCGGCCACAATCGTGGCCATCCCTCCGTGGACTGCCCAGACAGCTGAGCCGGGGTGGTGATAGCCGGCGTCGTCGCCCTCGGCCAGGCGTCCCACCCACTCCGGGACGGCGTCCCGGGTGCCGGTGAACGTCTGCTTGAGTTCGGCCTGCCACTCCCTCAGGACATTGCGCATACTCCATTCTCGCCTACCGCCGCTGGGACCCCTACTTGCCCCCTTACGCCTGGCTACTGGGGATACCACTCGAGTTTGAAGAGGGGTAGTTCGGACCGTTCACAGCCACGACCGATTGTGGTCGTATAAAAGCGGCAGTCCGCGGAAGCGGAGACTGAGGATGCGGGGAACAAATCGTGGGTAAACACTGGGGTAACTCGTCGAGCGAACAATCAACTAAAAACCGGATTCTTGCGGTGCGCTGTCTTTCGGGCGGCTTCTGCCTCTCGTTGGCAGTGCTGACTTTCGGAGTCCAAGGGGTGTCCGGTACGGGAGCCCCGGTCGTTACTGCCGGAATCTCGGCTGCCGGCGTTGCCGCGCAGCCCACCCTTGGTACGGCAGCCAGCGTAGGCCGCCCCGCTGCCGGACTTTCCGCGGCCGTGGGCAACGCCGCTTTCGGCTCCGCCGACGTCACTGCCTTTAGCTCTGCAGCGTTCGGGGCCGAAGGTCCGCTGCCCGGTGCAGGTTTCACGACAGACGCCCATGCGCTGGTGGCCTATGCCCGGTCGGCAGTCCGGACGGCGTCCAAGGACGGTGTGCCAGCGGAGCTAAACGTGGCGTCCGCTGAGCTGAAACGGCCCGCGGAAGGGTTCCTCATGGCCCCGCTCGAGTCCCTGCACGAATCCTCGCCCTTCGGCCTGCGGACGAGCCCTCTCTCCGGGTCCGCGGGCGAATTTCACTGGGGTCAGGACTACGCCGCGGACTGCGGAACGCGGGTCTACGCTGCGGACGCCGGCGTGGTGCGGGCCGTCGGCTGGCATCCCTGGGGCGGCGGGAACCGCGTGGAAATTGACCATGGCAACGGATTGATCACCACCTACAACCACCTTGAAGCGATCGCCGTCAAGAAGGGCGATTCGGTGCGGGTCGGCGAGGTCATCGCCCGGGTGGGAACCACCGGTTCATCCACCGGCTGCCACCTGCACTTCGAGACGATCCTTAATGGAGTCCACAAGGACCCGCACGACTGGATACTCATTCCGATTAAGCAGACCGACCAACTGGGCACCATCGAGATGACCAGCTATGCTCCCGACGCCGGGTTGCCCTCCAACGCTTCCCTGGGCTGGGCCATTCCGGTCTCCGACGACGGACGGCACGAAGTCACCGGCGGCTACCAAGAAGTACCCATCGCGGAGATGCCACAGACGCCGTTCGCCTATTCGCCCTCGCCCACTCCGTCTGTCTGGGACGGCCTATCTCCGACCAGGAAGCAGAGCGATCCGACAACCGGAGCCAGCCAGCCCCCGAGCTACGCCTCGGGCGGGACCGATTCGCCCCGATACTCCCAGCCGCCCAGCGGCACGCCGACAACGTCCGACCCCGGGACGGTTCCGCCGACAACGTCGGATCCGGGGACGGTTCCGCCGACAACGTCGGATCCGGGGACGGTTCCGCCGCCGACGTCGGATCCGGGGACGGTTCCGCCGCCGACGTCGGATCCGGGGACGGTTCCGCCGCCGACGTCGGATCCCGGGCCGACCAGCCCGTCCGCGCCGCCGCCCGTCGTCGAACCGGCCCCGCCGCCCGTCGTCGAACCGGCCCCGCCGCCCGTCCTCGAACCGGCCCCGCCGCCCGTCCTCGAACCGGCCCCGCCGCCCGTCGTCGAACCGGCCCCGCCGCCCGTCGTCGAACCGGCCCCGCCACCCGTCGTGGCGCCCCCGCCGGCACCTGTGGTGGAGCCGACGGTCGTGCCTTCGGTGGTAGCTCCCACACTCGCTCCGCCGGCGCCTGAGCCCACAGCTGCGCCGCTGCCCCCGGAGACTGTCCTGCCTTCGGCGACGCCCCAGCCGTCCGGGACTGCCGGCCCCTAGCAGGCACCAACCCATACCCTCGCGCGTTGGTATCGAATGAAGGTCGTGACCACTTTGGGATTGATTCCCGAAGTAGTCACGACCTTCATTACCGACTAAACGAGGACCGCGCCATGACAGATCTGCACAGTATTCCCCTGACGCTCAACGACGGCACCGAAACGGACTTTGGCCGGTACAAGGGCCAGGTGGTGCTGGTCGTCAACGTGGCCTCCCAATGCGGCTTCACCCCGCAGTATGCCGGTCTGGAAGCCCTCTACAACAAGTTCCGCGACGAAGGCTTCACCGTCCTGGGGGTCCCGTGCAACCAGTTCGCCGGGCAGGAACCCGGCGCTGACGCCGAAATCGCGGAGTTCTGCGAACGGAACTTCGGCGTGACGTTTCCGCTGACCACCAAGGCCAACGTTCGAGGTAAGAACCAGCACCCGCTCTATGCGCAGCTGACACGTTTCAAGAACGGCCTGCTCCCGGGGCTCGTGAAGTGGAACTTCGAGAAATTCCTGGTAAACCGCGAAGGCAAGGTCGTGGCCCGCTTCGCGCCCACGACGGAACCCGACGCCCCGGAGGTCGTCGAAGCCATCCGGAAGGCGCTGGCCTGAACCGGTCCGCCCGTGAGCCGGGCCCAGGCGCTGGCCTGACCTCGGCCGACTTATGCCCCTGCGCACCAGGCCCACGCCTGGATTCTCGGAGCACTAAGCCCCGGCGCGTGGGCCCCGACCGCCCTAGCCGCGTCGAATTACGGCAGGAAATGGATAAAGCAAGGGGACAACGGCCCATGTTCCCCAGTTCACCCCCGTCCTAGACTGGCCAAACCTTCCGACATTCCTGGCCTGTCCGCGGCGCTCCCGCGCCAGCCCGCCGGCATCGCAGCCGGCGCGGGGCCTGTGGAGGGCGCATCAGAACGCTTCGTGAATCACAACTGGGCACTCAGCATTGGGGTCCGTGAAACCAGGAGGAAAGTGATGACAGGAAACAAAGCCGTTGCCTACAAGGGGCCGGGAAAAGTCGAACTGATCGACATTGACTACCCCACTTTCGAACTCAAAGACGGCCCCGGCGTGAACCCGGCCAACGTGGGACGGCAGGTGCGCCACGGCGCCATCCTCAAGACCGTCGCCACGAACATCTGCGGCTCGGACCAGCACATGGTCCGTGGGCGCACGACGGCCCCCACAGATCTGGTGCTTGGCCACGAGATCACCGGCGAGGTGGTGGAAGTCGGGCCGGACGTCGAATTTATCAAGGTGGGGGACCTCTGCTCCGTCCCGTTCAACATCGCCTGCGGACGATGCCGGAACTGCAAGGAACGCAAGACGGGCATCTGCATGAACGTCAATCCCGACCGCCCGGGCAGTGCCTATGGCTATGTGGACATGGGCGGCTGGGTCGGCGGCCAGGCAAACTACGTCCTCGTGCCCTACGCCGACTGGAATCTGCTGAAGTTCCCGGACAAGGACCAGGCCATGGAAAAGATCATGGACCTGGCCATGCTCTCGGACATCTTCCCGACCGGCTTCCACGGCGCCGTCAGCGCGGGCGTCGGCCCCGGCAACACCGTTTACATCGCCGGTGCGGGACCCGTCGGTCTCGCTGCGGCGACGAGCGCTCAGCTCCTGGGTGCCTCCGTCGTGATCGTCGGAGACATGAATGAGGAGCGTCTGGCCCAGGCGCGCAGCTTCGGCTGCGAGACCATCGACCTGACGAAGGGCGGTCCAGCCGAGCAAATCGAGCAAATCCTCCGCGTTCCCGAAGTCGACTGCGGCGTCGATGCGGTCGGATTCGAAGCCAAGGGTCACGGTTCTGGGGCCAAGGAAGCGCCTGCAACGGTGTTGAACTCACTGATGGACATCACCGCCGCCGGCGGCGCCCTCGGCATTCCAGGGCTCTACGTCACGGGCGATCCGGGCGGCATCGACGAGGCAGCCAAGAAGGGTGCGCTCTCCCTCAGCCTCGGCACCGGCTGGGCAAAGTCGCTCAGCTTCACCACGGGACAGTGTCCGGTCATGAAATACAACCGGCAGTTGATGTCGGCCATCCTGGCCGACAAGGTTCACATCGCGAAAAACGTCAACGCCAAGGCTATTCCGCTGGAGGACGCACCGAAGGGCTACGCCGAGTTCGATGCCGGCGCCGCCACCAAGTACGTCCTCAACCCCAACGGCTACCTGAGCTAGCCGATCAGGAACCCGAGTAATTCCCGTCCGGCGGGCGCACACCGGCACATGCGTGTGCAGGTATGTTGTCCGCCGGACTACTCGCCGGTTGCTCTTTTTTCAAACATGCCTACCTGAGTTTGCCCATGGCCGGCCGAAGTTCTGGTTGGATAGATCTTACTGAGAGGGACACTGGAGACGACGCCTCCACCCAACCAGGAAGGTTGCAATGGAGCTCATCGAGGCCGAACACCCCCGGCCGCGGCATTTCCTACTCCACCTGAGCGACGCCCATCTGCTGGGCGGGACCGAACGGCTGCACGGGGTGGTGGACAGCGACTCCCGGCTCAGGGAACTCTTTGATGAAGTCCGCGCCTCCGGTGCGAGGCCTGAGGCCGTGATTTTCACCGGCGACCTGGCCGACCGCGGCGAGGCGGAGGCCTACGCAAAGCTGCGCGAAATTGCAGAACCCGCCTGCAGGGCGATGGGCGCGAAGGTGATCTGGGCGATGGGCAATCACGACGACCGGGCCAACTTCCGGGCCGCTCTGCTGGACGAACCTCCCGGCACAGCCCCGGTGGACCGCAGCTACTTCCTCAACGGCCTGCGGATCATCACCTTGGATACCTCCGTGCCGGGGTTCCACCACGGCGAACTGAGCCCCGGCCAGCTGGACTGGCTGGCTGAAGAGCTCTCCATCCCCGCGCCGGAAGGCACGATCCTCGCCCTGCACCACCCACCGGTTCCTTCGGTGCTGGACCTCGCTGTGCTGGTCGAACTTCGCGGCCAGGCGGCGCTCGCGGACGTCCTGCGCGATTCCGATGTCCGGGCCATCCTGGCCGGGCACCTCCACTACTCCACGACGGCGATGTTCGCCGGGATCCCCGTCTCAGTCGCCTCCGCCACGTGCTACACCCAGGACCTGAACGTCCCGGTGGGCGGTAGCCGGGGGCGGGACAGCGGTCAGTCCTTCAACCTGGTCCACGTCTACGAAGACACGATTGTGCACTCCGTGGTGCAACTGGGCGACACGTTGCCCTCCGTGGGTGAATTCGTGCCGGCGCAGGAGGCCCAGCGCCGGATCGCCGCCGCCGGCATCCGTATCCCGCGGCAGGCAGGGCCGGCAGCGAGGGCATCGGCGACCGACGACCGCCGGATGACCACGCTCAACTAGCTGAGCCCGCCCCTGGCCTTATTTCTCCCACGGTGCCTTGATCGGGAAGTACTTTTCCAGGAAGTCCGTGACGATTTCGGCACGCTCCTCAGCGGGCACCTCCGGAAAGCTGCCGTCGTTGAGGCAGAAGAAATCCATGTGGCGCTTGGCGAGCAGCTTGGGCAGGTAGTTCAGACCCGCGCGGGCCGTGGTGTCGATGTACCGGACCCGGGCGGCGGTCTGCGTGACGGCACGCCCGGTCAGCAGAGCGTAGTAGTGGTAAAACGAATTCGTCACCGAGATGTTGTCCGCGGCACGGAACCTGCTGGCCGCCGTCTTCGCGAATTCGTCCGGGAACTCCTGCTCCATCTGCTCCACCACGCTGCGCCGCAGCGGCGCGGCGGTGTGCTCCAGGTGGCGGGTGGTGATCCGCCCGAAACGGTTCCACAGCAACTTGCGGTTGACCCTCGCCGCATTCTCGAAACCGCTGCGTTCGGCGTCATTGTCCCCAAGCCCGATGCGCGTCTCAGCCTCGATGAACTTGGTGATGCCGCCGGGGGTGAAGAACATGTCCGGACGCACCGCACGGCCGAAAAACATATCGTCATTGGAATACAAGAAGTGCTCCGAAAGGCCCTCGATGCGGTGGAGCTGGCATTCGACCGCCTGGGAATTATGCGTCGGCAGCACCGAAGGATCGGCGAAGAATTCCTCGCTGCGCACGATCGTCACGCCCGGGTGCTCCGCCAGCCATTCCGGCGCGGGGGAGTCCGTGGCGATGAAGATCCGGCGGATCCAGGGGGCGAACATGTAGACAGAGCGCAGCGCGTACTTCAGTTCGTTGATCTGGCGGAAGCGGGCTTCGTGGTCGTCCCCTTCGCCCACGACGACGCCGGCCATCCGGGCGCGGCGGGCCGCGATGTACTCGGGCGAGCTCCCGTCCACCCAGGAGAACACCAGATCGATGTCGAAGTTGATGTCGCTGGCGTGGTCGGCGAACATGTTCTCGATCGTCGGCCAGGTGTGGCCGTAGCGTTCGACGGTGCCGCGCACCGCATCCTGCGCCAGCAGCGTCCGCCGGGTCAGTGAGTTTTCAATCGGCAGGATCAGCTGGTCGCCTTCAAAGCTCCAGAGTTCCAGCTGGACGCCTGCGGACGCGCCGAATTCCAGGCCGCCCTGAAGCTCCACCCGCGGCCGGTAGAGCCTGAAGATCCGTGCTTGGCGGTTAGGCGAAAGCTCCCCGTCGGCCACCAGGACCCAGGACTTCTTCTTGGCGTCCACGGTCATGGAGTAGAACGGCTCATCCCGGCAGGCCTCGACCAGGGCGTCGCGGAGCTGGCGGCGGTTCTTCCAGTCCACCGCGATCACCGGACGGTCGTTGTTGCCGCGCACCAGCAGGTAGTCCAGCTTCGCGTCGGCCAGTACAGCGCGCAGGAACAGCAGGTCTTCCACCATGGACTGGTACGGCGTGTGGTTTTCATTGATCAGCGCATACCGGCCGTGGCGGCGCACGACGTCGGGGCGGGTGCGGAGCCGCGCGACGGCAGCCGCCGACGTGACCTCCGCGTGGGCATGGTCGTCCTCGCTGGCCTGGCTGCCGTAGTAAATCTCGTCCTGAATCAATGCGTCTGTAATCTTGTTTCTCCGAGCCTTTAAAGTGCGTTCGTCTCTACTTGCATGATAACCCGGGGTGCAAAAACGCCCCGGAAACGGGCTTCCAACCGGTGCTCAGCCGGCCAAAGCTTCCCGCCACGAACGCAGGAACGCCGCTCCGGCGTCGTCGTGGATGACCTCGTCGCCCAGCCCCAAGTCGCCGGCGGTGAGAACCGGGTACGGCTTGACCGGAATGCCGTCCGCGGGCCGGACATCCACGTGCTTGACGGAGTGGTCATTGTGGTGCAGCCAGTCGGCCATCGCGTAGTCCGTGCGCGAGTCGCCCACGGTCCGCCAGGCCAGCGGCGTGACGCCCTGGCTCGCGAGCAGTTCCACGGCGCGGCTGGCGCCCAGATCCTTGCCCAGCCGGATGGATTCGATGTCGGTGGAAATGATGGTGGGGTCAACACGGTAGTCAATCCGGTCGTCGCTGTCCGGGGCGTGATGGTCCAGCCGCGTCACCCCCAGCCCGTGCCTGCCCATCAGTTCCATCGCGTCGGCGTCGAAAAGGGCCTGTTCCTCGCGGTAGTCGGAGTTGGTGACGGCGACGTGCTGTTCCACCGACACCATCGCCCGTTTGGTCTCGTCGTAAAACATGTGCGCCGAGTAGTCCTCGGCCACGAGCCGGCGGACGTCGTCGCCGAACGCCTTGGGGATGGCCAGTTCCCGGTCCACGTGGACCGGGCCGGGCCGGCCGGCGGCGGTGTAGCTGAACCACACGGCCCCCTTTTCGCAGATGGCGTGGACCAAGAGCCCCTCTGGCATCCCGGCGGCGATCATCGGGTCCATCACCTGCTCGCGGATGAAGGCGTCGGACCGGCCGGTGTTGAAGATCACCGGAATCCCCGCGGCAGCGAGAGCCAGCAGGTCCGCGATGATGCCCGGCTGGACGGTGCGGGTGAGCGGGCTGGCCACCGGACCGTCGACGTCGAGCAGCAGTGCCAACGGCGGCGCCGACGGCGGCAAAGCGGAAGTAGTCTCACGTGCAGTCATACCGCCATTGTCTCAGCCTGACACGGGATCCCGGCGTCGCCCCCGGCCCCGGGACGAAAGGTCACTGTTTGGCCACAACCTCCGGCGCCGGGGCGACTTTGATTCTCCTGGCCCTGGATGTTCCCTAGTCTTGCAGGGTGATCTTCAAAGCTGTGGGCGAGGGACGCCCGTACCCCGACCATGGTTTCCACACGCCCAAGGACTGGGCGGCGCTGCCGCCGCGACCGGTCCGGCTGGATGAACTCGTGACCACCAAGCGGACCCTCGACCTCGAGGCGCTGCTGGCTGAGGATTCCACCTTCTTCGGCGACCTTTTTCCGCACGTGGTGGAGTTCCGCGGCGTGCTGTACCTCGAGGACGGCCTGCATCGGGCGGTCCGCACAGCCCTGCACCAGCGCACAGCGATCCACGCCCGCGTGCTGGTGATCAATGGCTAGGAAGCCGAAGGACCCTGCCGTCCTGCACGGTCACCACGTCATCACCGGCACGGACCTGCGCGCCGTCTTTGTGGAGCAAGATGAGCTCGATGGCCGGGCACGGAAGCGGCGGCGCATCCTGCACGGGGTGGTCCTGGGGCTGTTGGTGGCGCTGATCGCCGCCGCCGCCGTGGTGGCCCTGGCCGTCATCAACGGCCAGATCAAGCTCCCGACGCCGAAACCCAGCCAGGCTGCGGTGTCGCAGTGCCCGGACGCCACGTACGACTACGTGCCGCCCGACAAGATCAAACTGAATGTCTACAACTCCACCGGCCGCCCGGGACTGGCCCGGACCGTGGCGGACGAGTTCTTGGCCCGCAAATTTGTTGTGGGCGCCGTGGGCAACGCCCAGTCCGGCTACCGCGGGGTTGCGCTGGTGGTCTCCGGCGCCGCCGGCCAGTCCGCTGCGCTCAGCGTGCAGCGCAACCTGCCTGGGTCGGACTACGTCCAGGACGGCCGCAACGATTCCAGCGTGGACGTCATCCTGACCGGGGATTTCAAGGACCTCACCAAGCCCGGACTCGTGGACCAGACGCCGGGGAAGCTCAGCTGTCCCCGGGAGAGCCGCCGCGAGGTAGAGAACCCCAACTTGCCGGTGGTGCCGACCATCGTGCCGGTCAGCCCGAACCCCTGAGCGGCCGGCGGCCTGCGTCCGCGAGGGCGCGGCAGCGTGGCTATGCGGCCAACCGCAGCGGACGGCCGGCGTCGTCGAACCTGGCCCCGGCGCCGAGCTGGATGAACCGCACGGTGCGGGCAATCCGGGCTTCGGACTCCGCGTCCGCCCCCGCCCCGTCGCCCCGCGCCGCACTTGAGGACAGCGTGCCGTGGATGAGCTGGGCAAGCTCGGCGATGTCGGCTTCCGGGAAGTAGTGTTCGGCCATGCCGTCGCGCAAGATGCCCTGCAGCAGGAGGCTCAGTTCGCCCACATGGTCCGCCAGTTTGGCAAAGGACGCCGGCGAGAGGACTGCCCCCATGGCGGGCCCCGGCGGCAGGTGGCGCCGGCTCAGGTCCGCGACCTGCGCGCGGACATACAAGGCCAGGCGTTCCACCGGATTCTCCAGTGACGCCAGGGCCTCGCGCAGTTCCACCAGGAAGCGCTCCGTCTCGTCGAGGGCGTAGGCGATCAGGAGCTCTTCGATGTCCGCGAAATAGTTGTAGACGGCCGTGCGGCCGATCCTGGCATGCCGCGCGACGTCGGTCATGGTCAGACCGGGCAGCCCGTGGGTGAACAGCAGCTCGCCGAAGGCGGTGAGGATGCGGCGCTGGGTCTCGGCACGTTGGGCGGCGTTACTGACGGCCGAAATCCTGGGCATACGGACACTTTAGCGCGATCTGTCAGCAAGCGAGGGCGGTCGCCGGCCGCCGTCGCTGCCCCCGCCGGGTGCGGCCCGCTACGACACGGTCTGCAGGAAGCCTGCCCTCAATGCTCATGGTTCGCGGGGCGTTCCCGGGGCGTGCTCGTAGCCGTAGGCTTCGCCGTGTTGGGTTTGGGCGTGACCGGGGCGCTCGCCATGGCGGCGCTCACCTGACCGGCGACCTGAGTCTGTACACCGGCGCAACGTTGCTGCGATGCAAGAACTTGCCAGAACCCTTCGAGACCCACCACTCTTGACAGGGCCCGGCGCAGACAAAAAGACTGAGGCCGTTGCTGTGGGCAACCGCCCGCGCCGCATGGCGTACCGCGCCCCGTCACTGTACGCCGCTGACAAAGGATTACCTATGGCCACCCCAGCCGTCCCCACCGCAGGACAGCCCGAACAGAAGCAGCACATCGTCCTGCTGTTTGTCGGGCTGATGCTTTCGATGCTCCTGGCGTCCCTGAACCAGACCGTGCTCAGCACCGCGCTGCCCACCATCGTCGGCGAGCTGCACGGCGTCAACGAGATGCTGTGGGTCATCACCGCCTTCATCCTCGCCTCGACGGTCACCATGCCGATCTACGGCAAGCTCGGTGACCTGATGGGCCGCAAGGCCCTGCTGATGGCGGCCATCCTGCTCTTCATGGCGGGCTCCGTCGTCGGTGCCCTGGCCAACGACATGGGCATGCTGATTGTCGCCCGCGTAATCCAGGGGCTGGGCGGCGGCGGCCTGATGATCCTGTCGCAGGCGGTCATCGCCGACGTCATTCCGGCGCGGGAACGCGGTAAGTACATGGGCATGATGGGCGGCGTCTTCGCGATCGCCTCGGTCGCCGGACCGCTGCTTGGCGGCTGGTTCACCGAAGGCCCGGGCTGGCGCTGGGTGTTCTGGATCAACATCCCGCTGGGGCTGCTGGCCCTTGCCGGCGCCGTTTTCTTCCTGAAGCTGCCCAAGCACAGCGGCAGGCCGCGGCTGGACCTTGGCGGCATGGTGCTGGTTGCCATCGCCACCACGTGCCTGGTGCTGTTTGCCACCTGGGGCGGCAGCAAGTATGAGTGGAACGACCCGATCATTCTGGGCCTGATCGCCGGTGCCGTCGCCAGCGCCGCCGCGTTCGTTTTGGTGGAGAGCCGGACCGCCGAGCCGATCATTCCGCTGCACCTGTTCAAAGACCTCAACTTCAACCTCGCCACGATCGCCGGCCTGCTGATCGGGGTCGCGATGTTCGGCGCCATCGGCTACCTGCCCACGTACCTCCAGATGGCATTCAGCGTCAACGCCACGGAGTCCGGCCTTCTGATGATCCCCATGATGGGCGCCCTGCTGGCGGCCTCGGTGGTCTCGGGCCAGCTGGTCAGCCGCACCGGCCGGTATAAGTGGATGCCGATCGCTGGAGGTGTTCTGGTCGCCGTGGCCCTGGTGCTGCTCTCCACACTTAAACCTGGAGCCCCGTTGTGGGAAATCTGCGCCTACCTCGCCGTGATGGGCCTGGGTCTGGGTCTGAGCATGCAGATCATGGTCCTGATCGTGCAGAACTCCTTCCCGCTGCGCGAAGTCGGCACCGCAACGGCTTCGAACAACTTCTTCCGCCAGATCGGCGCCACTCTGGGTTCCGCCGTCGTTGGCAGCCTTTTCGCGAGCCGGCTGGCCGAACTGCTCACCGAACGGCTCCCGGCTGCGGCACGTGGCGGAGGCGCGCCGGGCGGGTCGAACTCACTGACACCCGCCGTCGTCGGCAAGCTCCCCGCGCCGCTGAAGGAGGCGATCGTGTCCTCCTACAACGACGCCTTGACCCCGATCTTCATCTGGATGGTTCCGCTGGCCCTGGCCGCCGCGCTGCTGATGTGTTTCATCAAGGAAAAGCCGCTGGCCACGGCCGTCGAGCACGACGTGATGGCCGAATCCATCGCGGAGGGCAACATCCTGATCACCGCCGACGACGCCGAAGCCGGTGCCCCCGTAGGCGGCACACGACGGTAACCGCGCCGCCGCGGAGCGCGAACGGACACTGCGGCCCCGCCCGTGGGGGCTTCTTGGGCCGCAGGTGTCCGTTCGGGCCGGGGAGCGGCGTTAGACGGAGCAGCCGTCCGGGCCGCAGGCGGCGCCCGCCGTGTCCGCGGTGCCGGCGTCGACCATCACGAGCGGGCGGCTTTCCTGCCAGGCCTGTTCCAGGGCGGCGCTGAAGGTCTCCGCGGGCTGGGCGCCGGAAATGCCGTACTTGCGGTCGATGACGAAAAACGGCACCCCGCTGACGCCCAGCGCGCGGCCTTCCGCGAAGTCCTGGCGGACGTCCTCGGCGTACTTGTCGGAGCTGAAGAGTTCGTCCAGTTCACCGGCGTCGATCCCGAGATCAAGGCCCAGCGACGTGAGGTACTCGCGGCTGCCGATGTCCCGGCCGTGCTCGAAGTGGCCGCTGAGCAGCCGTTCCTTGGCAGCGTCCTGCTTTCCGTGCGCGGCGGCCAGGTGGATCAGCCGGTGGGCCATGAAGCTGTTGGCGACGACGACGTCGTCGAACCGGTACGCCAGGCCCTCGTCGCCGGCTTGGGCCGCGACGTGTTCAAACATGCCGGCAACCTGGGCCGGATCCATGCCCTTGCGGGTGCTCAGATACTCCAGCTCGGTGCCGTCGTAGTGTTCCGGCAAGGTGGGGTCCAGCTGGAAGCTGCGCCACTGCACCTGTACGTCATCGCGGTGCGGGAAGGCCGCAAGGGCAGTTTCAAAGCGTCGCTTGCCGATATAGCACCAGGGGCAGGCCACGTCGGACCAGATCTCAATCTTCATGCCGGCAATAACCGAGAACGTTGCCGGGTCATTCCCGGCGGTCCGACGGCCTCGTGCGCTGACACGGCCCCGGGCGGGCCGCGGCCACGGTCGGGCCGGTGCCGGGCCTTGATGAAGCGTTGTTCCCCCAAGTTGCGTGGGGCGCCAGCGGGCGCAGGCGCCGCGTGATAGCAATGAGACTGATGAAAACATATAACAGCCCACCCGCTAGGCTGCGGACGACGAGGTGAGCGCATTGGCCAAGAACCCCCGCGCCTGGCTGATAATGGTGGCAATCGGACTCATCGCGTTGAACATGCGGGGCCCGTTCGTCGCCGTCGCGCCCGTGGTGGGCAGCATGCGGCAGGACCTGGGCTTCTCCCCGGTTGAAATCGGCTTCCTGACCGGCATCCCCGTGCTTTGCTTCGCGCTCGCGGCGCCGCTGGCCTCGCTCGCGGGCCGCAAGCTGGGCCCCGAGTTCGCCATCATGCTCACCCTCCTTGGAGTGGTGGTCGGCGTCGTTGTCCGCTCCGCGGGCGGGGGAGGCCTGGTGATGCTGGGCACCGTGATCCTCGGGGTCGCCATCACCATCGGCAACATCGTGGTCCCGCTGATCATCCGGCGTGACTTCAGCCCCGCCAAGCAGGGTGCAGCCATGGGAACCTACACCGCAGCGCTGAACGTCGGGTCCTTCCTCACCTCCATGATCACGGCACCGCTGGCAGAGCTGCTCGGCTGGCGCCCCGCGATAGCGGCATCCGCCCTGTTCGCGGTCGCAGCGGCGGCCGTGTGGGTGCTCGCCGTCGGCAGCCGCTCCTACCGGCCCGAGCCGATCCCGGGGGCAGACCCGACCCGGACGGCCGGAGCCCCGGCGTCCCGGTGGATCACCGTGGCCCTGACCGCCGGGTTCGCCGGCCAGGCGTTCTCCTACTACGGGGTGACCGCCTGGCTGCCGAGCCTGCTGGCCGATGAACTGGGTCTCGCCCCCTCCGCGGCCGGTGCCGGGTCCTCGCTGTTCCAGATCCTGGCCATAGCGGGCAGCCTTGGTGTGCCGCTGGTGGCGCGCTTTACCAGCACGACGGCGGTCAGCTTCGTCCTGGGGGCGCTGTGGCTCACCGTGCCGCTCGGACTGCTGCTGGCGCCCGAGCTGTGGTGGCTGTGGTCATCCTTCGGCGGCGTGGCGCAGGGCGGCGGCATCACGCTGATCTTCATCGCCATCATCCGGCTGGCCCGGGACCAGACCTCGGCAGGGCGGATGTCCGCCGTCGTCCAAGGTGCCGGCTACTGCTTCGGCGCCGCCGCGCCCACCCTGCTGGGCTTCGTGCACGGCGTCTCCGACTCCTGGACCGGGCCGTTGCTGATGATTCTGGGATCGGTCGCCATGTTTATCCTGGGCTGCGCACTCTCCCTGCGCCACGTTCCGAAGGCCGCGCACTAGGCGTATTTCCCACAGCCCGGGCCGCAGCGGCGCCGCGCTGAACCGTACGCGCGCCGCAGTGGAGCAGAGGCTGCCGGACGCGCCGAGGTGACAGTTAAGGCCCATGTTCAGGGGGAACATGGGCCTTAACTGCCACCTCGACGCCGTTGTCGAGTCTGGGGAGGGGTTCCGTTGCCGGGCTGCCGCCCCGGATCTCGGGGAGCCTGTTGCGAAGGGCGTGGCAGCCCGGCGGACGGAATTCTGAACGGGCTTGGGCCGGGCACCACTGGGGTGCCCGGCCGTCAGCCGGACGGGATTAGACGCACACCAGATCCGCGCCGCTGACCTCGTTGCCGTCGCGGGCTTCGTGCAGGAAGCGGTCGTAGGCGGGAAGGGTCAGGAAGGCCGGGAACTCGTTGCTGAGCGTGACCTCCTCGAAGATGTCCCGCGCGTCGGCGAAACGGTCTCCTTCGAAGCGCTCCAGCTTGGCGAACTCCTCATCCAGCATGTCCTCGACCCATTCGCGGGTAATCACATCGCCGGCGTCCGTGATGGCCCGGGAGAAGATCCACTGCCACAGCTGTGAGCGGGAGATTTCCGCGGTGGCGGCATCCTCCATCAGGTTGTGGATGGCCACCGCGCCGTTGCCGCGCAACCAGGACTCGATGTAGCGGATGCCGACCTCGATGTTGTTCCGGACGCCCTGCTCGGTGATCGTGCCTGTGGTGGAGGCAATGTCGATCAGCGCACGGTCATCCGGCGTGACGTCCTCGCGAAGGCGGTCCAGCTGGTTCGGACGGTCGCCGAGGACGCCGTCGAACACCTCGCGGCACACCGGCACCAGGTCCGGGTGCGCCACCCAGGAGCCGTCGAAACCGTCGCCGGCCTCCCGGGTCTTGTCGGCACGGACTTTTTCGAAGGCGACGGCGTTGGCTTCCTCGTCCTTGCGGTTGGGGACTGCCGCGGCCATGCCGCCGATCGCCATGGCGCCGCGCTTGTGGCAGGCGCGCACGAGCTGTTCGGTGTAGGCGCGCATGAACGGCTGCGTCATGGTGACCTGGCCGCGGTCCGGCAGGACGAAGCGCGGGCCGCGGGTGCGGAAGTTCTTGATCAGCGAGAAGATGTAGTCCCAGCGGCCGGCGTTCAGGCCGGCGGCGTGCTCTCGCAGTTCGTAGAGGATCTCCTCCATCTCGAACGCGGCGGTGATGGTTTCGATCAGCACGGTGGCGCGGATGGTGCCCTGCGGGATGCCGAGCAGGTCCTGGGCCAGGACGAAGATGTCGTTCCACAGCCGGGCCTCGAGGTGGTTCTCGATTTTCGGCAGGTAGAAGTACGGGCCCTTGCCCTGTGCGATCAACCGGCGGGCGTTGTGGAAGAAGTACAGCCCGAAGTCGACGATGCCGCCGGCCACCGGAGTGCCGTCGATGAGCATGTGCTTCTCGGGCAGGTGCCAGCCACGGGGACGGACGACGATCGTGGGCAGGTCCTCCGCGGCGCGGAGCTTGTACTCCTTGCCCTCCGGGGAGGTGAAGTCGATCCGGCGCTCCAGCGCGTCGGTGAGGTTCAGCTGGCCCTGGATGACGTTGCGCCACGACGGGGTGGAGGAGTCTTCCATGTCGGCGAGCCAGACCTTGGCGCCGGAGTTCAGCGCGTTGATGGTCATCTTCTTGTCCACGGGGCCGGTGATTTCCACGCGGCGGTCTTCCAGGCCCGGAGCAGGGGGAGCCACCCGCCACTGCGGATCGTTGCGGACGGACTCGGTCTCCGGGAGGAACCGGGGGTCCTGGCCCTTGCTGATCTGCTGCCGGCGTTCCTGCCGGGACCGCAGCAGTTCCTGCCGGCGCTCCGCCGTCGCGCGGTGCAGCTTGGCAACGAAAGCCAGCGCGTCCGGAGTAAGAACCTCGCTCTGCCGGCAAATCGGTTGTGCGGTCAACGTAACCCCGTTGATAGTGAAATTGTCAGTGAAGCTGTTCATGGGAGTTGCTCCTTAAATGTCCGCTGTTGCCTATCACTTGTGGTCTCCAAGGGAGGCCGTTGGGGACCAAAAGTGATAGAGCAACGGGCGGGAAAGGCGAAAGGTTAGTGGAACTGGCCTTCTTCGGTGGATCCCACCAGGGCCAGGGTGGATGCGTTCGGGTTGAGCGCGGTGGCGATGTCGTCGAAGTAGCCGGTGCCGACTTCGCGCTGGTGCTTCGTGGCGGTGTAGCCGCGTGCCTCGGAGGCGAATTCCTTCTCCTGCAGCTCAACGTAGGCGCTCATGCCTTCCCGGGCGTAGCCGTGGGCGAGGTCGAACATAGAGTAGTTCAGGGCGTGGAAACCGGCCAGGGTGATGAACTGGAAGGTGAAGCCCATGGCGCCGAGTTCGCGCTGGAACTTCGCGATCGTGGCGTCGTCGAGGTGCTTGCGCCAGTTGAACGACGGCGAGCAGTTGTAGGAGAGCATCTGGTCCGGGAACTCGGCCTTGACGGCTTCGGCGAACTTGCGGGCCAGTTCGAGGTCCGGGGTACCGGTCTCCATCCAGATCAGGTCCGAGTACGGGGCGTAGGCCTTGGCACGGGCGATGCACGGTTCGATCCCGTTGCGGACCTTGTAGAAGCCTTCAGCGGTGCGCTCGCCGGTGATGAATTCCTGATCGCGCTCGTCGACGTCGGAGGTGATCAGGGTGGCTGCCTCGGCGTCGGTGCGGGCGATGATGACCGACGGGGTGCCGGCGACGTCGGCCGCGAGGCGGGCGGCGTTGAGGGTGCGGACGTGCTGCTGGGTGGGGATCAGCACCTTGCCGCCGAGGTGGCCGCACTTCTTTTCCGAAGCGAGCTGGTCTTCCCAGTGCACGCCGGCGGCGCCGGCCTGGATCATGGACTTCATCAGCTCGTAGGCGTTCAGCGGGCCGCCGAAGCCAGCCTCGGCGTCGGCGACGATCGGCACCATCCAGTCCTCGACGGTCTGGATGCCCTCGGAGAACTCGATCTGGTCGGCGCGGAGCAGGGCGTTGTTGATGCGGCGGACCACGGTGGGAACCGAGTTGGCCGGGTAGAGCGACTGGTCCGGGTAGGTGTGGCCGGAGTTGTTGGCGTCGGCGGCGACCTGCCAGCCGGACAGGTAGATGGCGCGCAGGCCGGCCTTGACCTGCTGCACGGCCTGGTTGCCGGTGAGGGCGCCGAGAGCGTTGGTGTACTTGCCTTCCTTGTGCTCCTCGGTCAGCTGCTTCCACAGCTTCTCGGAACCCCGGCGGGCCAGCGTGTGTTCCTCGGAGACCCGGCCGCGAAGGCGGACGACGTCGGAGGCGTTGTAGTCCCGAGTGACACCTTCCCAGCGCGGGCTGGCAGCCCACTCGAGCTCCAGGGCGGCGGCCTGCTCTGCGGGCGTCTGCTGGGTGGGCTCAAATGCTGCGGTCATTGCTGATCTCCTTTGGTGGCCCGGGCCGGCGGGGACGCCTCTTCGCGGGGTCCCGCCGGATGATCCGGAGCGGTGAATGTTTCTGTGAGATCTACTTTTCTGGACTTTCAAGGGGGTTTCTAGAGGAAATGTCTGGAAAGAAATGCAGTTCTTCCCGTATTCTCAATAAATGCATCCGAGCAGCTGGAACCGACAGACCGCGACGCCCTCCCTCCCGGCCGAACCCGAGGTCGACGTCATCAGCATGGGCCGCCGGGTCCGACATCTGCGCAAGGCGGCCGGCCTGACGCTCGATGATCTGAGTGCCGCCGTCGGGACCGCGCCGAGCCAGCTGAGCTTGATCGAAAACGGCAAGCGCGAACCCAAACTTGGGCTGCTGCAGCAGCTCGCCGCGGCGCTGGGCGTCAGCATTGATGAGCTGCTCGGCGCCGAACCGCCGAACCGCCGCGCGGCCCTGGAAATCGAGTTGGAACGGTACCAGCGCAGCCCGATTTACGAGTCCCTGAACCTGCCAAAGATCCGCATCAGTTCGCGGCTGCCGATGGATGTGCTTGAGTCCATGGTGGGGCTGCAGCATGAGCTGGAACGCCGGCTGAATGAACAGGTCGCCACTCCCGAGGAAGCCCGCCGCGCCAACGGTGAACTGCGGGCCATGATGCGGGAGCGGAACAACTACTTCCCCGAGTACGAGGCCGAGGCGCAGAAGGTCCTCGCGTCGGTGGGCCACACGTCCGGCCCGCTTTCCCACCACGTCATCGCGGACATCGCCGGGCACCTCGGTTTCAGCCTGCACCACGTGGGCGATTTGCCGCATTCCACCCGTTCGGTGACGGACCTGAAGAACCGCCGAATTTATCTCACGCAGAACGCCCGCAGTGACCACGACCCACGGTCGGTGCTGCTGCAAGCCCTGGGACACTATGTTCTGGGACACCAGACGCCCACCAATTACGGCGACTTCCTGATGCAGCGGGTCGCCACAAACTACTTTGCCGCTGCGCTGCTGCTGCCCGAACAGGCCACCGTGGAATTCCTGCAGAAGGCCAAACAGGCCAAGGAAATCGCGGTGGAGGACATCCGGGACGCCTTCGCGGTGTCCTATGAGACCGCCGCGCACCGCTTCACCAACCTCGCCACCCAGCACCTGGACTTGCGCACGCACTTCCAGAAGACGCACAAGAGCGGCATCATCTACAAGGCCTACGAAAACGACGGCGTGACGTTCCCGCAGGACCACACCGGCGCCATCGAGGGCCAGCCGTCCTGCAAGAACTGGACCTCCCGGGTGGTCTTCGACGTGCCGGACAAGTTCAGCGCCTACAACCAATACACGGACACGCCGGCCGGGACCTACTGGTGCACCGCCCGGACGGAGCGCTCCGCGAACGGCGAATTCTCGCTCTCCGTGGGGGTGCCCTACGCACAGGTGAAGTGGTTCCGCGGCCGGGACACCACGGAGCGGTCCAAGTCGACGTGCCCGGACGAGAGCTGCTGCAAGCGGCCGCCTGTCGCCCTGGCTTCCGAATGGGCCGGCAACGCGTGGCCCTCGGCCCGCGCGCACTCGCACCTGCTGGCAGCCATGCCGCCCGGCGCCTTCCCCGGCGTGGACGAGACCGAGGTCTATTCCTTCCTGCAGGCCCACTCCGGCAGCTGACCCTCACGGGGCGCAGGTCCCGTGCGCGGTTGCTCTACGGCGAAATGTTCTCCTGGAACACCCCTCGATGCAGGACGCGGAGCAAATTCCGGTAGCGTTCCTCGCCGCCGGACCAGCGGCCCGTGTGCCGCAGAAAGTGCACATATTCAAAAAGGCAGGCGCAGAAAAAGGAGCCAACGGCGGCATCACGTTTGTTGAGCTCCTCGACTATTGCGGCTATCGGTCCGGGGTCCATTGCGGTCACGGGGGCGCCGCCTGAGAATTCGGCGTAAACCGGGAAGAACGCGGTCAGCAGTATCAGGACGGAAAGTTCTGGCACGGCCCCGTGTTCGCGATGCCAGGGCACGAGTGCGACCAGTGAACCCATTTCCTGATCTCGGTGCAACGCGACGGAAACGGGCCTGACGTGGGGCTTCCCGGCCCGGCGCACGGGGGCGCTTTGACGCGCTGGCTGACGGCGGGATTTCTTGGCCAAAATCGATCCTTTCGGTTCGAACAGCAATCGATTGACTACCTATGAAAACGCTACGAGCGGGGAACCCGGGGCCTCAACGGCGGCCAGCCGTATGTGGAAAAAGGGCCTCGCCGCTCCATCCCAGAACGCGGTTGCTCCCCAACTTGGAACCGCCGCCAAGGCGGGCCGACTAGTGTGGCCAGTGTCAGCTCATCGATCAACCATGCGGGAGCGTGCACTATGGCCAAGGAATTAGCCACCCAGCTTGTCGAACAACTCCAGGCTGCCGGTGTGCAGCGGATCTACGGGATCGTCGGCGACAGCCTTAACCCCATCGTTGACGCCGTCCGGAAAACCGGAGGCGCCATCAAGGGCGGCATCGACTGGATCCACGTCCGGCATGAGGAGGCCGCGGCGTTCGCCGCCGCCGCCGAAGCCCAGCTGACCGGCAGGCTCGCCGTCTGCGCCGGCTCCTGCGGCCCGGGCAACCTGCACCTGATCAACGGCCTCTACGACGCGAACCGTTCCGGCGCCCCGGTGCTGGCCATCGCCTCGCATATCCCCAGCAAGCAGATCGGTAGCAGCTTCTTCCAGGAAACCCACCCCGACCGGCTCTTCAACGAATGCTCGGTCTACTCCGAACTGGTCAGCACCGCCGAACAGGCGCCCCGCGTGATGCACAGCGCCATCCAGCACGCCGTCGCGCTCCGCGGCGTCGCCGTCGTGACCCTTCCCGGTGACATCGCCGGCCTGGAGGTGGCCGCCGAGACCCCGGCTCCGGCGGCCTTTCGGCCCGCCGTGCTGGTGCCCGCCCCCGAAAGCGTGCAGGAACTCGCCGACGCCATCAACGACGCCGGGAAGGTCGCCATCTTTGCCGGCGCCGGCGTCGAGGGGGCGCACGATGAGGTCATTGCCCTGGCCGAAACAGTCAACGCGCCGATCGGGCACTCGCTCCGCGGCAAGGACTTCATGCAGTACGACAACCCGTACGACATCGGCATGACCGGCCTGCTGGGCTACGGCGCCGCGGCGGAGGGGATCGAGGACGCTGACCTGCTGATCCTGCTCGGTACGGACTTCCCCTACGATCAGTTCCTACCCGGGACGCGCACCGCGCAGGTGGACCGCGCGGCGCAGAACCTGGGCCGCAGGACCGACGTCGACGTCGCCGTGCACGGGGACGTGCTGCCGACCCTGGCTGCCCTGCTGCCGTTGCTGAAGCCGAAGAAGAGCCGCCGCTTCCTGGACGCGATGCTCAAGAAGCACGACCGGCTGATGAACAAGGCCGTCGGCGCGTATACCCGCAAGGTTGAGAAGACGACGCCGATCCACCCTGAGTATGCAGCGTCGCTGCTGGACCAGGTGGCGGCTGAGGACGCGATCTTCACCGCTGACACGGGCATGTGCAACGTCTGGACCGCCCGGTATATCAACCCACTGGGCACCCGGCGGCTGATCGGTTCCTACCTGCACGGCTCCATGGCCAATGCACTGCCGCATGCCATCGGCGCGCAGCTGGCCTACCCGGGACGGCAGGTGGTGTCGGTATCCGGCGACGGCGGCCTGTCAATGCTGCTGGGGGATCTGATCACGGTCGCGGCGCACCGGCTTCCGGTCAAGGTGGTGGTCTTCAACAACTCGACGTTGGGCATGGTGAAGCTTGAGATGCTGGTGGACGGGTTGCCCGACTTCGGCGTGGACGTCCCGGACGCGAACTACGCAGCGGTGGCCCGGGCCCTGGGCTTCCACGCCGTCCGGGTCACCGACCCGTCACGCATCGAGGCAGCGTACCGGGAGGCGTTTGCGCATCCCGGCCCGGCGCTGGTGGAGCTGATGACGGACCCGCAGGCGCTCTCCCTGCCGCCGAAGATCAAGGGCGCCCAGGTTCTGGGCTTCGCGACGGCCATGTCGAAGGTGGTGCTGAACCGTGGCGCCGGCGAGGCCGTGAGCATGGCTAGGAGCAACATGCGGAACATCCCACGGCGCTAGTCCCGCCCCGCATTATGTGGGGGAGTTGCCGGACGTGAGGGAGCGTCAGCGGACGTGAGGGAGCGCCCGCGCCCGGAGGGAGCGCCCTGGGGATGGGTGAGGTTTAGCGCGGGCCGCCCTGCCAGAGGGCGTCGAACGGGGCTCCCGAGGCCACACGGTTGCGGATGCCGGCGGTGACGAAGTCCTTCGCGGTGCGGGCGGCCTCCAGCGGCGTCGCGCCCTTGGCCAGCTCGGCGGTTACAGCCGCCGCCAGCGAGCAGCCGGCACCGGAGACCGCAACCTCGCCTACCTTCGGGGCGGACAGGACCTCCAGCGTCTCGCCGTCGTAGTAGACGTCGACGGCGTCCGGGCCGGCCAGCCGGACCCCGCCCTTAGCGAGCACGGCAGCGCCGCTGAGCTCATGGATCCGGACGGCCGCGGCCTTGAGCGACTCGACGTCGGTGATTTCCAGCCCGGAGAGCGACTCGGACTCGAAGTGGTTGGGTGTGACGAAGGTGGCCAACGGCAGGATCTGGGCCTTGAGCGCCTGGTCGGTGTCCAGCGCATGGCCCGGTTCCTGCCCCTTGCAGATCAGCACCGGATCCAGCACGACGTTCCGGAACGCAGACTCGGCCAGCGCCGACGCCACAGTGGAAATGGTTGCGGGGCTGCCCAGCATCCCGATCTTCACCGTGTCCAGCACGGACGGTGCGCCGGACGCGGCACCGTACGCCGCCGTCGTTGCCTCCAACTGGTCCGCGATGACCTGCTGGTCCACCGGAACGAAACGGTGGTTCCAGTTGTCTTTCGGATCGAAGGAGACGATGCAGGTGAGGTTGACGATGCCGAAGACGCCCAGCTCCTGGAACGTCTTCAGGTCCGCCTGCGCTCCGGCACCGCCGGTCGCCTCGGAGCCTGCGATGGTCAGGGCCACGGCGGGGTAGGGGTTCGCGTCGGAGGTCACGTTGTCCACGGCGTAAGAAGTCATGTGCCTATCCTGCCACCCCGGGAAAGCCGCCCGGATGGCGTCCGTGACCAATATGACCAAAACCCAAGTGCTCTGGATCACCGAGACTAAGGTGGCGGACGGTGTTGCTTGCTTGCGGCGCCGGATCCAGGAAGGTTCATTGATGAGCACCCAGCTGTCCGAAGCGGCACAGACCAGACGAGCCGTCGGCAATATCCTCAAAGGATCTGCCGGCAACCTCGTGGAGTGGTACGACCTCTACGTCTACACAGTATTCGCGGCGTATTTCCAGTCGCACTTCTTCAATTCCAAGGACGACCTGCAGGCGGGGCTCGAAGCGATGGCCGTCTTCTCGACGTCGTTCCTGATGCGCCCGATCGGTGCCTGGTTCTTCGGCCGCTACGCCGACCGCAAGGGCCGCAAAGCGGCGCTGACGCTGAGCGTGACGATGATGTCCGCCGGTTCGTTCGCGATCGCTGTCCTGCCCACCCAGCAGCAGATCGGCCTGTGGGCCCTGATCCTGCTGGTCCTGATCCGCGTGATCCAAGGTTTCTCCGTCGGCGGCGAGTACGGCACCAGCGCCACCTACATGTCCGAGGCAGCGACCAGCAAGCGCCGCGGCTTCTTCTCCAGCTTCCAGTACGTCACGCTGATCGGCGGCCAAATGTTGGCCCTGCTGGTCCTGGTCGTCCTGCAGAACGTGATGCCGAAGTCGGACCTGGGCGAGTGGGGCTGGCGCATTCCGTTCGCCATCGGCGGCGTCGCGGCCCTCGTGGTGCTGTGGCTGCGCCGGTCGATGGAAGAAACCGTCTCGGCCGAACAAATCGAAGCCGCCAAGGCTCCGGCCGTTTCCGGCCAGGCCCAGCCCGGCACCATGAAGCTGCTGTTCACCAGCTACTGGAAGCCGCTGCTGATTTGCATCGGCATCACCCTCGGCGGCACAGTCGCGTTCTACACGTACACCAACTTCATCCTGAAGTTCATGAATGACACTTCCGGTATCGCCAAGACCGACACCTCGGTGATCAACTTCTGGGCGCTGTTCATCTTCATGCTGCTCCAGCCGGTCTACGGCATCATCTCCGACAAGGTGGGCCGCAAGCCGCTGCTGCTCTGGTTCGGCATCACCGGCGTGCTCTTCACCTGGCCGCTGCTCTCCGCGCTGGCCGGCACCAAAGACCCGTTCACGGCGTTCCTGCTGATGATGGGCGGCCTGCTGATCGTCGGCGGCTACACCTCGATCAACGCCCTCGTGAAGGCCGAGTTGTTCCCCGCCTCCATCCGTGCCCTCGGCGTCGGGCTCGGCTACGCGATCGCGAACTCGCTCTTCGGCGGCACGGTTCCGCTGATCGGCGCGGCGCTGCAGAAGGAAGGCCGCGAGGACCTGTTCTTCACCTACGTCACGGTCGCCATTGCGATCTCGCTGGTGGTGTACATCTTCGCGCTGAAGAACAAAAAGTCCACCCACCTGGACCACGAGCAGGGCCACGCCTGGCACCCGGTATCCGCCGGTGCGGGCGCTGGCGTCGCCGCCGGCGAGGGCGGCGACGGCCGGGGTGAGGACGACGGCCGGGACCTTGTGGACGCCACGCGCCGCTAAGCGGCGCAGGACGGACGACGGCGGGCTGCCGGCTCGGGGACTTCGGTTCCGGAGCCGGCGGCCCGCCGTCGTCGTTAACGTCGGGGGCGTGCCGTTCCCGCGGGCGGGGTCCGGGGTGGATCGCGCGGGTGCGAGAATGGAGAGGCTCCCGGCGCGTTCCGCCGGAGCCCTCAGTGCTAATACAGCCGGCCAACCGGGGCCAAGAACTGTCCCGGCCCGCCGAGCGAACCACTACGAATGGATTCCTCATGACTTCCGCCAAGACCGTCCCCGCTGCTGCCCCGCCAAAGTTCGCGTCCATCGGCTCGCCGTACTTCGGCATCATGCTGGCTGTGATGGCCGTGGTGCTGATCCTGTCCAACATCGGAGCGTCCAAGGGTGTGGCGATCGGCCCGATCATTACCGACGGCGGATTCTTCCTCTTCCCGCTGGCCTACATCCTGGGCGACGTCATCAGCGAGGTGTACGGCTTCAAGGTGGCGCGGAAGGCCATTATGACCAGCTTCGCGCTATCCGTGTTCGCGTCCCTGAGCTACTGGATCATCATCGCCCTCCCCGGCTTCGACGACGAGTACGGGGCCGCCAAGCAGTCGGCGCTGGAGGGCGCGCTCGGGCCGGTCCCGCAGATCGTGCTCGCGTCGCTGCTGGCTTTCTTCGCCGGCCAGACGATCAACTCCTGGATCCTCGTCAAGATGAAGGCCCGGACCGGGGAGAAGTCGCTGTGGGCGCGCCTGATGGGCTCCTCCGGCGTGGGCGAGTTCGTCGATACGCTGATCTTCTGCAGCATCGCCGCCTCCGTGATCGGAATCAGCGACGCCGGGATGTTCGTGAACTATGTCCTGGTGGGTTTCGTCTATAAAACCTTGGTGGAGTTCGCGTTTGTGCCGCTGACCTCGCTCGTCATCGGCTGGGTTAAGAAGTGCGAACCCAGCTACGGCGTGTAGCCCCGCTTCGCCGGTTACAGCACGGTTCCGGCGCCCGGGCTCGCGGGTTCCGGCCCCGCTCGCTGCTTGCAAACGTCGAGCCGGGACGAAACCCGCGAGCAGCACGGCGCGGCTGGCCGGAAGCAACGGGCCGGTGGGTCAGGCCTTGAGGGTGGAGTCGAGGAGTTCGCGGAGCTCGCGGAAGTGGCGTTCGGTGGCCTCCGGGTGGAACGCCGAGGTGTCCGCCATCGAGTAGCCGTGCGGGGCGCCGTCGTAAACCTCATTGGAAGCCTTCAGGCCCGCAGCGTCCAGCGCCTCGCCCAGCCGGGCGACGGCGTCGGGGCCCATGCTCCGGTCGTGGTCGGCGTGGCCGAACACGAACCTGGCGCGGGCATCGCCGAGCGCCAGATGGGGGCTGTCGGGTTCGTCGGTGGCGAGCCCGCCGCCGTGGAACCCGCCGCAGGCCGCGACAGCCTCGGGGTGGGCGGTGGCGGTGCGGACCGCGAGCCGCGCGCCCATGCAGTACCCGGTGACGCCGACGGGGCCGTCCGCGACGCCGTCGAGATCACGAAGATCACGCAGCCAGGCGTCGATGTCCGGCAGCGCCTTGTCGCTGGTGAGCCGCCCGACGCGGGGGAACGCTGCGGCGCCGGCTGCCTCACGGCCCTCCGTCGTGCTCATGTCCCCGGCCGGTGCCAGTTCCGCTGCCGTTCCCTCGCGGTAGAAGACGTTGGGGGCCAGGACCACGTACCCCCAGTCCGCGATCCGCTGCGCCATCTCCTGGATGCGCGGGCGGAGGCCGAAGGCGTCCATGTAGAAGATGACGCCCGGGAACGGGCCCTCGCCGGTCGTGGGGCGGGCTATCAGGGCCTCGGCTGTGCCGTCAGCGGCAGGAATCTCGATGAACATCCGGTCAGGATAGCCGACGCACCTAGGAGCACTACTCAGGAGTAGTACCGAGCGAGGGTCTCGTCCTTGAACTCAAAGAAGGTGCCGGCTTCGATGGCGAGGCGGGCGTCGTCGACCATCTTCACCACGAAACGCTCGTTGTGGATTGAGATGAGGGTGGCCGAGACCATTTCCTTCGCCTTGAACAGGTGGTGGATGTAGGCACGGGAGTAGTTCTGGCAGGCGTAGCAATCGCAGCCTTCCTGCAGCGGGCCAAAGTCACGCTTGTACTTGGCGCCGGAGAGGTTGTACCGCCCGGTGGGGTGGTAAAACGCCGAGTTCCGGGCCACCCGGGTGGGGGAGACACAATCGAAAGTGTCCGCGCCGTTTTCAATCGCGGTGAAGATGTCGTCCGGTTCGGAGATACCCAGCAGGTGCCGCGGTTTGTTCTCCGGGAGTTCCTCGTTGCACCAGCGCACGATCGTGCCCAGGTTCTCCTTCTCCAGCGCTCCACCAATGCCGAAGCCGTCGAAGTTCATTGCACCCAGGTCCCGGCAGGCCTTGCGGCGGAGATCCTCGTACTGGGCGCCCTGGATCACGCCGAACAACGCCTGGTACGGCTTGCCGGTGCGCTCGTCGGTCAACCGGAAGTGCTCGGTGATGCAGCGTTCGGCCCAGCGCCGGGTGCGTTCCAGGGACTCCTCCTGGTAGCCGCGGGAATTCTGCAGGGTCGTCAGCTCGTCGAAGGCGAACATGATGTCCGCGCCGATCTTGTGCTGGACGTTCATCGAGATCTCGGGGCTGAAGCGGTGGCGGTCGCCGTTGAGGTGGCTCTTGAACCACACGCCCTCCTCGTCCACGTGGGCCAGGCGTTCCTTGCCGGGCGCGACGGCGTCGTCCGGCCCCGAATGGTCCACCGATTTCATGTCGATGACCTTCTTGAAGCCGGAGCCCAGGCTCATCACCTGGAAGCCGCCGGAGTCGGTGAACGTGGGTCCCCGCCAGTTCATGAAGGCACCCAGGCCGCCGGCCTCGTCCAGTACGTCGGCGCCCGGCTGCAGGTACAGGTGGTAGGCATTGGCGAGCACGGCCTGCGCCCCCAGCTCGGCGACAGACTCAGGCAACACCGACTTGACGGTGGCCTTGGTCCCCACCGCGATGAACGCGGGCGTCTGGATCTCACCGTGCGGGGTGGTGATGGTACCGGTCCGGCCCAGGAACTCCCCGCCGTTCTGCGCCACCCGCTGTGCCGACGGCGCGCAGGTTTCGTTCAGGCGTTTGCCCACCCGGAAGGAAAACTCGGATTGCCGGGCGGGCGGCAGGGTGGCCGCCGTGGGCAAAGACGTGGGTTCAGGATTCGCTGGCACCGTTCAAGTGTGCCAGCTAACACGGCTCAACCCTTAGTGCAGCGGCTCGGATGTGGGGTAGTTCTCAGCCCGCCAGTGGTCCCAGGAGCTGCGGATCGTCTCCAGCTGCTGGGCGCCGAGGCCGTAGGTGGAGATGATGGCCAGGGAGCCGCCATGTGGCCGGGCCTCGGCGATGGCAGGCTGGTCCGCGACGATCACCAGGCCGTCGCCGTGTTCGGCGTAAGTGTGGACGGTCAGGCCCACCTGATGGTTGCTGCGGAACCAGACCTTGCCGGAGATTTCCTCTCCGGTGGCGAGGGTGAGGTCATACGGTTCCCCCGCCGCCGGAACGTCGGCGAGGCCCAGCTTGTCGATGGCCGAGCCTTCGGTGCCGGGCACGGAAAAGAAGAACGTCCGGCGTTTGCCGTGCGGGTGCCGTTCCAGGGCGAAGCGGAGCTGGTGCAGGAAAGTGAGCCAGCCCTGGGTGATGTCTTCATCCCAGGCGGCCCACTCCGAGTCGTGGTCCACCGCGGCGCGCGTCACGCTAACCTCAGTGCCGGTGGGCACGGGCTTCAGTGTGAAAATATCGCCGCCGTCGACCACCAGGGAGGTATGGTCCGCGCTCTCGACCACATTCGGACTGAAGTAGATCGCGTTGATCTCCGCCGCCTGGTCCTCGGCGTCCCAGCCATGCCACTGGGCCACCTTCGCCGGCTCGCGCAGCATGGTCCAGACTTGTTGCGCGTCGGAGTTGACCACCACGCTCAGGTTGTTCGTCATGGGGCGAATTTACTCTGCCCGGCCACGGCGGGGTAGGGCCAAGTGCCCGGCAGGGCCGCAACCGGCGCCCGCAAGGGCCGTAGCCGGCGCCGGGGGAGAACCTGCGTCACACCCTGCAGGTCACCCGCAGGTCAGCGCCGGACGGACTCGAGTTCGTTTGCGATCCGGCGCTCCAGCTCTGCGCCGCCGATGGTCTGCGAACCGCCATGGGCGCGGAGGAAAAGGAGCGCCTCCAGCCGCAGCAGCCGCCACTCCCGCTCGGCGTCGGAGTTGGAATTGTCGATTGCGCGGAAGATTTCCTTGTCGTACAGGTTCGGCTCGTTGAGCGAGCGCTGACGCACCTTCGCGTTGATCCTGGCCTTGAAGGGGTCCGTCTCCATGGCATCCGGTGCCCGCAAGAACTTCTCGTAGACGGCGGCGCGGTCTTCTTCCCTGCGCTGGCGGCAGATGTAGCTGGACAGGGCAAGCGACGCTTCGACCGAGGCCCAGCGGCCCGGGTTTCCGTCGAAAGGAAGCACGTTGAGCAGATCCGCGACGGCGAGGGCATGGTCGGCGTCATCGAGGACGACAAACAGTTCGTGGGCCAAGTCGCTGAGGTCCTTGAGGCAGCTGCCGGACTTGGTGTTGATGCCTTTAGTGAGCCGGTCGCTGAGCAGCAGCACGCCGGCTGCATCGGGGTGCGCCCCGGCCGCGGCCTCCACCACCGACTCCGGGGTACCCTCCGCGGCGGGGATGAGGGCAAGGTCGGCTTCGCTGGGTCCGCTGGCCGCCGGCGGCGCCGAGGGCGGGGGAGGAACGACGACGGCGGGTGCTGCCGGCGCGCTGGGGTCCCCGGCGGGCACGGAAGACGCACGCTCCGCGCCGCCGTCGTCCGGCGTACCGGCGGAAGGCTCCGATGCATCGGCCGGGAATTCGCTATCCGCGTCCCGGATCAGGACCACGGAGCCCGCCGCAATCCGCAGCACACCGCCGCCGGTGAGGGTTGCCCGCACCAGCGCGGGGGTTCCGAAGTCGTCGTTGTCGATATCTACGCGCTGGATTTCGGCGGTGCGCGTCGCGTCAGGCAGGAGTAGCAGATCCCCGGTCCGCAGTGATCCCGCCTGCCGTTCGCTGTAGTTCAGGGAAGCTGTGGGGTGGGTCATCTGGAGTCCTTAAAGTCTTTTCGGTCCGCCCACCAGTCTACAAAGACAGGTGCGCCAAGTCGGGGACGCCGGGCGGCCCGGGGCGTCCCCGCGCGGCCCGGTCGCTCCGGTGCTGCGATGCCTAATGGCCCACTCCGGCGTACGCCAGGGCCTGGCGGATCAAGGCACCGCGGCCGCCGCTGAACTCCAGTTGCACGTCCGAGCCCATCACCTCGTCGGGCGTCATCCAGGTCAGTTCCAGCGCGTCCTGCCGAGGGGAGCAGTCCCCGGTGACGGGGATGACGTAGGCCAGCGCCACGGCGTGCTGGCGGTCGTCGGTGAAGCCGGTGTGCGACGGCGAGGGGAAGTATTCGGCCACCGTGAAGGGGACCGGGCTGATCGGCAGCTGCGGAAAAGCGAGCGGGCCGAGGTCCTTTTCCATGTGGCGCAGCAGAGCGGCACGGATGGTCTCGCGGTAGAGCACCCGGCCGGAAACCAGGGACCGGATCATGGTCCCGTCCTCGTCAGCCTGGAGCAGTGTGCCGACCTCATTCACAAACCCGAGCGGATCCAGCCGGACCGGCACGGCCTCGACGTAGACCATGGGTAGCCGGCCCCGCGCTTCGAACAGATCCTCTTCGGAGAGCCAGCCGGGATTGGGGTCGGGGGTGCGAACGTTCATGGTTAAGTTCTACCCCATTCGGGTACGGCGGGCGTGGTTCACCGGCTCAGCCCGCCGTCGGAGCCGCGGAGATCCAAAGGGTCCGGGGGCTGGCGGCGCCGCCAGCGTCCGGGTTGCCCACGTGCAGCAGCGGCACGGGGCCGTCCTCCAGCAGCGCTGCCTCGTGCCCGGCCTCGGCGAGCCGCTGCCGCAGCCCGTCAAGGTTCCCGGCGTATTCGAAGCCAAGGCCGGCGCTGCCGGTTCCTGATGCGGCGCCGGCAGCGGCACCGACCATCAGGATGCCGCCGTTTTTTGCGGTGAACGTCTCGGTTTCCTCCCCGTACGTGTCGGCATCGTCCGCGCCGGGTACCGGTCGGGGCTGCGCGCCGATGTCACGCAGGGCCCTCGTCGCGGCCGCCGGGTCCTGCGCGAACCAGATGCCGACGACGGCGAGGGCCGGTTCCGCCTCTGCCGCCGTCGCCCAGCTGCCGTCGGACGCGCGCGTGGCGGGGTCGGCCAGGAAGGTGAACCCGTCCGGCGCGGTGATCCGGCACGAGGGGCCGTGCTCCGCGTCGATGAGCTCCGCGGCGGTACCGGCGGTGCCCGGGGTGGCGGTCTGGGCGCCGGCTTCGCTGGTCCGGCGGGCAAACTCGGCCAGGTCGCCGACCTCGACCCCGAAAGCTGTGGTCCCGTCCTCGGGGGCGCCTTGCTCGGAAAAGTGCAGCGCCAGCCGTCCCGCGCCGGCGTCGAACTCCCGCCAGGTGGCCTCGTCGACGGTCTTGACCATGCCCAGATCGGTCAGCAGACGGTCCCACTGGTCCAGATGGGAGGTGAAATGGATGGGGCGGACACGCAACATGGGGGTCTCCCTCGTGGCTGGGGCTGGGAGCACAATGGTGCCATGGCTGCTGAGCTGAGGGAACTGCTGGTGAAAGACGCTGCGGAATGGCGCGCCTGGCTGGAAGCGCATCACGCGGAGAGCCCCGGAGTGTGGCTGGTGCTGCACAAGAAGGGCGGCTCGGTGACGGAACTCGATTACGAGGCAGCACTGCAGGAGGCGCTGTGCTTCGGCTGGATCGACGGCCAGGGAAGGCGCCGGGACGAGGAGACCTCCTATCAGCGGATGACCCGCCGCGGGCCGAAAAGTGTCTGGTCGGCCCGGAATGTGGAGCGCATCGGCCGGCTTGAGGCCGCCGGCCGGATGGCACCTGCCGGACAGGCCGCCGTCGAAAGCGCTAAAGCGGACGGCCGGTGGGAGGCCGCTTACTCCGGGCAGGCGGACGCGGAAGTTCCGGCCGACCTCGCGGCGGCCATCGTCGCCGAGCCGCGGGCGCAGGCGATGTTCGAGGTCCTGAGTTCGGTGAACCGGTACGCGCTGATCTACCGGACCAACGCCGTCAAGCAGGCCGCCACACGGGAGCGGAAAATCGCCGGTTTCGTGGACATGCTCGCCCGCTACGAGACGCCGCATCCACAAAAGAGAAAGCCCAGACCTCCAGCGGACTCCCAGTAAGCGTTCCGGTTCCGGACAGTTACATATGGCACAGTAACCCAATGCCTATTCTTGAGCGCCAGCGGTCCGGGGGTTCGCTCCGCCGCCCGTCGCAGCGCGCGGTCTTCTTCGCCGCCGCGTTCCTGCTGGTGGCGGGTGAGGCGCTGTTCTGGCTGATGCTGGCCGCCGTGCAAACGAACTCCGGTCTCGCCCTCCTTGACGGCGGAGTCCACGGTGCCCTGGTGGAGGACCGCTCGTCCTTGGCAACGGCCGTCCTGGCCGCAGTCAGCACGGTGACCTCCCCGACGTGGCTGACCGTCATCGGCGTTCTGCTGGCGCTTGGCTGGGCGCTTCGGAAACGGGAAATCTGGCGGCCGGCCCTGCTCCTCGGCGCGATGGTGGCGACCTTCGGGATTTCCACGCTCATCAAGCACGAGGTCGCCCGGGCCAGGCCTTCAGCGGCCGATTTCCTGATGGGCCCTGACGATGCTTTATCCTTCCCTTCCGGCCACACGTTCGGCGCCGGCGTCTTCCTGCTGGCGCTGGTGTACCTACTGCTCTGCAGTGCCCGGCCCGGTTCCGCGGCGCGCCCGGTACGACGTGCGACGGCGGTGCTGGCTTTCTCGGGAGCGGTCCTCGGGACGCTGCTGGTTGCCTTCAGCCGGATCTACCTTGGCTACCACTGGTTGACAGATGTGGTGGCCTCCCTGGGCCTGGCCGTCGCCGTGGTCGGGATCGTGGTCCTGGTAGACGGTCTCCGGACCGCGCGGCAAGCCTTAGAAAGCCACCCCGAGCGCCTGGGCGAGAACCACCGCGGAGGCTGAGGACCACGCCTGCGGGTGGCAGGAAGCGGGGTACGGCACCGCGCGGCCCGACTCCGCCGCGGGGACACCGGCGAACAGTTCCGGGAGCCGGTGCCCGAACGCGGCGGAGGCCGCCAGCAGACCCTCGGCAAGGACCCGCGCCTCGGCGGTGAATCCTTCGCTGAGCAGGCCGCGGGCCGCAATGGCCGTGTCGTGGCTCCAGACCGATCCGCAGTGGTAGCTGAACGGCCAGAAACCGGCCGCGCGCCGGGACAGGGTGTGCAGTCCGTAGCCGGAGAACAGCTCCGGGCTGAGCAGCCGGTCCGCCACGAGCAGTGCCTCCCCGGCGTTCAGGATCCCGGTGCCCAGCAGGTGGCCCATGTTCGAACCCGGGATGTCCAGCGGTTCGCCGTGGCCGTCCAAGGCCATCGCCGGGAACCGGCCGCCGTCGTCCTGTACCCAGAAGCGCTCCCGGAAGTTCCCCTTCAGGGCCTCCGCGAAGTCGCGAAGCTCCCGGGCTCCCGGTTCGCCGTAGGCGTCAAAAAGATCCGCCGTCTCCACGGCCGCCTGATAGGCGTAGCCCTGCACCTCTGCTAGCGCGATCGGTCCGTCCGCCTGGCGGCCGTCCCGGAACTGCATCGCGTCGCGGGAATCCTTCCAGCCCTGGTTACTCAGGCCGTGTCCCGAGGTGTCCTGGTAGCTGAGGAAGCCGCCGTTGCCGGCGGAGCCGCCGGACGCCCCGGCCGCGAGCAGCCAGTCGGCAGCGCGGACCGCGTTGGGCAGCAGGGCCCGGACTGCCGCGTCGTCCGTGCCGGCACGTCCCAGTTCGCCCAGCAGGCACAACCAGAGCGGGGTGGAGTCCACGGCGCCGAAGTAGACCGGCGGCAGGCGCAGCGACTGGCTCTCCAGCACCAGTTCCTTGGCCCGCAGTTCGTGCAGGATCTTGCCGGGTTCCTCCGCGGCGGCGGCATCCGTCTTGGTGCCCTGATGGGCGGCGAGGGCGCGGAGGGTACCGGCGGCGAGCGCAGCGTCGAGCGGCAGCAGCATCCGTGCGGCCCAGAGCGAATCCCGGCCGAATAGCGTGAAGTACCAGGGCGCCCCGGCGGCCAGGAAGGGCGCGTCCTGCGCCTGGCGGGTTGCCAGCCGGAGCCCGTCGAGTTCGTCGAGCGAGTTGTCTAAAAGGGCGCCCAGCGGGCCGCCCGGCTGGGCACGGACACGGCGGGCGGCGGGCAGGTGTGCTGCCACGACGGCGTCCTCGCTGTCGGTGACGGCGGCCTGCCATTCCACCTCAAGCGGCCGGCCGCGGCGGACCGTTCCCCGCCAGACCAGCCGTTCCCCGGAGCCCACCCGGCCGGGAGCGGCCACGGTCAGCGTCCTGCCGCCCTCGCTCCAGCGCAACGACGAGTCGTCCGCCGCGGAGGGCCGCATCGGCTCGCGGAAGCGGCCGAGCCGGATGGCGGCCATGTCGGTGAAATCCGCGGCGAGCCGCACTTCGATATCGGCGTCCAGGGCATCGAGCGAGGTGCTGAGCCGCAGGGTGACGCGGACCGTTCCGGGCGTGACGGTCCAGGTCTGCAGAAGTTCGACGGCGGGATCCTCGGTGGGACCCTCGATGCCGCGGACCAGCCCGCGGACATAGAGGACGCCGCCCGCGGCAGCCTCGACCGTGGCCGGTTCCGGCGCAAACCCGTTGACTGTCACGTCGGCGCGGCACAGCATCCGGGTATCGCCGTGCAGCAGGCCGGTGAACCACCCGCCGGCGCCGGTATCCGGCCCGCCGGACGGACTGGCTCCGCTCCCGGACGGGCCGGCCGCGTCACCACCCAGACGGCCGTCAGCGTCCAGCCAGAGCTGGGTGGGGGCTGCCACGGAACAGTGCTGGCGGTGAAGGGCTGGCTGAACTGTCATGCGCCCACCCTATGCCGGGCGCTGGGCCTGACCTAGGCCCAGCCCGCCGCGCCGTTCCGTGCCGCGCCGTTCCCTGCTGGGGCCTTCTGTGCCGTGGCCTCCCGGATCGGCCGGCGCGGCTCAGGCCTCGGCAGCGTCCTCCATCGGGAAGGCCACGGCCTCACCTACCACGCGCAGCCGCAGTTCGGTGCCGGGCCGGGCGATGGACGCGTTCCAGTGCCGGATGGTGATGATTTCGCCGCCGCCCGGGTAGCGGTGGTCGGCTACGTCACCTTCGGCAAGGACCGGCGGTACGGGCAGTTGCAGCCTGACGGTAGTTTCGGGGCCGAAATAGTCGGTGTCCACCACGGTGCCGCGGATCGGGCCGTCCTCGGCGATCCGGATCTGCTCGGGCCGGAGCATGAGCTGCACGCGGCCTTGCGCCGGGGGCCGGCGGACCGGTATGCCGCCCAGTGAACAGGTGGCCAGTGAGCCTTCCATCCAGGCGTCAAGGATGACGGCGTCGCCCAGGAATTCCGCGGTGGCCCGGTCCGCCGGCCGGGTGTAGACCACAAAGGGGTTGCCGATCTGGGCGAGCTTTCCGCCGCGCATGACCGCCACCTGGTCCGCGAAGGAAAGTGCCTCGGCCTGGTCGTGGGTGACCAGGATGGTGGTCACCCCGGCGTCCTGGAGCACCTTGCCGACGGCGCGGCGGGTGGCGACGCGGAGCCCGGCGTCAAGCGCGGAGAAGGGTTCATCCAGCAGCATCAGTTCCGGTTCGCGGGCAAGGGCGCGGGCTAGGGCAACGCGCTGCTGCTGCCCGCCGGAGAGCTGGTGGGGCCGGCGCCTGGCCATGGCCGGGTCCAAGGCGACCATCTCGAGCAGCTCGGCGACCCGGGCCTTGATCCCGCGGTGGCCGCCGGGGAGTTTGCCGGCGTCCAGGCCGAAGGAAATGTTCTGGCCGACGCTCAGGTGCGGGAAGAGCGCGCCGTCCTGGGCGACGTAGCCCACCTGCCGCTTGTGCGCCGGGACCCAGACGCCGTCACCGGCCACCTTGTTCCCGCTGAGCGAGATGCTGCCGGTATCCGGGTGTTCGAAGCCGGCGATGAGCCGCAGGAGCGTGGTCTTGCCGGAACCCGACGGCCCCACAATCGCCGTCGTCCCGCCCTTGGCGACCGAGAGATTGACGCCTTTGAGGACCGACTGGGAGCCGAAGTTCTTGGTGACGGCCTCGACCTCCAGGTGGCTGTTGGTGCTGGGTGCCACGGACGGGGCGATCCGGGGCTCCGGAAGCCGGGAGGGGTTCTGTTCGGTCACTGTCCTGCTGCTTTCTTGGACTGCTGGAAGAGGAGATAAGTCATCGGTGCCGAGAGCAGGATCATCAGCAACGCGTAGGGGGCGGCACCGGCGTAGTCGATTTCGCTGCTCTTGCTCCAGAACTCGGTTGCCAGGGTGCGGGTCCCATTGGGCGAGAGTAGCAACGTGGCCGTCAGCTCATTCACAATCGCGAGGAACACCAGCGCCGCGCCGCCTGCCGCTGCCGGCGCAGTCAAGCGCAGGGTGACGCGGAGGAACGCCAGCAGCGGAGGTTTGCCGAGGGCCTGCGCGGCCTCGTCAAGTTCCTTGGGCGCCTGAGAGAGCCCGGACCGCAGGTTTACCAGGGCCCGGGGCAGGAACAACAGCACGTAGGCGGCGATCAGCAGGGCGGTGGTCTGGTAGAGGTTCGGCGCGAGCCGGATGCTCACGGTGACGAACGCCAGGCCGACGACGATCCCGGGCATGGAGCTGGTGACGTAGTTGGAAAGCTCCAGGGCCTTGCTGAACCAGCTGGGCCGCCGCACCGCCAGGTACGCCATCGGGAAGGCGACGACGGTGGTGGCCGCCGCACCGACCAGGCCGTAGCCGAGGGTTTGCAGCAGCGCGGGAACGAACTCGTCGGCAGCCCAGATGTCCGTCCCGCCCGCGACGATCCAGCGCAGCACGAAGGTCAGCGGAAGCCCGAAGGCCAGTGCGGTGAGGGCCAGCAGGAACAGCTGGGCGGGGAACTGGTAGGCGCGCAACGGCAGACGCAGCGCGCGGGCCTGGGCGCCGGAGCCGACGCGGGCGTAGCGGGCGGTGCCGCGGCCGCGGACCTCCACCACCAGGAGGATCAGACAGAAGAAGACGAGCACGCTGGCGAGCATGTTGCCGGCGGTGCCGTTAAAGGTGGACTGGTACTGGACCATGATCGCGGTGGTGAACGTGTCAAAGCGGATCATCGCGAAGGCGCCGTATTCGGCCAGCAGGTGCAGCGAGACCAGCAGCGCACCGCCGGTCATGGCGATCCGCAGCTGCGGCAGCACCACCCGGAAGAACGCCCGCCAGGCCCCGAGCCCGAGCGAGGCGGCGGACTGCTCGATGGCCGGGTCAAGCCGGCTCAGCGTCGCGGCAGCCGGGATGTACACCAGCGGGAAGTAGGACAGCGTGGCGATCAGCACCCCGGACCAGAGCCCGCCCAGCGAAGGCACCGCGGAGACCCAGGCGTAGCTGTTGACGAACGCGGGAATCGCTAGCGGCGCGGCGAGCAGCACGGCCCACCACTTGTGGCCCTTGAGGTTGGTACGTTCCACCAGCCAGGCTCCGCCGACGCCCAGGACCAGGCAGAGCGGCACGGTGATCAGCATTAGGAGCACGGTGTTGAGCAGCAGCTCGCCCACCCGGGCGCGGAAGATCAGGCCGACGGCGGTGTCCCAGCCGGTGGCGACCGTCATGACGGCGACGTAGCCGAGCGGCAGGAGGGAGAACAGTGCGATCAGGACCGCCAGGATGGCCACCACAGAGACGCCGAAAGGCGGGCGGGGGCGCTTGCCCCGGCCCGCCGTCGTCGTACTTCCGGTGGTTCCGGGAGCCGCCAGCGTTTTGGTCACTGGTTAGAGCAGTCCTGCCTTGGTCATCAGCTCGGTGACCTTGGCGGAGTTGAGCTTGGCCGGGTCGACCTTGGGGGCCTGCAGTTCGGCGAGCGGGACCAGCTTGTCGTTGGCCGGAACGCCGGAACCGATGGCGTATTCGAAGGACGTGCCCTTCTGCAGCACCTCCTGGCCCTTCTTGCCGGTGATGAATTTCAGGAAGGCCTGCGCCGCTGCCGCGTTCTTCGAGGACTTGAGCACACCGCCGCCGGAGACGGACACGAAGGCGCCCGGGTCCTGGTTTTTGAAGTAGTACGGCGTGACGTTCTTGGAGTTCTCACCCGTCTTGGCCTGGTCGCCGTAGTAGTAGTAGTGGTAGATCAGGGCAGCGTCCACCTCGCCGGCGTTGACAGCCTTCATGGCAGTGCTGTTGCCCTTGTAGGACTTGTAGTTCTCCTTCATGCCCTTGAGCCATTCCTCGGTGGCGGCCTCACCCTTGAGTTCGAGCAGGGCCGAGACAATCGCCTGGAAGTCGGCGCCGGACGGCGAGGCCGCCCACTTGCCCTTCCATTCGGGCTTGGCCAAATCAAGCATGGACTTGGGGAGCTTGTCCTCGGTCAGTTTCGCCTTGTCGTAAACCAGCACGGTGGAACGGGCGGCGATGCCTGTCCACTTGTTGGTGGAGGGACGGAAGTCGGCCGGCACCTGGCCGACGGTGGCCTGGTCAACGTCCGCGAAGAGGCCGGCGTTCTCTACCTGCGCCATGGCGGGGGAGTTCTCGGTGAGGAAGACATCGGCGGGGGAGGCTGCGCCTTCCTGGACGATCTGGTTGGACATTTCGGTGTCCGAGCCCTGGCGCAAGGTGACCTTGACGCCGGTTTCCGCGGTGAACGCGTCGACCCATTCCTTGGTTAGGGATTCGTGCTGGGCGTTGTAGACGGTGATCTCGCCGGACGGCTTGCCGTCGGCGCCGGTGCTGCCGGTGCTTCCGGAAGGGGAGGCTCCCGAGCCACAGGCTGCGAGGCTGAGCGCGGCAGTGGCGGCGAGGGCGATGCTCGCCAGCGCATTGTTGCGGATCTTCATGAGGCTGCTTTCTGCAAGGAAAAAGGTCGTAGGTCCCTAGCTTCCGTGAGCGGGAAGTTAGGGCATGCTCACTACGAAAAACTGTAGGTTAGCCAAACCTAAGCAACCAAGCCGAGAGCGCCTTATGTGAGCGAGATCACACGAATTAGGAAAGTATTGCGTGACCTAATTGCCGGTGAGGGTGCCCGGGGCCGTTTCCGCGCCGTCGTCTAGCTCGGCTCCCCGCCTTCTGCGCCGTCCACGGCCCCGCCGGCTTCGGCCCCGGCGCGCGGCCCGACCAGGGGCAGTTTCGCGGCGATAGAAGCCGCGGCTTCAAGCACCATCCAAGCCTGCAACTGGGTGGAGAGGTCGACGGCGGCACCTGCCGGGTAGCTCCGGCGGGCCGGTAGTTCGGGGCGGGCGGAGAAAACGACCCTGGCGCCCCGGCGCGCCAGGGGTTCCCGTGCGGCGATCAAGCGCCGGCCCTCCCAGAACGCCTCGGCAGTATCAGTGACCAGCGCGGCGGCGGTGGCCCGCGTCTCAGCCGGCAGCCGCTCGTCGACGGCGGCGAGCGCCAGGTAGCGGACCAGGATGCCGGTGAACAATCCGCCGTCGCCGGTCCCCTCGGAGCGCAGCACCGTGCCTTTACGGCCCAGCAACGGTGCGGAGACGGTGAGGCTGCGGGCGGAGGCCGCCACGAGCGAGGCAGCCCGTGCCAGGTTGGCCTCACCGCCGACTTCCAGCAGGGCGCCCAGCACCGGGCCCTGGTTGTATGTGTAGATGGCACTTTCCAGCACCGGTTCGCCGCCGGGGGAGATCCGAAGGCCATCCCGGTAGAGGCCCTGTTCCGGGTCGTAGAGCTTGCCGTCGAGCCAGTCGAGCAGGGCCTGGGCCTTGGCCGCCTGCCCGGTCCGGGCGTAGTACAGCGCCACCGGTGCCGTGGCCGGAGTGTTCTTGAAGTCCCGCTTCTTGCTCCAGAAGATGCCGCCGCCCAGGTCGTCGGTCGAGGCCGAATCAAACTGCAGTGTGAGGCTTTGCAGGACCTTGGCGTTGCGTCGCCGGCCGGCCGTCTTGCGGGTGTCTTCGGCGAGCTTCTCCAGCCGCAGCGTGGCCAGGGCCAGCCAGGCCATGTCGTCGTAATAGTTGTTGACGACGGTGGCGAAGTTCCGCAGCCGGATGCCGGTCACCAGCCGGGAAGCCAGGTTGCCGGCGCTGGGGAGGTTGTCGCCGTCGAACCGTGCGGGCGTGTGGCCCTCGCCGCCGAGTTCCCGGCGCCCGGTGTCCACGAGGCAGTCGACGTAGTGTGCTTGCCACCAGTAGTGCCATGGCCGGAGCAGGTTCTTGAACCCGCCGGAGGGGCGGGCAATGGCGGCGATGTGGGTTCCGGGCAGGAAGAAGAGGCGCTGCCCGTACAGCCGGGTCACCGACCGCGCCGCTTCGTCGGCGCGGAAAGGCCAGTTCGGGGCAGGGGAAGGGGCGGCGGCTGCGGTCATGGGACAAGCGTAGTGGCGGCGGGGGCGCGGAGGCGGATTTCCGGGCACGGCGTGCGCTACGGGCAGATTCCAGTTAACGTGTACTAACTAATGTTCCCGGCGCCGGCGGGCTGTGCGCGGTTCTCCGCCAGGGTCGTGGTTCCACATCAAGGAGGATGCATGGACGTCTTGGGTACTGTCGCGTTGATCACCGGCGGCGCTTCCGGGCTGGGGGCCGCGACGGCGCGGCGCCTGTTTGGGGCCGGCGCGTCCGTGGTGCTGGTGGATCTGCCGGGCTCGGCCGGGGACGCCCTTGCCGCTGAGCTGAACGCACGGGCAACGGAGCCGGCCAACCGCGCCGTCTTTGTCCCGGCGGACGTGACCAGCGAAGATCAGGTGCAGGCCGCCGTCGACGCCGCCGTCGCCCTCGGACCGCTGCGGATCGTGGTGAACTGCGCCGGCATCGGCACCCCGGGCAAGGTGCTGGGCCGTGACGGCGTGCTGCCGTTGGAGGCGTTCAACCGCGTCATCCAGATCAACCTCGTCGGCACCTTCAACGTCATCCGACTGGCCGCCGCCGCGATGGCCGCCGCCGAACCTGCCGCCACCGAGCTGGGTGGCCCCGAGCGCGGCGTCATCATCAACACCGCCTCTGTCGCGGCCTTCGACGGGCAGATCGGGCAGCCCGCCTACGCCGCCTCCAAGGGGGCCGTCGCCGCGATGACGCTGCCGATCGCCCGTGAACTGGCGCGCTCGCTGATCCGGGTGGTCACGATTGCGCCGGGCATCTTCGAAACGCCCATGATGGCCGGGCTGCCGCAGGAAGCTCAGGACTCGCTGGGCCAGCAGGTGCCGCACCCCTCCCGGCTGGGCCGCCCGGCCGAATACGCGAACCTTGCCGCCCACATTGTCGACAACGCCATGCTCAACGGCGAAACCATCCGGCTGGACGGCGCCATCCGGATGGGGCCGAAGTGACCCTCGCTGTGGACACTGCCGCAGGTTCCACTCCTGCCGGTCCGGTTCCCGCCGGGGCCGCTCCCGCAGGGCCTGCGGACGCAGGTTCCACTCCGGCAGGGCCAGCGGACGACGGCCTGCCGGGCGCAGACCTCTTCGCTTTCGAATCCCTGCTCAGCGACGCCGAACAGGCAAAACTGGCCGAGCTACGCGAATTTCTGGCCCGGGAGGTGGCGCCGTTCGCCACCGAATGGTGGAACCGGGCGGAGTTCCCGGCTCACATCCTGCCGAAACTGGCGGCGCTGGAGCTCAGCACCCCCGCCCAGCGCGGCTACAGCAACCTCTTTGCCGGTCTTGTCATCGCCGAAATCACCCGGGTGGACACCTCGCTGGCGACCTTCTTCCTGGTCCACCACGACCTGTTCGTCGAGTCGCTTCACGGGTTCGGGTCGGAGGAGCAGAAGGCCCGGCTGCTGGCGGACGCCGCGGCGTTGCGCACCACCGGGGCGTTTGCCCTGACCGAACCGGACCACGGCTCGGATGTCGCCGGCGGCATGGAAACTTCCGCGCGCCGGATCGCCGGCGGTCCGGATGGTGACTACTGGGTACTCAATGGCGCCAAGCGCTGGATCGGCAACGGCACGTTCTGTGACTACATGCTGGTCTGGGCCCGGGACGAGGCCGACGGCGGCATCCGCGGCTTCATCGTGGACGCCACCCTGCCGGGCGTGAGCCGCAGCAAGATCGAGAACAAGATCGCGCTGCGCACAGTGCAGAACGCGGACATCGTGTTTGCCGACGTCCGCGTGGCGGAGGCGGACCGCTTCGCCGGCATCAACAGCTTTGAGGACACCAACGAACTGCTGCGCGGCTCGCGGATCATGGTGGCCTGGCAGGGTGTGGGGCAGCAGTTGGCCGCTTTCGACGTCGCCCGGCAGTACGCCGTCGAGCGCCGGCAGTTCGGCCGGCCGCTGGCCAAGTTCCAGCTGGTCCAGCAGCAGCTGGTGACGATGCTGGGCAACGCGGTGGCGAGCATGGGGATGATGGTCCGGATCGCCCAGCTGCAGGACCAAGGCGCAGCGGACATGCCGCAGGTGGCCCTCGCCAAGTCCTACGTGAGCGCCCGGATGCGCGAGACCGTGGCGATGGGCCGGTCCCTGCTGGGCGGCAACGGCATCGTGACCGACTACCGCATGGCGAAAATTTTCGCCGACGCCGAAGCGATCTACACCTATGAGGGCTCGTACGAGATCAACACGCTGATCGCGGGCCGCGCCGTGACCGGGATGTCCGCGATCGTCTAACCCCGTCCCAGATGCGCGAACGGACACTTCAGGCCCCGCATTTGCCGGAAACCGGGGCCGCAAGTGTCCGTTCGCGCGCTGTCCGGGGCCGCAAGTGTCCGTTCGCGCACTGTCCGGGGCCGCAAGTGTCCGTTCGCGCCTGCCCGGGCTAGGCGAAGGGAGCCTTCTCGCCGGCTTCGATCCGGTAGTCGAGGCTGTTGTTTCTCACCGGCATCGGGCAGGTGCCGTAGGGGGTGAAGGCGCTGGGGTAGTTGATGGCCCGGTTGAAGTCCAGGATTACCGTGCGGTTCCCCTCGGCGTCGACCCGGGGCCGGGCGGTGGACACCTTGCGCCACTCATCGGTCGTATCCCCGTTGGTCTCGTCATGGAAGGTCACCGTCAGGGCGCCGAGCTTTTCCTCCTCCGCCTGCAAGCGGCACTCATGTTCCTGACCCGGCAGCCGGAAGACCAGCTCGCCGACGGAACGGTGGACGCCGTCGACCAGCGGGTTGGCCGTTCCAATGGGAACATCCACCGGCTCGGGATAGCGCAGGAACCGAGCCTCAATGACAAGGTCCGGCCGGTAATCGAAAACCGGAACGCCGTCGAAGCCGGTGAACACCGGGGACGCCGCATCCCGCGTCCGGATGGCATATTTGTCGGCACGCCTGGCCAGCTCCACCACCACCTGCCGCCCGTCGCTCCCGCCGAACTGCACCCACATCAGCGATTCCTCGTCAGCCAGGACTGAGCTGATGGTCCCGTCAACCGGCTGGCCATTCTCCACCAGCGTCAGCCCGTCGGCCGCAGCGGCCGTGAGGAACGCCGTCGGGCCGTCCGTGGACCACAACCCCGGGACCAGGTCCACGCAGGCGGGGCTCTCCGGCAGCCACTGGAAGGACGTGAGGGTGAGCCAGCCATGCGGGGCGGCGAGCGCCTCGTTGCGGCTCTTGCGGAAACGCTGCCAGCGGGCGAGCTTCGGGTCAGCGGAGGACTCGGCGGGGGTCATCAGTCGTCTCCATGGGTATCAGTTGGCGGCGTCGGAAGGGCTGCGGCCACGAGCTGCGCCGCTGTGGCGCGGGCGACGGCGGCCGCGGCGGGATCGGCGTCGAGCACCCCGCTGGCCAGTCCGCCGTCGAGCAGTAAAGCCAGGCCGCGGGCCAACCGATCGGGATCGGCCGCACCCGCCTGGTCCGCAAGGTCCCGGATCCATGCAAGGATCTGCTGCTTGTGCGCCACTGTCCGTTCATGCACCCGGGTGCCGGAGGCCGACTCCGCGGCGGCGTTGATGAAGGCGCAGCCGCGGTACCCGTCGCGGCGGCAGGCGGTGGACAGGGCGTCGAAGAGGCCGACCAGCTGCGCCGCCGGGTCCGGGCCCGCCGCCTCGGCAGCGGCGTGCAGCTGCCCGGTCCAGACGCCGTCGACGTGCTCCAGATAGGCCAGGATCAGATCATCCTTAGCCGGGAAGTACTTGTAGAAGGTGGCTTTCGCGACGCCGGATTCGGCAATGATCGTATCGATGCCGGCTGCCCTGAGGCCGTGCGCGTAGAAGAGCCGGAACGCCGTCGCCAGGATCTTGTCCTTCGCCTGGCCTGCCGGCGTGCGCACGGCGGCGGTGCGGACAGCGGGGGCAGGGGATGCTGCGGGGGTCATAGTCCTATGGTACAGACCGGTCTGTCCGCGTCGCGGGTCTGGGCCTTGGGCGGCCCGTTGTCATAGACAGCTCTGTCTGGTAGCGTCTCGCACAGCGGTAGACAAATCTGTCTACTCCGCCTTCGGGCTCCCAAACTTTCCTGAATGAGGTTTCCATGAAAATTGCAGTATTTGGCACCGGAACTGTAGGCCCCGCCGTCGCCGCCGCGCTGGCAAAGCTCGGGCACGACGTCGTCATCGGCACGCGTGACCCGCAGGACACCCCCGCCCGGACCCAGGCAGGCCCGATGGGCGGCGTTCCGTTCGCCCAGTGGCACGCCGAGCACAGCGGAATCGCAGTGGCGACATTCGCCGACGCCGCGGCCGGCAGCGACCTGATCGTCAACGCCACGAACGGTTCCGGGTCGCTGGCCGCACTGGACGCCGCGGGCGCAGCGAACCTGGCCGGCAAGGTTGTTATGGACATCGCCAACCCTCTTGACTTCTCCCGGGGATTCCCGCCGTCGTTGGACCCGGTCAACACGGACAGCCTTGGCGAGCAGATCCAGCGGACCTTCCCCGACGCCCGCGTGGTCAAGACGCTCAACACCATGAACGCCGCGATCATGGTGGACCCGGCCAGCGTGGCGGGCGGCGACCACTCCGTGTTCGTCTCCGGCAACGACGCCGACGCCAAGACCGTCGTCGCCGGACTCCTGGCGGAGCTCGGCCACCGGGACATCATCGACTTGGGCGATATCACAACGGCCCGCGGCACGGAGATGCTCCTGCCCATCTGGCTGCGGCTCTGGGGTGCCCTCGGCAATGCGGACTTCAACTTCAAGATTGCGCGGTAGGCCCGTCCCCAACCTTGCCCCGGCTTCGTATGGGTGGAACACTTTGACCCCTGCGTAGTTTCCCGCCCCAAACCCAGGAGCCGACATGAACCCGCTAGATTCCTTCGTAGCATCCATCGAGCGCTTCGATCGGCTGGACGGTTTCGCTTCCTCTCTCTCCGAGGTGGTCGGCAAGGCGGTAAAGCCGCGCGCCGTCCGGAACATCCTCAGCGGCACCGTCGTCGGCCATCCGCTGCACCCGGTGCTCACGGACGTTCCGATCGGTGCTTGGAGCATGGCCGGCCTGTTGGATCTGGTCGGCGGCAAGGCCATGGAGCCGGCCGCGGACCTGCTGGTATCCGTGGGCATCGCGGCGGCCGTTCCGACGGCGGCGGCCGGCCTCAACGACTGGTCCGACACCCAGGGGAAGCCGCGCAGGGTCGGGTTGGTGCATGCTGCGGCCAACAGCATGGCGCTGTGCCTTTATGGGGCCTCTGCCGTCGCCCGCGCGAAGGGAAACCGCGGGCTGGGCAAATCATTCGGCCTGGCGGGGCTCGGAGCCCTGATGTTCGGCGGGTTCCTGGGCGGCCACCTCAGCTACGCCAATGCGGTCAATGTGAACAAGACGGCGGACCGGAACGGTCCCTCGAAGTGGACTCCGGTGCTGGACGACGCGGACCTGCCCGACGGCGAGCACCGCAAGGTCGACGCCGGCAAGGTCTCCGTGCTGCTCTACCGCTCAGGATCGAACATCCTGGCCGTGGACAGTGTGTGCAGCCACATGGGCGGGCCGCTTGAAGAGGGGGACATTGCCGACGGCTGCGTCGTCTGCCCCTGGCACGGGAGCACCTTCAGCCTGGACGACGGCAGCGTCGTCCGCGGCCCGGCCACCCGCCCGCAGCCGGCCTATGAGACACGGGTGAACGAGGGGCGCATCGAACTCCGCCGGAAAACGGTATAGCCCTCGCCGGCGGGCGCCGGACTGGCCGCCCCTGAACGCAAAGACGCCGGGCACGATCTGAGACGGATTCCCCGCAGGAGGGTGAGCCGAGTAACATCCCATGGGTACAAGTAACCCGGCTCACAGTATCCAGCGCAGTGTACGAGCCAAGTCGAACCCTCGAAAGATTGTTTCCATGGCTGACACTGCCTTGACTCCCGGCACCGATCTCGCCTCCGAGCTGCGCGCCGACGTCCGCCGGGTGTCCACCCTTCTCGGCGAATCCCTGGTCCGCCAGCACGGCCCGGAACTGCTCGATCTCGTGGAGCAGGTGCGTCTGCTCACCAAGGAATCGAAGGAGGCCGCGCGGGGCGGCGCTGATGCGACCGGTCCGTGGAGCTCGTACGACGTCGTCGCCCAGGTCCGTGAGCTGCTCGGCTCGTTGCCGCTTGAGCAGGCTACCGATCTGGTGCGGGCTTTCGCCTTCTACTTCCACCTGGTCAACGCCGCCGAACAGGTGCACCGGGTCCGGGGGCTGCGGAACCGGCAGGAAAAGGACGGCTGGCTGGCCAAAGCCGTCACGGAGATCGCAGAAAAGGCCGGGACTGCCGTGCTGCAGGATGTTGTGAACGAACTCGACGTCAGGCCGGTCTTCACCGCGCACCCCACCGAGGCCTCCCGCCGTTCGGTCCTGGACAAGGTCCGCCGGCTCTCCGATGTGCTGGCCGAAACCACCGCGGAGGGGACCACGGCCCGCCGCCGCCAGAACCGGCAGCTGGCCGAGGTGATCGACCAGATGTGGCAGACCGATGAGCTCCGCCAGGTCCGGCCCACCCCCGTGGACGAAGCCCGGAACGCGATCTACTACCTCACCGGCATCCTCACCGACGCCATGCCGGAGATGCTCTCGGACCTGTCAGAACTCCTCGACGGGCAGGGAGTCACCCTCCCCGTCTCGAAGTCACCGATCCGCTTCGGATCGTGGATCGGCGGCGACCGGGACGGCAACCCCAACGTCACGGCCGGGGTCACCCGCGAGATTCTGCAGATCCAGAACCAGCACGCCATCCGGATCAGCATCGCGCTGATCGACGGGCTGATCTCCATCTTGTCCAACTCGACCGCACTGGCCGACGCCGACCAGGCGCTGCTGGAGTCGATCGACGTCGACCTGAAGAACCTGCCCGGGCTGGACCGCCGCGTCCTGGAGCTCAACGCCCAGGAACCGTACCGGCTCAAGCTGACCTGCATCAAGGCTAAGCTGCTCAACACCGGCCGCCGGGTCGCCTCCGGTTCGGCCCATGAGCCGGGCCGTGATTACGCCGCCACCGCGGAGCTCCTGGCCGAGCTGGCCCTGCTGGATACCTCGCTGCGGCACCACCACGCCGGTCTCGCCGCCGACGGTGCGCTCGCCCGGGTCCGTCGCGCCATCGCTTCCTTCGGGTTGCACCTGGCGACGCTGGACATCCGCGAACACGCCGACTACCACCACGACGCCGTCGGGCAGCTGATGGACCGCCTCGGCGGACCAGGCGTGCGTTACGCCGAGTTGAGCCGGGCTGAGCGGTTCGAGGTGCTCGGCGCCGAGCTCGCTTCCCGCCGCCCGCTTTCCGGCCATCCGATCAAGCTCGACGGCGCCGCGGACGGCACGTACGACGTCTTCCGCGAAATCCGCCGCGCCCTGCGGACCTACGGTCCGGACGTGATCGAGACCTACATCATTTCGATGACCCGCGGCGCCGACGACGTCCTGGCCGCCGCCGTCCTGGCCCGCGAAGCCGGGCTGGTCAGCCTCTTCGGCGAGGCGCCCTACGCCAGGATCGGCTTCGCCCCGCTGCTGGAAACTGTGGAGGAACTGCGGGCCTCGGCCGAGATCGTCGATGCGCTGCTGTCCGATTCGTCCTACCGGGAACTGGTCCGCTTGCGCGGCGACATGCAGGAGATCATGCTCGGCTACTCCGACTCCAACAAGGAATCCGGCGTGATCACCAGCCAGTGGGAAATCCACAAGACGCAGCGGAAACTGCGCGATGTCGCGGCCAAGCACGGTGTCCGCGTGCGGCTCTTCCACGGCCGGGGCGGGTCGGTGGGCCGCGGCGGTGGCCCCACCTACGACGCGATCATGGCCCAGCCCAACGGCGTGCTCGAGGGGGAAATTAAGTTCACCGAACAGGGCGAGGTCATCTCCGACAAGTACTCGCTGCCCGAGCTCGCCCGCGAGAACCTGGAACTCTCGCTCGCCGCGGTGCTGCAGGGTTCGGCGCTGCACCGCACCCCGCGCACCTCCGAAGACCAGCGCGAGCGCTACGGCCACGTTATGGAAACCATTTCCGACGCCGCGTTCGCCCAGTACCGGACCCTGATCGATGACCCGGACCTCCCGGCGTATTTCATGGCGTCCACACCGGTGGAGCAGTTGGGGTCGCTGAACATCGGGTCCCGGCCCTCCAAGCGCCCCGATTCCGGCGCGGGCCTGGAGGGTCTGCGCGCCATCCCGTGGGTGTTTGGCTGGACCCAGTCGCGGCAGATCGTTCCCGGCTGGTTCGGCGTCGGTTCCGGACTCAAGGCCGCCCGCGAGGCAGGCCACTCGGCCCAGCTGGGGGAGATGATGGAGGGCTGGCACTTCTTCCGGTCGGTGCTCTCCAACGTTGAGATGACCCTGGCCAAGACGGATATGGACATCGCCGGCTACTACGTCTCGACCCTGGTCCCGGCCGAGCTGCACCGGCTGTTCCGCACTATCCGGGCCGAGTACGACCTGACGGTCGCCGAGGTCCGCAAGCTCACCGGCGAGGATCTGCTGCTGGACGCGCAGCCGACGCTCAAGCGCTCACTCGAGATCCGCGACCAGTATCTGGACCCGATCAGCTACCTGCAGGTGGAACTGCTGCGCCGCATCAGGGCCGAAGGCACAGCCGGCGGGGACATGTCCAACGCCGAGATCGACGAACGCCTCCAGCGGGCTATGTTGATCACCGTGAACGGGGTCGCTGCCGGACTGCGCAACACCGGTTAGCCCCCCAGCCTCCCCGCCGTCGGCGGCTAGGGTGGATCCATGCCGTCGTTCCAGACCAGACTCAAAATTACCGGACTCAAACCGGGCAATCCGCCAGAAGCGGTGATGGCGGCAGCCGTGGAGGCGCTGGGGACGCGGCACCATGTCGAATCCAACCAGCTCGAGCTCGCCGGCGGGGTTCCGCAGCTGAACCTGCGTTTTCTGGTGGACGCCACGGCTTATGCGGCGGAGAACAGCCAGGCGCTGACGTCGGCCGCGATGATGCGCGACGCCGTCGAACGTGTTGCGTTGACCGGGACGCTGACGGTGCTGCGGCGCAACCGCGGCCGGTGGGCGCCGATCTAATCCCTCGGTCTAGCGCCGGCTCTCACGCCGGTTAGAAGTCCAGTTCCTCGTCCTCGACCACGGGGGAGCGGTTGCCCCGGCGGCGGGTGACGATGAGTCCGATGACGGCACCGATCACCAGACCTACGCCCACCCCGATCAGGGAGCTTGCCCAGAATGGCAGCCTTGTGGCCGAGCCGGTGGCGTAGCCCAGACCGACCGACCAGACCGCCCACAGCGTGCCGCCCAAGGCGGCGCAGAAGCTGAAGCCGCGCGTGGACACGTTGGCGATCCCTGCCGCGGCGGTGGTGGCGAGCCGCCCGCCGGGAATGAAGCGGATTCCGATGATGGCCCCGTACGTGGACGAGCGGCCGGCCTTGGCGATGGCCTGGTGGACGGCGCTGTGGAATTTCCGGCCCCAGCTCCAACGGTCCAGGACGTGACTTAGGCGGCGCTTGAACAGCTGGAAGACCACGAGGTCGCCGATCCAGGAGGCCAGCGCCGCGAGGATGCCGACCAGAAAAACGTTGGCGCGGCCGTCGGCGGAGAGGGCTCCGCCGGTGATGACCACCATCTCGGAGGGGACCGGCGGAAAGATGGCGTCGCCAAGGACGATGGGGACGATCCAGAAGTAGATCGCGGATCCCCAGGTGTCCGCATTCGCCAGGTCCATGGGCACAAGTTACCGCATATCTTCCGCGGCGGGGTGCCGGCCCTCAGGGGAGTGCGTCAGGAGGCTTCGGAAAGTTCCAACCGGCTGCGGTACTCCACCGGGCTGCCGGAGATCGGGTCGACGAAACGGATGCCGCGGGCCAGCAGTTGCAGCGGCTTAGCGTAGTCATCGGGCGCCTTGTCCAGCAGCTCGGGATAGAACGCATCGTTCACGATCCCAAGTCCCAGCGACGCCATGTGGACGCGCAGCTGGTGGGTCTTCCCCGAATGCGGCTCCAGGCGGTACAGCGCGCGGACCGGGACCCCCGGAGCGGCGAAAGTGCGGAGCCGCTCGATCCGGGTTTCGGCGTTGGGCTCGCCCTCAATCACCTCGGCGAGCAGGTAGCTCCGGGACTTGGTCATCCGGTTCCGCACCACTACGGGGAAGTCGACGCCGGGATACCCAGGCGCGGGTTCGGCCGCGGACACGCACTCGTATTCCTTCTGGACCTGGCGCTTCTCGAAGAGCACCTGGTATTTCCCGCGGGTCTCCGGGTTCGTGGAGAGCAGCAGGATGCCGGCGGTCATGCGGTCCAGGCGGTGCATCGGGATCAGGTCCGGCAGCTGCAGCTGGTTGCGCAACCGGACCAGAGCAGATTCCTGAATGTAGGTGCCGCCGGGGGTGGTGGGCAGGAAGTGCGGTTTGTCAACGACCAGGAGGTGGTCGTCCTGGTGCAGGATGTTCAGTTCCACCGGGATCCGCGTCTCCGGCGGCAGCGTGCGGTAGTACCAGATGAAGGTGTAGCGCTGCAGCGGGGTGGTGCGGTCCAGCGGAATGCCGGCGTCGCCGACGATTTCCCCGGCGTCGAAGCGGTCCTCGATGCCCTGTGGGTCGATGTGGCCCCACCGGTGCATCATGTAATCCATGGCGGTCTCCCAGGGCCCTTCCTCCGGCAAACGCAGGCGGGTCGCGTTCACGCCGTCGCGCACGGGCAGGGGGGATTGCATCACGGACCTATTCTACTTTGCCGCCCTTGGCTGGCTCCCGCCCGGGTGTCCCGACAGCGGCCGGGCTCGCGGGTTCCCGCCCGGCTCGACGTTTCGAAACGGCGAGCCGGGACGGAACCCACGGAACGGGAGGCCCCTCGAAAGAGGCTGGGGGCGGGAATGGGCATGGCCGGCGGAATGCGGCTCCGGAGGCGCCCCCGGAGGGTGGCAGGATAGTGCCTGTGATGACGCGCAGACTCCTTCAGCTCCTGATTGGCCTCGCCATGTTCGGCGTATCCCTGGCCATGGTCGTCCGCGCTGGGCTTGGCTTGGCCCCGTGGGACGTCTTTCATCAGGGGCTTGCGGGCAGGGCCGGGCTGAGCCTTGGTGCGGTGCTGGTCATCGTCAGTTTTTTGGTGCTGCTGCTGTGGATTCCGCTCCGGCAGCGGCCTGGCGTGGGCACCGTCGCCAACGCCGTGCTGGTGGGTGTGTTTGCCGACGCCGGACTGGCGCTGATACCGCAGTTTTCCCACCTCGGCGGCCAGGTCGCACTGTTGGTCGGAGGGGTGTTGCTCAACGGTGTGGGCTCGGCTTTTTACATCGGCGCGCGCCTCGGACCGGGGCCGCGGGACGGGCTGATGACCGGGCTCGCGGCACGCACCGGGTGGACGGTGGGAGTCATCCGGACCGGCATCGAAGTGGTTGTCCTCGCCGCCGGCTGGCTCCTGGGCGGCGCGGTGGGCCTGGGGACCGTGCTGTACGCCCTGGCGATCGGCCCGCTGGTCCAGCTCATGCTGCCGAGATTTACTGTGCCGCAACCGGCTTCCCGGCGTGAAACGCTGCCCGAGCCGGAGGCCCCGGGGATCGGCACGTCGGCGCCGGCGTCGTAGCGCCCCGTCAGGCGGTTCCCGGTTTGCCGGGCGGCGGCTGGCAGCGCGGGCAGAAGTAGATGTCGCGCTCCTCGGTCCCGCTGTCCCTGGCGAGAACTCCGCGGCGGATGGGGGTGCCGCATTTAAGGCATGGCTGGTGTTCGCGCCGGTACACCCAGTAGCCGGGCCGGCCGGCCGTTCTGCCCACCGGGATGCCGCTGGCATTGAGCACAGTGGTCCGGCGCCCCGGGCCCAGGTTTGCCGACAGCAGGACCTTTGCGTCGGTGATCATGGCCGCGAGGTCCGGAACCGCTGAGACGGGCGACGCCGGGTGCACCCCGGAGAGGAAGCACGCCTCGCAGCGGTAGATGTTGCCGATGCCGGCCAGGTTGCGCTGGTCCAGCAGGGCGACGCCGACGGGCACCTCGGGTGCGGCGAGCAGGCGCCGTTCGGCCTCCACCATGTCCCAGTCGGGGCCGAGCAGGTCCGGTCCGAGGTGGCCCACGATGTTGGCCTCCTCCGCGGTCGGGATGACTTCCAGCAGGCCCAGGGAAAACCCGACGGCGTCCGCTGAGGCTGTGCGCAGCACGCAGCGGGCGGTGAACCCGGGCTTACGCCAGCGGCCGCCGGGAGGGTAAACCTGCCAGGTCCCCTCCATCTTCAGATGCGAGTGGATGGTGAGCCGGTCCACCGGCCGGGGGCCTGCCACCCGCATCAGCAGGTGTTTGCCGCGGGGCACGACCTCTTCAACGGTCCAGCCGCCCAGCTTGAGGGTCGCGAAGCGGGGCACCCGGAAGTCGGACGCGAGCAGCTCCTTGCCCGCCAGTGCCGCATGCAACTGCGCCGCGGCGCGGAACACGGAATCGCCCTCAGGCACGGATCCTCAACCCCTTCGGCGTGGAGTAGGCGCCGGCCTGGGCCAGGGCGCCGGCGACGGGGGTGTCCAGGATGCCGTGGCCGTTGACCTTTTCCATGATCAGCTTGTCGACGGCGCCGCGGGTCACCACCCCCACGAGGGCTGCGCCGGCGGCAGCGAGGACATCGGTGTCGGTGCTGAAGGCGAGCAGGGTCTTGCCCCCGCGCTCCACATACAGGACCAGCGCGCCGTCGACCAGCACCACGAGGGCGCCGGCCTTCCGGCCCGGTCGGTGGCCGGTTCCGGCTTCGACGTCGAGGGCCGGCCAGGGCAGGGCCGCGCCGTAGGGGTTGGCCGGGTCGGTGGCGGCGAGCGCCAGGGCGACCGGTTCGGCCTTGTGCACCTGGGCGTCCTCGACGTAGGACCGCAGCCGGTCCACCGTCGCCGGCACCGCGAACTGGGCAGCGCCGAGGTGTTCGATGAAGTAGCCGCGGCGGCAGCGTCCAGCTTCTTCCAGCCGGGCCAGCACCTTGTACATCAGGCCGAAGCCGCCCAGGATGTTCTCCGCCATGACCGAGCCCCGGGTGACTACGCCGTACCGGTCGAGCAGGAGTTCGGCGGTGGCCCGGGCGTGGATGGTGGGGTCCAGTTCCGGGGCCGGCAGGGCGGACCAGCGCCCCGCAGCCAGCGGAGGTGTGGCGGCACCGCCGGCAGTGCCGTACCGGCCGCCGGTGAGGCCGGGGGAGCCGAGCAGGCCGGTTCCGTGCGAGCGGCCCAGTCGACTGAGCCTCGGTGCGCGGGCCCGCGGGGCCCGCCCGACCTGCCGGTGCGCGGTATGCCCGCCGGCGATCAGGGCGCGGACCGGGGCGAAGGTGTCGCCGGTGATCCGGCCTGCCCAGGCCAGGTCCCAGAGCGCGGAGACGACGTCCTGGTCGCTCAGCACGGTGTCCATGCCGCCGGCAACGTCGGTCAGCTGCCGGAAGAAGTAGCCGCCGCCGTTGTTCTGGAGGTGGTCCAGCAGCCGCTGCTGGGCGTCCCCGGGCACGAAATCCAGGGCAGGGTTCAGCGTCAGTTCGGCTGAATCGGCGAGGTGCAGGCTGATCCAGCCGTCGTTGCCGGGCAGCGAGCCGGCCCCTGACCAAAGGACCTCCCCGGCGGCCATGAGTTCGTCCAGCATCGCAGGCTGGTAGTTGGAGACGCGGCTGGCCAGCACCAGCGGTTCCCAGGCGGACGCCGGAATCGGCACGCCGGAGAGTTGGTCGACGGCGGTGATGATGCCGTCGAGCCCCCGCAGCGCCGACTGTCCCCGGCTTCCTGGGGTCCGGACGTTTTGCCAGGCGGGCAGGAACCGCCCGTACGCGGCGTTGTCCACGGGCTCGACCTCGGCGCGCAGCGCTGCCAGCGAACGCCGGCGCAACTTGCGGAGCACCTCGGCGTCGCACCATTCGCTGACCGGACCCCCTGGCAGGACGACGGGCGGCGCAGCGGGCGGGGCGGGGGCGGGCGTGGCGGTTTCTTCGGAAACGTCCGCAGGGCCTTCATGCTCCGGCGGTGCGGCGTGGGGCCGGAACTCTCCTTCGACGACGCGTCCGTCAGCACCGAGCCGTTTCAGCGCGGTGCCGACGACGGCGACACCGAGCCCCAGCCGGGCGGCGGCCTCGGCGGCGGTGAACGGACCATGGGTGCGGGCGTAGCGTGAGACCAGGTCACCGAGGGGGTCCGCGACGGGTTCGATGAAGGCCAGCGGCACGCCCATCGGCAGCGGAACGCCGAGCGCGTCGCGCAGCCTCGCGGCGTCCTCGACGGCGGCGAACCGCTCGACGCCGCCGATGTTGACCTTGATGGCGCGGTTGGCCCGCTGCAGCACGGCCAGGTGCGCGGCGGCGTCGGCCGTGCTGGGGGCTGCACCGGCTATCCCCGCCGTGGCACTCTCGGCCCCCTCCAGCCGGACGGCGACTTCCTCGGGGGTGAGCGGACCCAGCAGCCGCAGCAGGTCGGCGACGCCCTCCAGCCCGCGCATCTTCCGGTCCGGGGCCAGCCGCTGCAGTTCACGCTCCGTGGCCTCGATGACCTTGGCGTCGAGCAGTTCGCGCAGCTCCACCCGGCCCAGCAGCTCATTCAGCAGGGTCGAATCCAGCGCCAGCGCGGCGGCGCGGCGCTCGGCCAGCGGCGAATCCCCTTCATAGAGGAACTGCGCCACGTAGCCAAAGAGCAGGGACTTGGCGAACGGCGAGGGCTGCTGCGTGGTGGTCTGCAGGATCCGTAGCTCGCGCCGCTCGATCGAGGCCGCGATGTCCTTCAGAGCCGGCAGATCGTAGACGTCCTGCAGGCATTCGCGCACTGTTTCCAGCACGATCGGGAACGTCGGGTACTTCCGTGCAACGTCCAGCAGCTGGGCGGAGCGCTGCCGCTGCTGCCACAGCGGCTGCCGTTTGCCCGGGGTCTGCCGCGGCAGCAGCAGGGCCCGCGCGGCGCACTCCCGGAAGCGGGACGCGAACAGGGCACTGCCGCCCACCTCCGCGGTGACGATCTGTTCAAGCTCTTCGGGTTCGAACAGGAACAGCTCCGCTCCCGGCGGTTCGTCCTCCATCATCGGCACCCGCAGCACGATGCCGTCGTCGGCAGCCATCGCGGAGCCGTCCATCCCGTAGCGCTGGTGCAGCCGCTGGCCGACGGCGAGGGCCCAGGGCGCATGGACGGGCATGCCGAACGGGCTGTGCAGCACCACCCGCCAGTCCCCGAGTTCGTCATGGAACCGCTCCACCACTAGGGTCGTATCGCTGGGAACCACCTCGGTGGCGGCTTTCTGTTCGGCGAGGTACTGGATCAGGTTGTTGGCGGCGAAATCGTCCAGGCCGCTTGCTTTACAGCGTTCGGCGGCCGGCCCGACGTCGGACGCGGAAAGTTCGCGCACGAACGCACCGAGGGCCCGTCCCAGGTCCACCGGGCGGCCGAGGGAATCGCCCTTCCAGAACGGGAGCTTGCCGGGCTGACCGAAGGCGGGGGAGACCAGGACGCGGTCGTGCGTGATGTCCTCGATCTTCCAGCTGGTCGCGCCGAGGGCGAAGACGTCGCCGACGCGCGACTCGTAGACCATTTCCTCGTCGAGTTCACCGACCCGGCGCCCGCCCTTGGCGGTCGACGCCGTCCCCGCAGCTTTGGCGTCCCCGGAGCTTGAACCGCCGGACCCGGACCCCCCGGAGGAACCGGTGCCCTCCACCTCGGTGCCGATGATGTACACGCCGAACAGGCCGCGGTCCGGGATGGTGCCGCCGGAGGTCACGGCCAGCCGCTGCGCGCCCGGGCGTCCCTCGATGGTGCCGGCGTTGCGGTCCCAGACGATCCGGGGCCGCAGCTCGGCGAACTCGTCCGAGGGGTAGCGGCCGGCCAGCAGGTCCAGCGTCGCCTCGAACGCGGAGCGGGGGAGCGAGGCGAACGGGGCGGAGCGGCGCACGGTCGAGAACCACTCCTCGACATCGATCGCACCCAGCGCGGTCGCCGCGACGGTCTGTTGGGCCAGGATGTCCAGCGGGTTCGCCGGGACGAACAGCCGTTCGATCTTGCCGTCCAGCATGCGCTCGACGGTGATGGCCGTGTGGACCAGGTCCGCCCGGTGCTTGGGGAAGAGCACGCCCTGGGAGACCTCACCGACCTGGTGGCCGGCGCGGCCCACGCGCTGCAGCCCGCTGGCCACCGACGGCGGCGACTCGACCTGAACCACGAGGTCCACGGCGCCCATGTCGATGCCAAGTTCCAGCGAGGAGGTTGCCACCACGCAGCGCAGCCGGCCGGATTTCAGGTCGTCCTCGATCAGGGCACGCTGGTCCTTGGATACGGAACCGTGGTGCGCCCTGGCCAGTACCGGATCCGCGCCGGAGGTGCTGCCGGCCTGGGCCATCATGTGCGCCGGTGTTGCCGTGGAGGCGGGCAAACCGCCCGCGGAGCCGGCGGAGCCGCCGGGTTCATCCCATCCGCCGCCTTCGGCCATCAGTTGGCGTTCGGCGTAGATCTCGTTGAGCCGGGCGGTGAGCCGTTCGGCGAGCCGGCGGGAGTTGGCAAAGACAATGGTGGACTGGTTGGCCAGCACCAGGTCGACGATTTTCTCCTCCACGTGCGGCCAGATGGAGGCCTGCGGCTGCAGGCCGGACGCGGGACCCGAATCGAAGGCCCCGGCAGCGCCCTGGAGGTCGGACATGTCCTCCACTGGCACCGACACCGTCAGGTCCCACGTCTTCTTCGACGGCGGCGCCACGATTTCCACCGGCGCGGAGCCGGCCAGGAACTGCGCTACCAGTTCCTTCGGCTCCACCGTCGCCGAGAGGCCGATCCGCTGGGCCGGCTTGGGCAGCAGCGCATCGAGCCGCTCGAGCGAGACGGCCAGGTGCGCGCCGCGCTTGGTCCCGGCGACGGCGTGGACCTCGTCGACGATGATGGTGTCCACCTCGTCGAGGGTCTCGCGCGCCTTCGAGGTGAGCATCAGGAACAGGGATTCGGGGGTGGTGATGAGGATGTCCGGCGGGTGGCTCAGCAGCGAGCGGCGGTCCGCCGCCGTCGTATCGCCGGAGCGCACCCCCACGGTGGTCAGCGGCGCCGGCAGGCCGAGTCGCTTCGCCGTCTGGGTGATCCCGATCAGCGGGGCGCGGAGGTTGCGTTCGACGTCGACGCCAAGCGCCTTGAGCGGCGAGATGTACAGCACGCGGGTTTTCCGCTTCGGGGCTTTCTGCCGGGCCGCTTTGGCAGTGCCGGCGCCCGGCCCGGGGAGGCCTGGAAGTTCCGCCGGCGCCGCCGGTGCCGAGACCAGTAGCCGGTCCAGCGCCCAGAGGAACGCGGCGAGGGTTTTACCGGAACCGGTCGGGGCTACCACCAAGGCGTGCGAGCCCGAGGAGATGGCGTTCCAGGCGCCGTTCTGGGCCGGGGTGGGCGCGGAAAAGGCGCCCAGAAACCATTCCCGGGTCGGCCGGCTGAACCGGTCCATGGCCTCGGCCGCAAGTGTGCCGCCGGCGCGTTCCTGCCCCTTCATTCCTCCATCATGCCCTACGGCACCGACAGTGTTTCCCGGCGCCCGGACCGCAGGCTACACCGCGGTGAAGGCCCCGATGGTCAGGAGGTGGATTCCCGGCTCGGTGCAGGCGTCCTTGGGGGCGGCGACGAACAGCGACGCCGTATCCTCCGGCGGGTAGACCCGGAAACCGGCAGCGGGGGTGCGGGTGCAGCCCTGGTAGTTCCCGGCTTGGGTGTAGCGCAGCACCGCGCTCCCTGCCTTGCCCGGGGCGAGCAGCACGTCGGCAACCGGGGTGGAGTCGTCCCGGCTCGCCGCCGCGCCGATCGGCTCCCCGGTGGCGTTGGCAGTGAGGGACACGCCCGCGAAGCCCTTGAGCAGGCATGGCTCGGCGCCGGAGTTCGTGAGCATCAACTTCATGTAGACGCTGCCGGCCGCGCCGCCTCCGGTGGCGTCAAGGCTGCCGGTCAGGTTGGCAGCCTTGCACAGGGCGGGGCCAGCCGGGGCTGGCGAGGTCGCAACGGCGGCGGCCCCGGACCCGGTCTGGGACGGGCTGGCGGAGCTGGGCTGGCTGGACTGGCTCGGTGATGACGACGTCGGGGACGACGACGACGCCGGCGCCGGGCTCGCGGCGGCCTGGGGCTGGGACTGGGCGCAGCCGCTGAGCAGCAGCGCGGCCGCAGCGGCTGCCGTCACCGAAGTAATTACCAGTCTGTGTTTCTTCTGCTGAGGCCTCATGGCTCAACTTTTATGGCCCCCGGTTGCCTTAGTCAACGATGCCACGACGGCCAGCCCCGATTGATGCCCGGATTGTGATTTCCGGGCATCAACCGGGGTCCATCAACCGGCGCCGCCGAGAGCGCCCGGCGGCCCTGCGTTACTTCGTGGGTGCCGGGCCCGCGGCAGGGACCCGGGCGGGTGCGGGCTTCCTGCTCCGGAGCAAGGCGAGCCCACCCAGGAGCAGCCCGCCCACGCCGGCGACCAGGCCAGCCCAGCTGCGCGCCCCGCCGTCGTCGGTCGTAGCAGAGGCCTGGGCGGCGTCGATCGGCGCAGCACCCCCGTGTCCGCCGGCTGCCGTGCCGTGCGCGTCGGCCGACGCGGGAGCGGCAGAGATCGTCAGCGAGGGTGCCGGTGTCTTCAGCGCATGCCCGTCCTGGCCTTCGGCCGGGATCTGCGACCAGTCCACCTGGCCGGCTTCGCAGGTCTGCAGGGTCGGGAAGTACAGGGTCTTGCCCGCCGCATCCGGCAGCTTGACCGAGAGCACCAGCGTGTCCCGGAGCTCATGGCTGAGCGGCTCCTTGGCGGTGTAGACGATCTGGCTTGTCCGCTTGGTGATCGCCGAGCCGTCAGCCAGCTTCTTCGGCTCCGCCAGTTGCTCCGTGACCTTGGTGGCGGTCCAGTTCGGGTTCACGTTCGGCTGTGCATCGTTGAGCTCGGGTGGCAGCGTGATGGCCACCTTCACGGTGCTCGATTCCTCGCAGCCGTGCGGTATGGCGAAGCTCAGCAGGGCGGGGGAGTTCGCCGCGGTCTTGTCCGGGGAGACGCCGACATGGGCCGAGACGGCGCCGATGCCGGCGAGCATCAGTACCGAGGTGCTGCCGGTGACGGCGGCGGCTGCGAGGGCGCGGCGGAGGGCGGTTTTGTGCTGTGACATGGTCAAAGAAGTGCCTTTCAGGCGTGCGCGCAAGAGGGCGCAGGGAAGGGAAGCGCGGCGGAACCGCCGGCCGGAGCATCGGCAGTGGCAGGAACGGCTGCGGCGCTAAGGGAAGGTTAGGAAGGAACGACGACGGCGGGCGGCCCGCGCCGGCAATCGCGCCGCAGGTTCCGCCACGGCAACGGGATGCCCGCATCTGACCGGGATGGCAGGACCGGCGCCGGAACAGGGCGCGGCGTTGCAGCAGCCGGGAGCTGGACGAGCGGGCGGAGCCATGCCGCGAGGGACCACAGGGCGTCCTCGCCTTTGGCCAGGAGCAGGGCGCAGGTGAGCGTGGCCACCGCGTGGCCGATCAGCATCGACACTGCGAGGGCCGAATCGAGTTCGTGCAGCTGGACGTGCGCCGCCGGGACTGGAACGCCCGCCGGTCCCGGGTGGTGCGAGGGGGCAGGGGTGCCGCCGGTGATGGTGCCGGTCAGGTTGCCGGGGGTGCTGAAGGCCGAGAACGCCTCGTGCAGCACCACCTGCCCGGCTCCGAGCAGGCCGGCCATCGCGGGAAGGGTCAGCTTCAGCCGGGTGGCGGCGGTCGACACCAGGCCGGTCAGGGCCAGCAAAGCGAATAGAATCGCCGGGGCGGGAAGCTGGCCGCCGGCCAGCACGTGGGCGCCGGCGGCGAGAGTCAGGATCGTCGAGGCGACCGCTGCGGAGCGGAGCGCTTGGAAAGGCGTCCGCGACCGGGGTGTGCGCACGAAGACCTCCCTCACGGCTCGACGTTGACTGTGGTTTACGCCAATTCTACCGGCCGTCGAAGTCTTCCTAGCTCATCTTGTGGCGCAGGAATTGTTCCAGCCGGTCAAGGAACTCCTCCGGGTCCGCCGCCGGCTCTTGGGGGAGACCGCGGATGGGGTCGTCCACCGGAGCAAGCCCCCGGTTCACTGCCGCTTTGGCGGCCCGGAGCGATGCCTGCGACATGCGGCCCCATCGCCCCGTCAACTGTGCGACTTCCTCGACGCCGGCGCCGTCGGGAACCACCGTCGTCACGAGCCCCATCGCCAGCGCCTCCGCCGCGGTCAGCAACTTCCCGCCGTATAGAAGGTTCTTGGTCCGGGAGGGGCCGATCCGTAGCGACATCCGGGTGGCGAACGTGGGCGGAATGAGCATGCCCAGCCGGGAGGTGGGCATACCGATCCTCGCCGCGGACTCGAGCACCTGCAGATCGCAGGCGAGGGCCAGCTGGCATCCAGCCCCGGTGGCCACGCCCTGCAGCAGGGCAATTGTGGGCACAGGAATGGCTTCAACGGCCTGCAGCGCCGCCTCGACGGCAGCAAAACCTGCGCTCACGTCGGCGCCGGTGGCCTCCCGCCATTCCCGCAGGTCGGAGCCGGAACAAAATGTGTTCCCGGTGCCGCGGATGACCACTGCCCGGACGGACGAATCGGCGGCGAGGCTCCGCGCGGAGGTTTCAAGGGCGTTCCACTGCGGGGACGTAAGGGCGTTAAACCGTTCACCGGTCCCCACTGTCAGCACTGCAACGCCGTCGTCGGCGACAGGGCTTCTCACACTACGCCGGTGACGTTTTCCGCCTCCGGGGCGGGCGCGGCGGAACGTTTGGGCAGCATGATCAACGCCAGCATGCTGATCAGGCAGCAGGCAAGAATGTAGATGGAGATGGCCGTGGACGTGCCCGTGGCCGACAGCAGGGCGGCCGCGATGAGGGGCGCCGGGCCACCGGCGACGATGCTGGCCAGCTGGTAGCCCATGCCCGCCCCGGTGTAGCGGATGTCGGCGTCGAAACTTTCAGCGATCAAGGCAGCCTGCGGCCCGTACTGGATGTCGTGGAGCATCAGGCTGAGCACGATGGCGATCGCTACCAGCAGCCCGTCGCGGGTGTTGAGCAGGCCGAAGTAGGGGAAGGCGTAAATAGCGGTCAGGACAATGCCGGTGCCGTAGACCTTTCGCCGGCCGAACCTGTCCGAGAGCCGGCCGAAGAGCGGAATGCTGATCAGACCCAGCGCGGCGGCGATGAGGGTGTAATCCAGGATCGAATTGCTGTTGAGCTTGAGCTGGCGGGAGGTATAGGTAAGGACGAAGGTGATGAAGAGGTAGAACGGCGCCTGCTCCGACGTGCGGACCAGTGCTGTCAGCAAGACTTCCTTTGGCTGGCGCCTGAAGACCTCGATCAGGGGTGCCTTGACCACCTTGTCGGCCTTCCGGACGGCCTCAAATTCCGGGCTCTCAATCACGCGCAGCCGGACGAAGAGACCCACGCCGACCAGCAGGATGCTGAGGAGGAACGGGATTCGCCAGCCGTACGCGACGAAACCCTCCGTGCCGGTCAATCCGGAGGTGATGCGGACGATGCCGGTGGAGAGGACGAGCCCGATCGGTACGCCCATCTGCGGCCAGCTGGCGGAGAGCCCGCGGCGTTCCACATGGCCCCACTCCATGCTGAGCAGGACCGAGCCGCCCCACTCGCCGCCGACGCCGATTCCCTGGATGATGCGCAGGGTGACGAGGAGGATAGGCGCGGCGATGCCGATGCTTTCGTAGGTCGGCAGCAAGCCGATCAGCACGGTACCGAAAGCCATCAGGAACAGCGTCGCCATCAGGGTGGTCTTGCGGCCGATCCGGTCCCCGTAATGCCCGAAAATGGCTGCCCCGACGGGGCGGGCGACGAAGCCGACGAACTGGGTGGCGAACGCCGCCAGGACCCCGGCGAAGGCGTTCTGGCCGGGAAAGAACAGCTGCGGGAACACCAGCGCCGCCGCCGTGCCGTAGAGGAAAAAGTCGTACCACTCGATAGTGGTCCCGACGACGCTTGCCATCGTGGCACGCCGCACTGCCTGTGCCCGGGTGACTTCCTGAACTTTCATCACATCACTCCATTTCTAAGGGTGTGGGCGAAGTGTCCTCGGTAGAGAAGCCATCCGGCGCTCCAGAGGGAGAGTCGCGGCCGAGTGTCCGGGGCATTGGCTCATGTGGTTACCGCTTCCGGCTCACCGTTCGGTGCACTGTGCGGCGGCTGTAATTTCGCATCAGCAAAACCCATATGGTGGTTTTGCAACCCATAGTGCGAGCCTAAGCTGGATGTGTCAACGGTCAGTTCCGAGATGTCTCACTGGCTGAGCCGGGCCCCCGGGAAGGAAGAGGGTGGCAGATGAGTGGCGGAAGTGCAGCTGCCAACGAGAAGCGCCTGAAATCCACCCCGGTCCTCGTGCTGGGCAAGGTCAGCGACATCCTGAACTGCTTCTCCGTCGATTCCCCGGAACCAACGCTTCAGCAGATCGCCCGCGCCACGGGGTTGCCCGCGAGCACGTGCCAGCGGCTGGTCCAGAACATGGTGCACGAAGGATTCCTGGACCGCGACGGGGACCGCTACCGGATCGGGTTGAGGCTGGTGCAGTGGGCGGCCCCCGGCACTCTGGGCCTGGACATTGTTCGGCTGGTCCGGCCCATCCTCCAAGAGCTCCGGGACGCGACGGGGGAGACGGCCTGTCTATATCTGCGCGATGGGCTGCACCGCACGGTGGTGGCCGTGGCGGAGACCCGGCACGTCGTTATGCGGCCCTTCACGGTGGGCCAAGTCATGCCGATCCACGCCGGCGCTCCGGGGAAGATCTTCCTGGGTTTCGATCCCGGCGCCCGCAGCGCCCTGCTCGGGACCGACCTCACCCGGTTCACGCCGTCGACGCCGGTCAGCTGGGCGCAGCTGGACGAGCAGGCCGCGCAGGCCCGCCAGCAGGGGTACTTCGCGGCCTTCGGTGAGCGGCACAGCGACGTCGGATCGATCAGCGCGCCCGTCTTCCGGTACGACGGCGAGCTGGCAGCTGCGTTGGGCCTGGGATTCCCGGTCCAGCGCGTCAGCGCCGACGACGTCCCGCGACTCGGGCCGATGGTTGCCGCAGCCGGCCGGGCGGCCAGTGCCGCTTTAGGGTACCGGGCCCACAGCCAGGGGTGACGCCCGCGGCGGCCGTGCTGGCAGGGGGTTCAGCTGATCCGCTCAGCCAACGCCACGATGATCCCTTCGGGACCCCGCACGTAAGCCATCTGCCAGACATCCTCATACCGGCCGACGCCGCCGACCAACCCGTACCCTTCCGCGGCCAACCGGTCGACGTGGGCCTGCAGATCGCTGACTTCGAAGGCCAAGCTGCGCAGGCCTAATTCATTTGCCATCGCTGCCGGCGATCCGGGAGTGGAGGCGGGCCGGACGAAGCTGGAAAGCTCCACGCTTGCCCCTCCGCCGGGCGCGCGCAGCATGACGATCTCGGTGCGGGAGTCCGGGATAGCAATGACCGTGTCGATAAACTCGCCCTCGACAAAGGTCCGCCTTCGATCTCGAGTCCAAGGCCGATGAAGAACGCCGTCACCGTATCGAGGTCCTGAACGGTGACGCCAACGTGGTCGAACCGCAGAACTTGTGTCATCGGCCGTACCTCCGCGTGATCGGTTGAGGGCTGTATGGGACGGAGTCTACGGCGACTTTGCAGTTGATTCGAGACTCCCGGTGGCAGAGGTGGAGCCCAATCTGGAGGTTTGATGTGAGCGCGTCCCCGATTTGACGCCGTCCATAGCCTTGGAACTGACTCCCAATCTTGGATCGGATTGCGTCATGGTGGAACGACCGAGCAGCAGCAACGAAGAGGAACACGGTGAAGGAAAGTTCAACATCCGACGATCGCTCCGTGGGGCGCCAGCCCGGTGTGAATCCGGACGACGCGCGGGGGCCTCTAACAATCGACCAGTTATTACGTGAAAGCCGAATCGGGCTAAAGCGTGTACATGCTTCGGATCTTGAGCGGGAGAGAGCAGCGGGGGCCCTCGTTGTTGACACTCGTCCGATCGGTCAGCGCGATCGCGACGGAGACCTTCCGGGAGCCGTCGTCATTGATCGAAACGTTCTCGAGTGGCGGCTCGACCCTTCGAGCCCCCACCGGCTTCCGATCGCTGACGATTTTGGCCGGCGGATCGTGATCGTCTGCAACGAGGGCTATAGCTCCAGCCTCGCTGCACGCACCCTGCAGCGGCTCGGGCTGACCCAGGCGACCGACCTGATTGGCGGGTTCCAGGCTTGGGCAGCGCTGGGCAAGAATTGCTCGAAACGTGAGTGATGGTCGAAAACAGAGCCGATTCGTGGGCTCGGCAGGTCGGCCTCGCTGACTTTCCAGCGGGAAGTAGAGCCGGTGGCTGGCCTGGTCCCGCTGGCCGCAGGGAATCAACCTCTATGGGGGCTACTTACGGTACGAGCGTGACGTCTGTCTTCCCTTCGGACGATGCGGTTGGCTGGGCCGGTTCCACTGGACCCTCGTTGCTGCTTGAAGCAAGTCCAGCGGCCGGTGTTATGGGGCGGGGTTGCAGTTGAGGGTTGGCCCGGCGAAGGTGAACCAGGAGGGGAGGGCGTTGACGTAGGCCTGGCGGGTCTCGGGGGAGCCGGCTGCGCGCCAGTCGACGGTTCCTTTGACTTCGGTTTCCGTCTTGTTCCATTCGAACCAGTTGATCATTTTCAGTTGGGGGTAGCGCTGCGGGATTGCCGGGTCGAACAGTTGCTTCCACCATGCGGACTTGAGGTCTAGTTCGTTGGCGCCTGTCTCCGCGGCGCTGGTGGCGTAGAGGGCGGCCGTTTCGGGGATCGCGACGGGTTTGCCGCGTCCGGCGCCGTACTCGGTGTAGAAGTCGGGCACGTCGAGGTCGTTGCCGCCGGCGCCGTTGTAGGTGCCGGTGAGTTGTTGGAGGAATTTGCCGTCTTCGGGGCGGACGTTTGCTCCCCAGGGGTAGGTGTTTCCCCAGTGGTAGAGGGACATGCCTACCCAGTCCACGGCGTCATCGCCGGGGTAGTAAGGGGCGTAGGAGTCGTCGGCCATGGTGAGCGCGCCGTCCTGGTTCGTGTCGAGGGCGGTGAAGTCCCCGCTTCCGGGGGCTGCTGCGAAGTGGCCTCCGGTGAAGGGGTAGCCTCCTCCGTAATTGGGTGCCCACATGGTGGCGCTTCCGGGTGCTTTGTGGTGGATCGCGTTGGCAATGGTATGGAAGGCCGTCTTGTACGCGGCGGGTTGCTGGCCCCACTCGTACCAGGATCCGTTCATTTCGTGCGCGAAGCGCACGATGACGGGGATTCCGGCATTGTTGTATTTGGCCAGTGTCGCCGCGAACTCGTCAGCTGTGTCCGCGGTTACGGCCTTCAGGCCTTGGTGCGGTTCCAGGGTCAGGAGAAGGATGCCGCCGTTGTGGCGAACCTGGGCGACTGCGCCGTCGAGGTTGGCGTGATCGGTCGCCGTCAGAGGGAAGGGGACAAAACTGACCGCAACAGCCGGGCGGTGGCCCAGGTTCTCGCTGAACTGATCGAGCCGCTCGTGCTCCCAGTCAAGGTTTACGCCGGACAGGATTCCCGATGCGGGTACGAGGTCCGCCCTGCCGGCAGGAATGCAGGCCGGTGCTGTATCCGCTGGGGACTGGGCGATGGGGGCGCAGCCGCTTAGGGCAAGAACGGCAACGCAAAGTACGGCGGCGTCTGCCAGCCGGGCCAGGAACTTCACCGCTTCAATGTAGCAAGGCCGGCCGCCGTTACCGGGTCCGCCGCCCCCGCGGCAGCCGACGTACCGGACCGGCCGCCGCCGGACTGGCCCGCCGCCCCCAGCCCCACGAGCCGGCCGTTGGTGATGATGCGGCTGAGGATGCCGCGAGCGCTCTGCCGGAACCGGTCACCTGCCCGGGCCGTTGCCCGGCGCGCGCTGCCGGCCTTGGCGGACTAGGACCTCCGCATTGGCCAGTGAAGCCCGTTTGGGTGCTCTGGTTGGTTCAGCGCCTTGTCCGGGAGCGTAGCCCCTCCGGTAAGGTGTTTTGATGGCGCGGATTTTCAGGCACGGGCCCGTACCGGGCGTGAGAACCACAGTGCGAGGATGAGAGCGGCGCCCCAGGCGAAGAACAGCGGATCCCAGAGCAACGCGTGCCCCGTTATGCTCGCGGGATCGTAACCGCCCTCCGGTTGGATCAGCCCGGCGAGTACCGCGCCGCTCACGATCGTATTGGTTCCGCCGTATGCGATCAGCAGCAGCCCACCGGTCCAGCTGACTGCGCGCCAGAACCTCGCCCCGGGAATCCGGCCGTAAGCGACGCCGATGGGGATGGCCGCGGCCAGGACCTTGACCAGTGCGACGAAACCGAGGGCCAGGCCCGCGGCCAGAGGTGCCTCGACGGAGAGGTCCAACGCCCACTGTCCCACTGTCGCCAGCAGCCACTGGCCGCCGAGTGCCCAGTAGAGGCTGGCGGCAGCATGCAGCATCCCAGCGGCGCCGGCCATCCACACCAGCGCGCGGCTGAACCCGGTCCTCGTGGGCGTTGTCATTGCGCCAGTCTAAGCAGGTCGTTGTGCCTACCCGGTGCGGCGGTTGTCGTGGCCCGCTGCTCCGGTCTGCCGTGACGAACGGATGCCGAAACAGCGGCTTTGAATCTGGCGGTGGGCGCTGGTTATGCCGCGACCCCGTGTAGCCGTGGCCAGCTACTAGCTGCGAGTCTGGGAAACGGCGTCGAGCGGCTGTTCAGTTGACTCGCCGGCGTCTCGCCAAGCCCTTGGTTTTATTCCGCGGGAGAGCGGTACGCGGACCCCGGCGATGGAGGGCTACCTGCGTCCTGCCAAAAGCTCGGTCACCACCTTGGCGACCCGACGGGAGCGGGTCTCTGCGGTCTTTGCGGCTGCGAGCGGTTCAACGTAGCGCCGCTGGCTGCTGTAATTCAGCGTCGCGAAGAACGCTTTCGCTTTGGGCTCCAACTCCAAGGCGGCGGCAAGGTCATCGGGGACGGCAACGACGCGCGGCTCGCTGTCCAGCTCGAGATCGACCTCAACTGTGTCCCCGGCGGATGCGCCGGTCAGCTCCCGGTTGGCTGCGCTGACGCCGATCATGTTGCGGCCGCCCATCACCGCGATGCTGCTGCGGTAGCTTGTTCCGTTTACGGTGACGACGACCGGCGGCCTCCGGCCTGCACCCAGAGCGGTGACGACATCTTCTGGGACTTCGATGCCGGCCTTGTTGCCGCTGCCCAGGATGGTTGTTGTGAATTTCATGTTCACAGTATGCCTCCAGTGCATTTTGCCGGAGTGTCGGAGGGTGGCAGTAATTCCCTGTTGGCGGTTTCGTGGCAGCTTTGGTTCCGACTTCCCTGAGATGCGGGCGGCATGCTCCGCGGACAGACGACAACTTCACGTGCTATAGCAAGGTCAGGCGTCCCGCTCAATGGTGACCGCGCAGGACACCGCGGTTGATGCGGGTCGTCAGACCGGTATTTGTCGGCGGCCGGGTAGCACCTTCCTGCTTAAGCGCAGGTCAGGGTCTGTTGTTAGCTTTCACATTCGGTGCAGTAGGCATGGCCGTTTTTCTCCCGCGCGAGCTGGGAGCGGTGGCGGACGAGGAAGCAGGAGTAGCAGGTGAATTCGTCTGCGGCCTGCGGTATGACCTGGATGATCAGTTCCTCGCCGGAGAGGTCAGCGCCGGGCAGTTCCACGCCATCGACGGTGTCGGCTTCGTCGAGTTCGAGGACGACGCTGCGGGCGTCGGGGCTGTTGGCGGACTTCAGGGCCTCAAGGGACGCGTTGCGGGATTCCGCGACGTCGGGGCGTACTTCGTCATAGTCGGTTGCCAAGGTGTAGCTGCTCTTTTCTCTGGGTGATGCCGTTCGGCACTGAGTAGAACGTCCTGGGAGGCAGTTTTGTGCCCGACGGCGGCGATATGTGTGTTGAGGCGTTCGATGATGGGGGCGGTCCCGAAAAGCGGCCAGCCTGACTGCAACAGATGGCCGGAAATTTCCCAATTCTTTGCCAACCGGTCCCGGCTGGGCAAAGCAAAGGCCCCTAGTTCCCTTGTAAATAAAGGGAACCACGGGCCTCGCTACGTGGCGGTGACGGTGGGATTTGAACCCACGTTGGCTTTTACACCAAACAACATTTCGAGTGTTGCACCTTCGGCCGCTCGGACACGTCACCAACCTGACTAGGGTACCGGAGCAAGGCGCCCAACCCCAAAACGGTGCCCGCGGAGCCGCCCGGAGGCGAGCGAAACGCGCTGCCTGGGCCCGGCAGCTTTCCCCCGGCCACCTACCGCATTAGATTCGTAAGTAAGATGAGCAACTTGAACGCGACAACCGCAATCGCATATTGGACCGTCGGCCCGGAACAGGGCGAGCTCCGCCGCGAGGAACTGCCGGCGCCCGGACCAGGTGAGGCTTTGGTGCGGTCGCTCTACTCCGGCATCAGCAAGGGCACCGAGATGGTCGTGCACAACGCCCGCGTCCCGGAATGCGTGGCGAAGGAAATGGCCGCGCCCCACCAGGAGGGCACGTTCCCGTCTCCGGTGAAGTTCGGCTACCTCTCGGTCGGCGTCGTCGAGGCCGGCCCCGCGGAATGGCAAGGCAAAACCGTCTTTTGCCTGCACCCGCACCAGGACCGCTACATCGTCCCGGTCGAGTCCCTCACGCTGGTTCCGGACACCGTGCCCGCCCGCCGTGCCGTGCTCACCGGCACGGTGGAAACTGCGGTCAACGGCCTGTGGGAGGCCGGGCCTCGCCTCGGTGACCGGGTGGCCGTGATCGGCGCCGGGCTGGTGGGCGGCATGGTCGCGAAGCTCCTCGGAACCTTCCCGCTGGGCCGGCTGCAGCTGATCGACATCGACCCCGCCAAGCAGGCGTTCGCTGACACCCTGGGCGTGGAGTTCAGCCACCCCGACGACGCCCTGGGGGACTGCGACATCGTGATCCACTGCTCCGCCTCGGAGGCCGGGCTGGAACGGGCCCTGCAACTGGTGGGCGACGAAGGCGACATCATCGAGATGTCCTGGTACGCAGACCGGCAGATCACCCTGCCGCTCGGTGAGGACTTCCACGCGCGCCGGCTGTCCATCCGCGCCAGCCAGGTGGGCGTCGTCGCCCGCGCCCGGCGGCACCGCCGCACCAACGCCGACCGGCTGGACATCGCCGTCGCCCTGCTCAGCGACCCCGTCTTCGACTCCTTCCTCACCGGCACGTCCGGCTTCAACGAACTTCCCGACGTCGTCCAGCGACTCTCCGACGGCACCCTCGACGCGCTCTGCCACGTCATTGAATACCCCGCCAGCACGCCCGCAACAGAAACCCCGAGGTAATCCGTGTTCAGCCTGACCGTCCGCCGCAATTTCATGATCGCCCACAGCCTCCCGCGCCCCGCCTTCGGCCCCGCCCAGGGCCTGCACGGAGCCACCTTCGTCACGGAGGTGACCTTCCGGCGCCCGACCCTGAACGAGGATTCGATCGTGCTGGACATAGGCGAGGCCGGCGACGTTCTGGATGCGATCCTTGCGGGCCTGAACTACAAGAACCTCGACGAGCACCCTGACTTCGCCGGCAGGCTCAGCACCACCGAGGCCTTGGCCCAGTACATCGCCGACGCCGTCGCAGGCAAGATCCGCAGTGGCAACGACGGTCAGGCGCTCGCCGGCCTTGACGTCACCCTGCGTGAAACGCCGGACGCCTGGGCCAGCTATTCCCTTGAGTTCGACGCCGTCTAGCAGCGCCGGGGCAACAGCGGGCCTGCGCCTTCTGCTGCCGGGGAACGTGCGCCACAATTCCGGCGGCAACGCCTACAACGCCGCCCTTCTCCGCGCGCTCGCCGACCTCGGCATGGTGACGGAGTCCTGCACGGTCGACGGCGACTGGCCGGTCGGCAGCCCGGCTGACCGGCGACGGCTCGGCGTGCTGCTCACGGATATCGACGACGACGGCGGACCGGTCACGCTCGTCGACGGCCTGGTGGCACTCGGAGCGCCGGAAGAGCTGGAAGCGGCCGCGGCCGCCGGGATGCCGGCCTGGATCCTCCTGCATATGCCGCTGGCTGACCATCCGGAGCTGGAACGCCGCGCGCTGCGCGCCGCGGCGGGGGTCATCTGCACCAGCAGCTCGGCCGCGGCGGACCTGCAACAGCGGCACGGGCCGGACCTTCCGGACGGCGGCGGGATCGCCCTGCCGGGCACCGAACCCGCCCCGCCCGCCGCCGGTTCCGAACCGCCGCACCTGTTGGTCGTGGCGGCGCTGCTGCCGAACAAAAGCCAACACTTGCTGCTGCGCGCCCTGGCCACCCTCACCGACCTGGCCTGGACGGCGTCATTTGTCGGGTCGGATACCGCCGACCAGGCCTACGCCAGCCTGCTCCGCGGCGAAACCGAACGCCTGGGCCTGTGGGACCGGGTGCGCATACCGGGCGAACTCCGCGGTGCGGCCCTCGAAGCGGAATGGGCTGCCGCTGACCTCAGCCTGCTGGTTTCGCAGGCCGAAACATACGGGCTGGTGGTCACCGAATCCTTGGCCCGGGCCGTTCCGGTGATCGTGCGCCGCGGCACGGGAGCCACGGAGGCCCTCGCCGCCGGCACCCCAGCCGGGGCGGCGGACCTGCCAGGTGCCGCCGTCGAACTCGAAGATGACCCCGAGCCGCTCGCCGCGCTGCTGCGCCGCTGGCTCACGGAACCGGACCTCCGCCGGCAGTGGCGGGCCGCCGCCGAGGTGTCCCGGAACAACCTTCCCGGCTGGGACGTGACCGCGCGCGCAGTCCTGGCGATCCTCGGCCTGGCCGCCCCGGGTACACCCGACTAACCGGCAGCAGGTACCGTTTTCAGCCTCGAAAACGATAATAAGTGTGAGCTGCGGGTGGAGAATGGCCCCATGAGGACCGAGCCCATGACCGTGCAGCTGCCGCCGGCACAGAGCCTCACCCGGCAGCGGCTGCGCGCCTGGTCCTGGCACCGGCAGGGCCTGGACGGCTCGCTGGCCGGCAGCACCGCGGAGCAGGTCCTGGCCCGGGCCGGCTGGGCGCGGTCCGTGGGCGGCGCCAACCCCTACCTCACGCTCTTCGCCCGGGCCGGCATCCGCCGCGGGGAGGTGGACGCCGACGTCCTGGCCCACCGCGTCCTGGAACTCCCGACGGCCCGCGGCTGCACCTAGGTTCTGGGTCGGGACGACTTCGCCTGGGCGCTGCGGCTGGGCCGGGACGCCGCCGAGACAGGATTCAAAGTCGTCGGCCGGCTCGGCGTCGACCGCGGCGAAATCGCGTTGCTCGAGGAACAGGTACTGCATGTCCTCGTAGAGGCTGGGGTGCCGCTGGACCCCCGGCAGCTCAAGGAGGAACTCGGCGATTCCGTCCGCAACCTCGGCGAGGAAGGCAAGAAGAAGGGCGCCAGCACCACGCTGCCCACCGCTTTGGGCCTTCTGCAGGCTGACGGGCGGATCCGCCGGGTTCCCGCCACCGGCCGGCTGGACCAGCAGCGCTACGCCTACGAACCCTGGGGACTGCCGCCGAGCGAGCTTAGCGATGACGACGTCCGCGCCGAACTGATCCGCCGCTACCTCGGCTGGACCGGAGGCGCCACCGTGAAACAGTCGCAGTGGTTCACCGGCTTCACGGTCACCCAGACCAGGGCAGCGCTGACCGCCGTCGGCGCCCTCGAGGTGCCCACCGCGATCTCCGCAGCGGACCACGATCCTCTCTGGCTGCTGCCCGGCGACGTCGAACGGCTCGCCGCCTTCGCCGAGCCCGCCGAGGAACAAATCCAGCTGCTCGCCGGAACCGACTCCTTGGTGCTGCTGCGCCGGAACGCCGCCGAGCTGCTCGCCGAGGAGGACCAGGACAGGCAGGCGCTCGGTTCCCTCGCGCTGCAGGCCGACCTTCCGGACCACCCCATCCTGGACCGCGGCCGCATCATCGGACTGTGGCAGTACGACCCGGGCAAGGAGCAGATCGCCGCGTGGAGCTTCGGCGCGGCCACCGAAGCTGTGACCCGGCGGATCGCCGAGGTGGAAGCGTGGATCAGGGAGGAACTGGGCGACTTCCGGGCGTTCAGCCTCGACTCGCCCGCGTCACGGCAAAAGCGCGTCGACGCGCTGCGGAACTCCCGGACGGCTACCGCGGAGCGCTAGCTAGTCCTGCCAGCCCGGAGCGCCGCCGGCTGAGAGCTCGGAGTCGCCCCGGTGCAGCGCGAAGAATTCCCGCAGCAGCGCGCCGCACTCCTGCTCCCGGACGCCGGCGTACACCTCCACCCAGTGGTTGAGCCGGCGCTCGCGGAGGATGTCGAACACCGAGCCGGCGGCCCCGGCTTTCTCATCCCAGGCGCCGAAAACCACCCGCGGAATCCGGGCCAGCACCACCGCGCCGGCGCACATGGCGCAGGGCTCCAAGGTGACCACCAGGGTGCAGTCCGCCAGCCGCCAGCCGTCGTCGTCCCGTCCTTCCAACGCGCTGCGGCCCCGCAATGCCGCCGCGGCTTCCCGGATCGCGACCATCTCCGCGTGCGCCGTCGGGTCACCGAGCGCCTCCCGCTCGTTGCGCCCCGCGCCCAGCACCGAACCGTCCGGCCCGATCACGACGGCACCGATCGGCACGTCCGCGGTGGCCAGCGCCCGGCGCGCCTCTGCCAGGGCCAGTCCCATCCACTCGGCATGGCGGGGCTCGGGGGTAGTCATGGCTCAATGGTAGTTTCGAACCTAAGCAGGCTGTGCGCCCCAGCTGGTGCACCGGGAAGTCGGGAGAGGGCCTTGACCACCAGGACTGAAAACTGGTTGACGCGGCGCTGGGGCAGGTGGGTGGTGCCGTACGCCGCGTTGTGGATCACGATGTTGATCGGCGGCGTCGTGATCGTCGCCCTGGCGCTCACCAGCGCCGAGGTCTACGACAACGTGGTGGACGACGCCGGCCTGGCCAACCTGGACAAGCCCACCCTGGCGTTCATGGAACAGCTGCGCAGCCCCGGGCTTGATTCCTTCGTCACCGGGTTCACCAACATTGGTGGTGGAATCGGCATGCCGATCCTGGCCAGCATCCTGACAGCGTGGTTGATCTGGGTCTCCAGGACCTGGCGGCCGCTGATCCTGATCGGCGGCGCCGCTGCCGTTTCCACCACCGCCACCACGGTCGGCAAGAAGCTGATCGGCCGGACCCGACCCGACCACGCCGACGCCGTCCCGCCCTACGAGAGCTCGCCGTCGTTCCCCAGCGGCCACACGCTGAACTCCACAGTGGTGATCGGCTTGGTGGTCTACCTCGCGTGCCTGCAGGTGCACCGGACCATCGCGCGGGTGGGCCTGATCACCGCCGGCGCGGTCTTCGTCTTCGCGATGGGGATGAGCCGGGTCTACTTGGGCCATCACTGGATGACGGACGTGATCATCGGCTGGGTGCTGGGACTGGGCTGGGTGGGGATCGTGATCCTGGCGCACCGGCTCTTCCACGTGTTGCGGCACCGGGAACACGCCGGTCCCGCACCGACGTTCGACAACGAGGTCAACCTGCACGACGGCGCCCCCGGCAGCAGCCGCGACGGAGGGACGGACGACGCCGGTACTCCCGGCAGCGCGGGCCGGTCGACAGCGTCCGGATGATAGTTTTGACCCATGCGCACTCTCGTTGTGGACCACCCGCTGGTCGCCCATAAGCTCACCGTTCTGCGGGACAAAAACACCCCGTCGCCGGTCTTCCGCCAGCTCACCGAGGAGCTCGTCACGCTCCTGGCCTATGAGGCAACCCGCGACGTCCGGACCGAGCCGGTGACGATCGAGACGCCGGTCAGCACCACCATCGGCACAGCGTTCACCAAGCCCACGCCGCTCGTCGTCCCGATCCTGCGCGCCGGGCTCGGCATGCTCGAAGGCATGACCAAGCTGGTTCCCACCGCTGAGGTCGGCTTCCTGGGCATGGCCCGCGATGAAGAGACCCTGGACATCATCACCTACGCGGAGCGCCTCCCCGAGGACCTGACGGACCGGCAGATCTTCGTCCTGGACCCCATGCTCGCCACCGGCGGCACACTGCGCGAGGCGATCAAGTTCCTGTTCAAGCGCGGCGCCTCCGATGTCACATGCATCTGCCTGCTGGCCGCCCCGGAGGGCCTGGCCAAGCTGGAAGAAGAACTGTCGGAGGCGAACGTGACCATCGTGCTGGCCTCGATCGACGAAAAGCTCAACGAAAAGTCGTACATCGTCCCCGGCCTGGGCGACGCCGGAGACCGGCTCTACGGCATCGCCGGCTAGCGATACTGCTCGCACGGGCTTCCGGAACGCGCCGCCGGGAGACTAGCCTGTGCGGCATGGACTGGAAACTGGAACTTGTTTTTGTCCCCGTGTCCGACGTCGACCGTGCCAAGGACTTTTACGTCAACAAGGTGGGCTTCCACGCCGACTACGACGAGCGGCCGACAGAAGGCATCCGCTTCGTGCAGCTGACCCCGCCCGGGTCGGGCTGTTCAATCGCGATCGGTGAAGGCCTCAACGACGCTCCGCCGGGAACCGCTCCCAGCATGCAGCTGGTGGTTGACGACATTCAGGCCGCGCACCGGCAACTGAAGGACAACGGTGTAGAGGTCAGCGACGTCGACGTTCAGGACTGGGGGCACTTCGTCTATTTCGCGGATCCTGACGGCAACAACTGGGCGGTGCAGTACATCCCCGGCCGTTCCGGCAGCTAGGGGTTACTCCGCCCAGGCCCCGTTACCGGGCTTTAGTACCAGTTGTTGGCGTAGTGGAAGTTCAGGGCGCCGCAGGGGGAGCCGTAGCGCTCTCCGACGTACGTCAGCCCCCAGTTGATCTGCGTCCGGTAGTTGGTCCGGTAATCTGCGCCTGCACTGGCCATCTTTTCGGCAGGCAGTGACTGGACCACACCGTAGGCGCCGCTGTCCGGGTTGGTGGCGGTGGTCTTCCAGTCTGATTCCCTGGTCCACAGCTTCATCAGGCACTGCATTTCGCTGGGAGCCCACCCGTGCGCGGGCAGTTGCGCTTCCGCGTACGCCTGGGCGCCGGCGGGATCGTCGACGGCGACAGGTTCCGGAGCGGGTGCAGGAGCTGGGGCCGCGGCCGGAGCAGGAGCGGCCGGAGCCGGGGCAGCGGGAGCCGGTGCGGCTTCCGGAGCAGCGGGTGCCGGTGCAGGGGCTTCGGGCTTTACTTCCGACGCCTGCGCTTCGACGCTGAGGGGCGCCGGCGATGCGGGGGTGTAGCTGCCGAGCCGCTCGAGGTCCAACAGCTGCAGGGATTCGGCCTTGGGTGCCGTGGCAGAGGGGGCGGTGGTGCTGGAGGCTTGTCCTGCGGCCCCTGCCCCGAGCAGCAGGGCGAGAGCCGTTCCGACGATAGCCGCGCGCTTGCCTTTGGACCCGGGCCCTCTGGAAACGGCGTGCGTGCCGCGCCCGGTACCGGAACGCGGCGAGGTCGAGCCTGCGGCCGGCTCGGCGCGGTGGCGCGCGACGTCGGCAGCGGATGTACGTTTAGCGTCGTCTGGACGCGCGGGTGCCTTAAATGCAGTCATGTTTTGCCTCTCAACGCCTACGGAGCGAGCTGGGGGTCGGATGCGATATCCGGGCCGCACGGAATTTCAACGTGGCGGCGTAACCCTGAAGGGGGCACGGACGAAGACCGCGCGGGAGCACTGTGTTCCCTGCGTCTGTTTCATCCATGAATCCGGGTGGCTGCACGTTATGCCCCAGCCCGGAGCAGCGGCCGTTTCGACGGACGCGCCCTAAAAACGGTACCTGACTTCCACCTCAAAGTCACATTTAGGTAACGAGAGGTCCTCTTTCCGGAGCGGGGGCTTGCTTTGGGCGAGATCTTCTCGGTGGGCTCGCAGGTTCCGTCCGCACTCGCCGTTTCGAAGCGTCGAGTGTGGACAGAACCCGCGAGCTGGCGCGGGTTAGCGAGTTCGCGGGGCCTAGCGGCTGGGAGCGGCCGGAGCCCGCTGCGGCGGGGCCGGGCGCGGCGCCGGCAGACGAACGGTGAATTCGGTGCGGCCCGGACGGGAGGTCACGTCGACTGTGCCCCCATGGGCCTGCACGATGGACTGGACGATGGACAGGCCGAGCCCGCTGGTGCTCTCGGCCGTCTCGACTGCCGTGTCAACCGCCGTCCCCCCGGCCGGGCGCGCCCCTGCCCGCCGCGGCCCGGGCCGGTCCGCGGGATTCGTGCGGGCGGCGTCGGCCCTGGCGAAGCGTGCGAAAACCTTGGCGACGAACTCCGGTGCGATCCCGGCGCCGTCGTCCGTCACGGTAACGACGGCGCCACCGCCGGCTGACCGCCGAACCCCCGTCACCACTTTCGTCCCGGCGTCCGTGTGCTTGCGGGCATTGGACAGCAGGTTGGCGATCACCTGGTGAAGCTGGGCCGCGTCGCCGCGCACGATGACCGGTTCGTCCGGAAGTTCCAGCTGCCAGACACGGTCCGGAGCCATGACCTTCTCGTCGGTTACCGACTCGATCGCCAGCTGGGTAAGGTCGACGTCGGTGAGTTTGAGTGGCTGCCCCTCGTCCAGCCGTGCCAGCAGCAGCAGGTCCTCCACCAGCGCGGTCATCCGCTCGGATTGGCTTTGCACCCGGGCCAGGGACTTCTCGCCGTCGGGGGTGAAATGCTCCGTCATCCGCATCAGCTCTGTATAGCCGCGAATGGCAGTCAGCGGGGTGCGGAGCTCGTGCGAGGCGTCGGCAACAAACTGGCGCACCTTCATCTCGCTTTCGTGCCGCACCTTCAGGGCGCTGGCGACGTTGTCCAGCATCTGGTTCAGCGCGTACCCCACGCTGCCCACTTCGGTCCCCGGATGAGCCGCCGACGCCGGGACACGCTCCCCGAGTGCGACCTCGCCGGCGTCCAGGGGAAGACGGGAGACCTTCGTGGCCACCTCGGAGAGCTGTTCCAGCGGCTGCATGGTGCGACGGATGACGGCCGTGCCGACGAGGCCGATCAGCAACAGTCCACCGGCGGACACCAGGCCCAGCGTCCCCACGAGCGAGGCCAATGTGTTGTGCTTTTCTTCCAAGGGAAGCCCGGTGACGATGGTGTCTCCGTACGGGGCCCGGACCGCCGTGAGCCGGTAGTCGCCGGCCGAGAGGGTCCGGTTGACCGGTTCGTTGTTGGGGGTGAGCTCCAGGAGGACAGCCTCGTCGTCGTCGGAGAGGCCGCCGCGGCTGGCGTCCCCGGCCAGGAAGCCCGCGCTGACGACGGAGCCATTTCGCACCCGGGCGTTGAGCGTTCCGATGCCCTGCCCTCGCGCTTCAAGGAGGTCCCCCCGGCCGCCACCGGACTCGGGCCGGCCGAACTCGCTAGAGCGGTGCGACGCTGCGGCCAGCTGTTCATCGAGCTGGCGGGTGAGGAATGCATCCATAGAGACGTAGCTGAACACCCCGACTGCGCCGCAAATGGCCACGAGCAGCCCCATGGCGACGAGAACCAGGCGCGTGCGCAGGTGCCAGGTGGACGGGTCGCGCCAGTCGCGCCCGCGCACGGGCCCTGCGGCGGAAGGGGCGGGCACGGTCAGTCCGCCGGTTTCAGCACATACCCTGCACCGCGCACCGTGTGGATCATGGGCGCATGCTTGGCATCGATCTTCTTGCGAAGGTAGGAGATGTAGAGTTCCACGATGTTCGCCTGCCCGCCGAAGTCGTAATCCCAGACTCGGTCAAGGATCTGGGCCTTGCTGATGACCCGTTTCGGATTTTCCATCAGATAACGCAGCAGTTCGAACTGGGTCGCGGTCAGGTGCAGTTCCTCTCCTGCCCGGGTGACGTCGCGGGTGTCGACGTTCAGTACCAGATCGCCCACGACAAGTTCGGCGGTGTCCATGGCGGCCACCCCGGAGCGCTGGACCAGCCGGTGCAGCCGGAGCAGGACTTCCTCCATGCTGAACGGCTTGGTGACGTAGTCGTCGCCCCCTGCCGCGAGCCCGGCGATGCGGTCCTGGACGGCGTCCTTGGCGGTGAGGAACAGCGCCGGAACCTCGGGTGTGAACGCACGGATCCGGCTTAGGAGTTCGACGCCGTCGAACCCGGGAAGCATGACGTCCAGCACCAGCACGTCCGGGCGGAAGTCCTTGGCCAGCTTGACCGCACTGGGTCCGTCGGCCGCCACGGCCACCTCCCAGCCTGCCATCCGCAGGCCCATACTCATCAGTTCCGAGAGGCTGGGCTCATCGTCCACCACCAGTGTACGGATGGGAGAGCCGTCCGGGTGGGTCAGTTGCGGGAGGTTGCTTGTCAGGGAGTGCGGGGTGGCCATTCGATCACTCTCCGGTCCGCCGGTGAGGCGCAGCTTAGGGGTTCCTGTGCGGTCCCTGTGAATCTCAGCATATCCAGCCGGACGGAGGACCGGCAGAGTGACCACAGGGTGGACATAGGACTGCCGTCCGGGGGCCCGCGGGGCATTCTGCCGGTCGCTGTCCCGGAGGCGATTTGAGGCCAGTAGTGGATTTTGTTCGAAGAATATTCGGCAGAGAACGTATTTCCAGCCGTTTAGCTCGACACGCGGCGAGCACGAAGCGGACGGCCGAATTGCGATCTCCACTACAAACACCGCATTCGTCTCACGATGCGGACCGCGCGGCCCTTTGTTACTTGCTAGTTCTTATTGTTACGTTGCACACTTCAATTGTGAACAAGAACTCAACAGCACCTGCAGCCGCAGTTTTCTGGATCAGCGCACCAGCTGGTACCGAGATGCGCTGTTGCCGAATGCACGCCTAACTTCTACACCCCAGAACGTTTCTAGGCATTCGCCCCCAGCCCAGCGTCGGGCGCACTCCCCAGTTCTCATTGCGGGGAAACCTGCATTCGAGCCGCGATGACGGCCATTCACATTGAGGTAAGCATTCCATGTCAGTTGCATCCGGATACGTCCACATCTCCGTCCGAAACGCCAACAAGGCCGGTCAGGCCTCCGGGCTCCGCCAGGGCTTTGGCGGCCGTCCGAGCTTTGCCCCCGCCGCCCCCGGCAAGAGCTTCCCCGCTCCAGGCTACGCGGACCAGGGCTACAACCCGAACTCCTACGGCCAGCTGCGGGCCGTACCCGCCGCGGAATCGGCCCCGACGACGGCGCCCACCCCGGTAATTGCCCCGGGCCACGGCCCGGTCCGCCCCGTTCCCAATGACAACGTCGCCCGCGGCTTCGTGCTTTACATGGGCATCGACGAGGAAACCGCGGCCGCCGCCGGAACCTCCATTGCCAAACTGGCCCAGGAAATCCGCGCTTACGCACAGTCCCTCGTGGCCGGCGCCGAAAGCTACGCCGCCGTCGCCGTCGCCCCCTCGTCCGCCCCGGGCTCCGCGCTCGACGTCGTTCGGTCCACCTTCGGTGACCCCACGGCCGGCGCGCGGCAGCGTGCCGAAAACGCCCGGCTCCAGCAGGCCCAGGATCCGCGCCCCTCGGGCGTGCTGATCGACCTCGCCCGGCGCGAGGTTGCGCTCGACGGCGAATCGCTGAACCTGACATTCAAGGAATTCGAACTCCTGAACTACCTCGTGGAGAACGGTACGCGCACCGTCGGCCGCGACGAACTCCTCGAGGGCCTGTGGCGGAACGCCGAAGAGGTTCCCAACGAGCGCACCATCGACGTGCACATCCGTCGCCTGCGCTCCAAGCTCGGGCGCCTCGCCAACACCGTCCGCACTGTCCGTGGCCAGGGCTACCGGTTCTACGAACACCCCGAAGTTGTCGTCTGGGCCGCTCCGGAGTACTCCATCTAACTGGCTTCCAGGAAAGCGTCCGTCCCTCTCCGGGGCGGGCGCTTTCGCTTGCGCTCTCGGGACACGATCCCTTACTTTCATCATCGAAGACTGGCGGGACCGTGATGTGGTCTGCGCCGGGCGAGGTGCCGGCCGCACTAGGCTTGAGCCATGAGCGAGCATCACATCAAACGGCTGGTGCTCATGCGCCATGCCAAAGCCGACTGGCCCGGCGGCGTTGCCGACCACGAGCGGCCGCTCGAAGAGCGCGGACACCGCGACGCGCCGGTGGCAGGCAGATGGCTCCTCAAACACGGCGTCGTCCCCGACTTCATCCTTTGCTCCAGCGCCCTGCGTACCCGGCAGACCTGCACGTGGGTCTGCAGCGAACTCGGAGACAAGGCTCCAACGCCTAAGCTCGAAGACGGCCTCTACGGCGCCTCCGCGCTCCGCATGCTGGCTGTCATTAACCACGTTCCGGACACTGTCACGACCCTGATGGTGATCTCCCACATGCCCGGAGTGCAGGACCTGGCCATG